>JAYKIG010000094.1:0-4174 GCA_035286045.1 Cyanobacteriota bacterium | reverse complement strand
TGGCTCTGCCTACGTTGGTTCAAATCCAACCCGGCCCACCTTTCCACATGCCCTTGTAGCTCAGCGGTAGAGCACTCCCTTGGTAAGGGAGAGGTCACGAGTTCAAGTCTCGTCAAGGGCTTCCTGAGACGTTCCAGTTCCAGAGGTCATTGTCTGTAGCGCACGTGGCCGAACGGCAGAGCATGGCCCCTGGGCTTGGGGCGATCCTCCTTTCCGTTCTCCGCCATCGGCTGCAGGTACAGAATGGCCTGCACCGGCACCCGCACCACCTCCGATGGCAGCACCCCCGCACCCTCCGCTCTGGAGGGCCCTTCGAGGGGATCGGTCAGTGGCGCTGCGCACTCAAGCTCTTTCCAGCCCATCAGGTGCACCTCCCAGCGAACGGGTCTCTGCAGTCCCAAGGAGGGATCCGCAAAAAAAACCTATGCAGCCGTCCCAGGGCTCGACTGTGGCGATCGCTACTAAATCGGCCCTGCTCCTGGCGGGGGTGCTCGGTGCAGTCCTGCCCCCGCCAGCCCGGCCGGCCATCCCAGACATTTGCGTGCTGGCACCCTCCCTGGAGGCCACCACCAGCCCCCAAGCAATCCCCAGAGCCCAGAGTCCCCTCAGCCGTCCCACCCTGTTCGTGCGGGAACCCCTGGCCGAACTGCGCATCGAACGGGGTACGACCGCGCTCTGGACCTGGCGCTCCCTGGCGGGGGAGGCGCTTCAGGGCCCCTTGGCCTGGCCCCTGCCCCCACTGAAGCCCAGGCAGGCCTTCACGATCCGATTGCGACCCGTTGGAGCCAACGCCGACCACTACGGCACCATCCAACTGGTCGGGGCTGACCCAGGGCGTATGCGGGAGGGCGATCGGCTTCTCCAATCCCTTCAGGGGAGACCCCAGGCCTGGCTTCCAGCCATCGATGGCCTGCTTGCCAGGGGCGACCGCTCCCTGGCCACCGCCCTCCTCTTTGCCCACGAAGGGCCCAGTGAGCCAGAGCTCAACGCCCTAAGGCAGATGGTGGCCCAGCAAAGCTGCCCATGATCCCCATGGTCGACCATCCCCCGCTCTCCCCCTCGGTGGAGACCATGCGCCAGCCCGTGCTGGAGGGCACCACTCGCCCGCTCCCATGGCGGATGGAGCAGTTGGAAAGGCTCCAGGGCCTGCTGGCAGGAGCAGAATCGGCCCTGCTGGAGGCCCTGGCCGAGGACCTGGGCAAGCCCCCGCTGGAGGCCTATGTGGAACTCGCCGGCGTGCAGGAAGAGCTCCGCCACACCCGACGCCACCTGAAACGCTGGATGGCTGGGCAAGCCATCCAGCTGCCGCCCTGGAGTTGGCCAGCCCGGGCCCAGGTGCGCCCCGAGCCCCTGGGTTGCGTGCTGATCGTGGGGCCCTGGAACTATCCGTTCCAGCTCTGCCTCCAGCCCCTGGTGAGCGCCCTGGCGGCGGGCAACACCGCAGTGGTCAAGCCCTCGGAGCTGGCCCCGCACACCTCAGATCTGATCGCGCGCCTGCTCCAGGGGGCCTTTCCGGCCGGCACCGTGCAGGTGGTGCAGGGGGATGGCCAGGCGGCCGCCCAGCTGCTGGAGCACCGCTTCGACCATATCTTCTTCACAGGCGGAGCCCGGGTGGCCAGGCTGATCATGGCGGCCGCCGCCCCGCACCTCACGCCCCTCACCCTCGAGCTAGGGGGGAAAAGTCCGGCCATCGTGCTGGCCGATGCCCCCCTGGTCCCAACGGCGCGGCGGCTGATCTGGGGCAAGGGGCTCAATGGGGGCCAAACCTGCGTCGCCCCAGACCATCTGTTGGTGGTGCCCGAGATGCGGGAGCCCCTCGTGGCCGCCATGGCTGCGGAAATCGGCCGGCTCTATGGCCCCGAGCCTCTCTCCAGCCCGGATCTGGGCCGACTGGTGAATCTGCAGCACTTCGACCGTCTGGCGGATCTCCTCAAGGGAGCCCAGGAGCGGGGGCAGGTGCTGGTGGGGGGCCGCATCGACCGGGAACAACGAAGAATCGAGCCCACCCTGCTGGAGGTAAACGATCCCGGGCAGGACCCTCTGATGCAAGAGGAACTGTTTGGTCCCCTGCTTCCGATCGTCACCGTGCCCGACCTGAAGGGGGCCATCCGTCGGGTGCAGGCGGGCCCCAAACCCCTCGCCCTCTATCTCTTCAGCCAGCGGTCCCAGGACCGGGAGCAGCTGCGATCCCGCACCAGCTCGGGCAGCCTGGTCTTTAATGACGTTGTGCTGCAGGTGGCGGCCCCCCAGTTGCCCTTCGGGGGCGTGGGGGAGAGCGGGATGGGGGCCTACCACGGCCACACGGGCTTCCTCACCTTTTCCCACCAGCGAAGCATTCTGCAGCGAAGCTTCTGGCCCGATCTGCCCTTTCGTTACCCGCCCTACGCCGGGAAATTACCTCTCCTCAAACGGTTGCTGGGATCCTGAGCGGCGAATTTGCTCCCAAACCACTCCAGGGGACTGGATGGCGAGGGAAAGGCTCCTTAACGTGCGCCGAGCAATGAATGACCAATCCCATGCGCTGTGCCCCTGCCGTCCTGGCCCTCGCCCTGGTCCTTCCCCTGCCCTCCATGGCAGGAGCCGTGCGGGTGCAACCTGGAGAAACCCTCTCTGAAATCGCCGATCGCCTTGGCGTGAGTGTGCAAAAGCTAATTGAGATCAACAAAATCAAGAATCCCAACCACCTTGAAGCGGGCACCCAGCTGAAGCTCCCCCATGGCGTCAGCACCAGTCAGGGGGTCTCGGCCAGGGGCGGATCCTCCACAACGGTGACCGTGGGGCAAGGGGAAACCCTTTCGGCGATCGCCGATCGCCACGGGGTGCCGGTGAGCACCCTGATGGCCATCAACAGCCTGAAAAACCCCAACCACGTAGAGGCGGGCCAGGTGCTGAAGCTCAAGGGTGCTCGTACCACAACGCCCAAACCAACCAACTTCAGCTACGCCTCTGGGGCCAGCGAGCATGTGGTGCGCAAGGGCGAAAGCCTGTCCGCCATCGCCAGGGGCTATGGCTTGCCCTTGAGCCAGCTGGTGGCCCTCAACACCATCAGCGATCCCAACAACGTGCATGCCGGCAGCACCCTGAAGCTGAAGGGCAACCCTCCTGCGGCCGCCCGCCCCAGCGTCCAGCCCGCGATCGCCAAGCCCAAACCACAGCCCCAAACCACAGCCGCCCTTCCCCAGCCCCAGCAACAACCCCGTCCCACGGTGACGGCCCAACCCAAGCCGGCTCCCGCCACCGTGGCCGTGGCGCCACGCCCTGCCGTAACGCCCGTCCAGGAGGCAGCCACCGGCAAGAGCGACTGGCGGGCCTATGGCCCCCTGCAGGTGGACTGGACCAGCTGGCAGCCCATGGGCGGCAGCATGGTGGCCGCCACCCTCAATGCGAAGGGCGAAGCCCTTTACACCTCCATCAACTGCGGCGCCCGCAAAATCAACGCCACCAACGTGGCTGGCCAATGGGGCACCTGGAATGACCCCGTCTCCGCAGGAGAAACCAAACTGGTGAACGACTTCTGCTCACGCCGCGGCGGCTGAATCCGCTCTCCCTGGCCCCTGCCAGTGCAGGGGCCAGGGAGAGCGAAGGAAGTGGAGTCCTGAGCTTTTGATCCATTGCCGCTGAAAGCCGTCATCGCTCTCGCCGATGAGATTCTCTTCCACGAGCCTGCGGCTGAGCCAGCTCCACATCTCGGCGTTCCCGTCCTTCCCCCCGTCCAGTTGGTCTACCAGGCTCTTCAGGGTGTGTCCTCCTTTCTCCTGAAGAACGTCCAGCAGCACAGCCGCCTGGGCAGACCAATCCTGGGTGGCTCTAGACCTTGTGCAGCCATCACAACGCCCGCAGGGATCCACCACCTCCCCAACGGCCCGCAGCAGGGCCTGCTCCCGGCACGCCTCTCCCTCGGCAATGGCTTCCATACGCCGCAACTGCCGCTGGGCCACTTCCAGGCGCTGCCCTTCCGGATCAGCCCCATCGGCCGCATCGGCCCCTCCCGATCGGATGGCCCAGCCCAGGCGCTCCCGATCCGTTGGGGAGAAGAGCAGCAAACAATGGGCGGGCTGGCCGTCTCGCCCCGCCCGGCCCGATTCCTGCAGATAGCCCTCCGCACTCGCGGGCAGGTGGAGATGGAGCACCAATCCCACATCTCCCCGATCGACGCCCATGCCGAAGGCCACCG
>JAYKIG010000093.1:0-5225 GCA_035286045.1 Cyanobacteriota bacterium | reverse complement strand
ACGGCGGTCTACGCGGGGGCGGGGAGGCATTCAAAAGGGCGGATTGCTCTTCACCCTAAACCTTGCTGTGACCCCTTCAAGGCCATGAGGGCCTGTTGCATCAGATCCTCACCTTTGAGCCAGAGGGCCCGGTGTTGGCGGCGAAACCAGGTGCGTTGCCGTTTCGCGTACTGACGGGTGCGCTGTTCTGTCAAGGCGATGGCCTGGCTCTCCTCCAGGTCCCCCCGCAACAGGCCCCGCGCCTCCGCATACCCCATGGTGTCGAGGAGGGGGCAGCTGTCCCCATGGCGGTGGATCAGGTCGGCGGTTTCCGCCACCAGTCCTGCTGCAAACATCTCCTTTGTGCGCTGGCCGATCCGCTGGGGCAGGTCGTCAGGATCCAGCCCCAGCTCGAGGATGGACCAGGGCGGAGGGATGCGTTTTTGTTGGGAGGAGATGGTCTGGCCTGTGGCATAGAACACCTCCAGAGCCCTTTGGGTGCGAGAGATGTCCGCAGGGGCGATGCGGGAGCCGGCCAAGGGGTCGCAGCTTTGCAACAGGGCGTGGCAAAGCGGTTGACCGATGGCCCTGAACTGATGGCGGAGCTGGGCCTGGGGAGGCACGGCGGGGGGAGTGAGGCCCTGGAGCAGACCCTGCAGATAGAGCCCGCTGCCACCCACCAGCAGGGCGAGACCGCAGCGCTCCAGTTCGGCTCGGATGGCGGCTCGCCCCAGGGGCAGAAACTCCTGCAGCGTGAGGGGTTGGGCAGGGGAACGCAGGTCGAGGAGTTCGTGTCGCACCCGCTCCCGTTGCTGGATGGTGGGCTTGGCCGTGCCGATGTCCATGCCCACGTACACCTGGCGGGCGTCCACGCTGATCACCACCAGATTCAGCGTTTCCGCCAGCTCGAGGGCCAGAGCCGTCTTGCCGCTGGCGGTCGGCCCCATCAGGGCCACCACGAGGCCTCCCCGGCTGGCGGTATCGGTGGATGGGGCAGAAGACGATGTCATCCCTTCACTCTGGGGCCTGCCCGGCTCCCATCGGGACCTCCCCACAAGGGACGATGCATCCCTACCTAGAATGCGGTCTCAGAAGCGGCTGGCTGGCGCAGGGAGACGCGAATGGTAGATTAAGCCCCAAGCCAAAGCCGTTTTCCGCCCAAGCCTTATCAGCGGCGCTTCTGCGGCCCAACCTGGCTGTTGGAGTCTCCCGACATTTCAGCCCCTCCCTCCCCTTTGAGACCCGCCTTCGCATGAGCGACGCCTCGCGAGTCCAATCCGCCTACGGCGCCGAACAGATCCAAGTGCTGGAAGGCCTGGAGCCGGTTCGTAAGCGGCCTGGAATGTATATCGGCTCCACGGGGCCGCGGGGCCTCCATCACCTTGTTTATGAGGTGGTGGACAACTCGGTCGATGAGGCCCTCGCCGGCCATTGCGACGAGATCTCGGTCGTCCTGCACGAGGATGGTTCGGCGAGTGTGACCGACAACGGACGCGGCATTCCCACCGATATCCATCCGCGCACCGGAAAGAGTGCCCTGGAAACGGTGCTGACTGTGCTTCACGCGGGCGGGAAGTTCGGCTCGGGTGGTTACAAGGTGTCCGGGGGGCTCCACGGGGTTGGAATCTCCGTGGTCAATGCCCTCAGCGCGTGGGTGGAGGTCACCGTTCTTCGCCAGGGCCAGGAGCACAATCAAAGGTTTGAGCGTGGGACACCCATCGGCTCCCTGGTCGCCAAGCCAGCTGAGGAACCCAAGCAGACAGGCACCCGGGTGCGTTTCCTGCCGGACCACGAGATTTTCACCGGTGGCATTGAATTCGATTACCAGATCCTGGCCGCTCGCCTCAGAGAATTGGCCTACCTGAATGGAGGAGTGCGCATCGTTTTTCGTGATGAGCGCCCCACCCGGGGTCAGGAGGAGGTGCATGAAGAGGTTTACCACTACGAGGGGGGTATCAAGGAATATGTTGCCTATATGAATGCCGAGAAAGATCCTTTGCACCCAGATATTATATATGTTAATTCCGAGAAGGACAACGTTCAAGTGGAGGCGGCATTGCAGTGGTGCATTGATGCTTACTCTGACAATATCTTTGGCTTTGCAAATAACATTCGCACCATCGATGGCGGCACCCACATTGAAGGTCTGAAGACCGTTCTGACCCGCACCCTGAACGCCTTTGCCAAGAAGCGTGGCAAGCGCAAGGAAAATGATGCCAATCTTGCTGGTGAGAATATCCGCGAAGGCCTCACTGCTGTTCTCTCCGTCAAGGTGCCTGATCCTGAATTTGAGGGTCAAACAAAAACAAAATTGGGCAATACCGAAGTCCGAGGAATTGTGGACACCCTGGTGGGGGAAGCTCTGGGTGAATACCTTGAATTCCACCCTTCTGTGATTGATCTCATCCTGGAAAAAGCCATCCAGGCTTTCAATGCAGCAGAGGCGGCCCGGCGTGCCAGGGAGCTGGTGCGACGCAAATCCGTTCTGGAAAGTTCCACCCTCCCAGGCAAGCTGGCAGATTGCAGTTCCCGCGATCCCAGCGATTCAGAGATTTACATCGTTGAGGGAGATTCCGCTGGTGGATCGGCAAAGCAGGGTAGAGACAGGCGTTTCCAGGCCATTCTTCCCTTGCGGGGCAAGATTCTCAATATCGAAAAAACCGACGACTCAAAAATTTATAAAAACACAGAAATTCAGGCTCTGATCACCGCCTTAGGGTTGGGAATCAAAGGAGAAGAGTTTGAAGAAAAAAACCTGCGCTATCACCGCATTGTGATTATGACGGATGCGGATGTGGATGGGGCTCACATTCGTACCCTTCTTCTCACCTTCTTCTACCGCTATCAGCGGGCCCTTGTGGAAGGTGGTTACATTTACATCGCTTGCCCACCTCTATACAAAGTGGAGCGGGGGAAAAATCACACTTATTGCTACAACGAATCCGATCTGCGAAAAACTCTTGACGCTTTTGGTGAGAAGGCCAACTACACCATCCAACGCTTCAAGGGCTTGGGTGAAATGATGCCCCAGCAGCTGTGGGAAACCACCATGGATCCCTCGACGCGGATGATGAAGAGAGTGGAAATTGAGGATGCGGCCGAGGCGGATCGGATCTTCACCATCCTCATGGGCGACAAGGTTGCCCCGCGCCGGGAATTCATTGAAGCCCACAGTGCCGAGCTGGATTTTGCGCAACTAGACATCTGAATGCCCCTGTTCCGCCCCTACCCCCCAGCCCTCACCTGGGCCGCCCTTCTCGGCTTTGCCTTGATCGCCCCTGCGGCCCTTCCCGCCGGTGGGGCCGAGCGTCGTTTGCCTGAACTCAGGCGCCGGGAGTCTGCCCAGGAGCCCCTGCTCAGCCTGAGAAGCTGTTCACTGCTGGCGTCTCCCCGCCGCCAGGCCCCAGTGCTCACCTGTCTGGAGTCTGGCATGCCCATGCGCGTGCTGCGAACCTGGCTGGAGCCAGGCGGCCGCCGTTGGCTGCTGGTGGCGACCACAGGGCCATCGGGCCGACAGACCCGGGGCTGGCTTCTGGGTTAGGTGGTGCCATGAGCGAACCCTCCGGCGGCGCTGAAGTCCTCGCTCATCACCTCCAGCTTCTCCTTGAAGCGGGCAACTACGACGGGGCCAAGGTGCTCCTGAAACCCGTGCAACCTGTGGATGGGGCCGAAGCGATCGGCAACCTGCCCACCACGTTGCAGGCCCTGGCCTTTCGCCTGTTGCCCAAGGATGAGGCCATCGAGGTCTACGAATATCTCGAGCCGGCCGTGCAGCAAAGTCTCCTGGAGCGCCTGCGCTCCGGGGAAGTGCTGGAGCTGGTGGAGGAGATGTCGCCAGATGACCGGGTGAGGCTGTTTGATGAGCTGCCGGCCAAGGTGGTGCGGCGCCTGCTGGCGGAGCTGAGTCCGGCGGAGCGCCGCATCACGGCCCAGATGCTCGGTTACGAGAGCGGCACCGCCGGGCGTCTGATGACCACGGAATTCATTGATCTCAAGGAGTTTCACAAGGCCACCCAGGCCCTGGAGATCGTGCGGCGCCGCGCCCGGGATACGGAGACCATCTACAGCCTCTACGTGACCGATGCATCCCGTCACCTCACAGGCATCCTCTCCCTCCGTGACCTTGTGACAGCTGAGCCGGAGGAGCGTCTGGGGGATGTGATGACCCGCGAGGTGGTGAGCGTTTCCACGGACACCGATCAGGAGGAGGTGGCTCGGTTGATTCAGCGGTACGACTTTCTGGCGGTGCCCGTGGTGGACCGGGAGCAACGCCTGGTGGGCATCGTCACAGTGGACGATGTGATCGATGTGATCCAGCAGGAAGCCACGCGGGACATCTACGCCGCAGGCGCTCTGCAGGCCGGCGATGAGGATGACTACTTCCAGAGCAACCTTTTCACCGTGGCCCGCCGGCGGGTGGTCTGGTTGCTGGTGCTCCTGCTGGCCAATACCGCCACCTCGGCCGTGATCGCTTCCGAGGATGCGGTTCTCAAGAGGGTGGTGGTGCTCGCGGCCTTCATCCCCCTGCTCATTGGCACGGGGGGCAACGTGGGGGCCCAGAGTTCCACCGTGGTGATCCGGGGCCTGAGCACCCAGCGCATCCAGTCCCTGGGTCCGGCGATGGCCGTGGGCAGGGAGGCGGTGGCCGGTGCCCTGCTGGGACTGTTGATGATGTTTGTGGTGGTGCCCTGGGCGGGTTACGTGTCCCATAACTGGGTTGTGGCCTGGGCTGCTGGGATCAGCCTCCTGGCCATCACCACCCTCGCCGCCACGGCGGGCTCGGCACTCCCCCTTCTGTTCAACCACTTCGGCCTCGATCCAGCCCTGATGTCCGCACCGTTCATTGCTACGGCCACCGATGTGGCCGGGGTGTTCATCTACCTCCAGACAGCGTCCTGGCTGTTGGAGCGCTTTGCCAGTCCCTGAGCGGCAGACAGGCTGGCCCCGAATCCGCAAGATGAGAGACATTTACACTTCGTTAGGTTAGGCTTCACACATCTTTAGGTTCCGGCCGATGGGCCCCCTCTCCTCCGTCGATCTGTTGCCTGCTGAGCTCACCGAGGTCACCACCGTGACTCCGCCGGCTCGTGAGCTTCCCTCCATGGATGCGGATCTGGTCCGCTCCTACCTGCGCGACATCGGCCGGGTGCCCCTGCTGACCCATGAGCAGGAGATCACGCTGGGACGGCAGGTGCAGGAGCTGGTGGCGTTGGAGGAGCTGGAGGCGGAGCTGAAGCTGCGTGCGG
>JAYKIG010000092.1:0-5253 GCA_035286045.1 Cyanobacteriota bacterium | reverse complement strand
GTTGTTGGCGTCAGCCGGAGGTGATATGGATCAATCCTCCACCAGAAGAAAACGTACCTCGGTCGGCTACCTTGGCAAGGGCTGCCTGATGGGCGGCAGGGGCGTCATCTTTCCTGGCAGTTACCGCTGTTTAGTTCCATATCCAATTCTCGCGCGATTGTTGATTTTCGAAACCTGCTTGCTCATGATTATGGAGCAGTTGATGACGATGCCGTTTTCGGGCTTGTCTACTCAGACCTGATCGTGCTGAAGGCGGAGGTTGGCGAGTTGTTGGATGGCTACCATGACGCAAACTAACCATGCCATTCACCTGAGCCGCATCCGGGGCGTCTCTGCTTCCTGCCTGAGCTCACTGCGGGCAGGTGATGGCCAGCGTTAGGTGTACAGAGGAACCCCTACAGCCGCGCCAGGCGGATTGGATCCTCGGTTTCGCAGTCGTTGGCTCTTTACCCTGGCAGCAGATGGTGAGTTAGGGCAGTTGCCGTAAACTTCCTGCCGGTTGATCGGGCGATTCCCGCAGCCGGGGGAGCAGTTGCACTAGGTTGCAGGGTCGGGTGTTGCTGTCCAGCTGGGCGCCGATCAGCCGGTCCCAGGCGGTTTGCACCGCATCGAGGGAGCCGGGCAGCACAAAGATCAAGGTGCCATTGGCCACCCCTGCCAGACAGCGGCTCTGCAGGGTGCTGGTGCCAATGGTTTCAAAGGACAGCACCCGAAACAGCTCGCCGAACCCGTCGATGGTCTTGTCGAGCAGGGGAGCCACCGCTTCGGGAGTGCCATCCCGGCCCGCCAGCCCCGTGCCGCCGCAGCTGATCACCACCTGCACGGCGGGATCGGCGATCCAGCGGCTCACTTCAGCCCGGATGCGGTAACGATCGTCGGGCACGATCCGCCGCTCCACCAGCCGGTGAGCCGCCGTCTCCAGGCGCTCCTGCAGGGCATCGCCTGAGGGGTCGGTGGCCAGGGTGCGGGTGTCCGACACCGTGAGCAGGGCAATGGCAAGGCTCACGAGGTGCCTCCAAGGGGTTGCCCCATTGTGTTCGGCCCTTCCATCGGGCAAAGGCCTGCCGCACCCTGGAGACCCTGCCACAGAATGAAGGTCCTGCAACCAGCAGTGTGATGTCGGGCCCCGAAGCCAGTGGCGCCACGATCCGGGTGCGTTTGTTCGGCTCCCTGCGGGAGGCCGCCGGATGGGCTGAGCAGTCGGTCTGCACCAACGGCGCGAAGGCCACCCCCCTGGCGCTCTGGCGCCAACTCGGCCTGGACTTGCTGGGGCCCGCGGCCGCCGCAGATGGATCTGGTGGTGAGGCCCTTCCCGGCGGGGTGCGGGTGGCCATCAACCAGGAGTTCACCTCCCCCCATGCGCCCCTGGTGGAAGGCGATGAGCTGGCCTTTCTGCCACCGATCACCGGTGGCTGAGGTGCATGCCAGCGACGCCCGCCGCCGGCCAACCGTGCGCAGCAGCCTCGCATTGGCTCCCCTGGCTCCCTTCCAGCTGGTGGAGCAGTGGCAGGAGGAGATCTGGCCCGCCATGGGCCCCGCTCCAGCGGCCATGAGCCTCTTCGTGGGCCGGGTGCGGGGCACCACGACGGCGGGGCTTCCTCTCGAAGCCCTGGAGCTGGAGCACTACCCGGGCATGAGCGAGCGATTGCTGGAGCAGCTGGCCCGCTCCATGGCAGAGCTTCATCGGGTGGAGGCCGTGGGGGTGGCGCATCGGGTGGGCACCATCCTTCCGGGCGAACCCATCGTGGTGGTGGCCGCTTTCGCCGACCGGCGAGGACCAGCCCAGCGCTGCTGCCAGGAGCTGCTGGAAGCCCTCAAGCACGAGGCGCCCTTCTGGAAGCGGGAGTGGAGCGGTGGCACGGGCACCTGGGTGGCCGGAAACACCCCGCTGGCGGGTCACCCACCCCTCGGTCGGCCCTCCTGACAGGGCCTGCTCTACAGCAGAGGCAAGCGCAGCAGCTGGGCCCAGAGCCGGGTTCCCGCTTCCAGATAGCCCTGATCCGCCGGGATTTCCAGCAGCAGGTCAGCCCCCTGGAGCGAACCGATGCGGGAGGAGGCCTGGCTGCCTTCCACCCTGGCCAGCAGCTCACCTTCGGCTCCCACCACCAACCGGGCCCGGGCCAGCTCGGGCCGGCCCGGGCCCCGCTTGAGGGCTGTTTCAAGCTGCACTTGCAGCCGGGGCAGCAGGGCCGGCTCGGTGCCCTCCAGGGCCTCCAGGGCAGGCCAGAGGAGCTGGAGGGCGGTGATCGCCGCTGCCACCGGATTGCCCGGGAGGCCGAAAAAGGGCTTGCCGCCCAGCTGGCCGAAGGCGAAGGGCCGACCGGGTTTGAGAAACAGCTTCCAGAAGTCCACCGTCCCCCTCTCCTCCAGCAGGGGACGGATCCAATCGGCATCGCCTGCCGACACGCCGCCCGTGCTCACCACCACATCGCATCCCGCTGCAAGCTGCTCCAGGGCCGCTGCCAGGGCCACCGGCTCGTCGGCCACCACCCGCCGCTCCGCCACCCCATGGCCCAGCTGCACCAGCAGGGCCTCCAGCAGGGTGCCGTTGCTTTCCCAGATCGTGCCCGGCCTCCTGGCAGTGCCGGCGGCCACCAGCTCATCACCGCTGATCAACAGCCCCACCCGGGGCCGGCGACCCACCGCCAGGGTGGCCACCCCGCAGCTCGCCAGACGTCCCAGGTGGGCCGGCCCCAGCCGGACCCCCGCCTCCAGCAGCCGCTGGCCTGGTGCCGCCTCCTCATCGGCGGCCCGGATCCACGGGTTCATCCCTGCTTCCCCGCAGAGCAGCAGGGAGTCTCCCTGCCGTTGCACCAGCTCCTGGGGGAGCACCCGGGCGGCTCCATCCGGGAGGGGGGCTCCGGTGAGCACGCGAATGGTTTCCCCCTCAGCCAGAACCCCGGGGAAGGGCACGCCCGGGGCGCTCCGGCCCACCAACCGCCAGCGGGCCCCCTGCGCCGGGAGCACCCCATCGGCCACGGCATACCCATCCATGATCGCGGCGCGGAACCCCGGCACCGCCTCGCTGGCGACGCAGTCCTCGGCGCTCACCCGACCCAGGCAGGCGGCCAGGGGCCGTCTCTCCAGGCCGTCGAGGGGTGTGAGCGCCGCCAGCACCCGCTGCCGCGCCTCCGCCAGGGGGAGTCCCTCGGGAGGGAAGGGTTCAGCCATGGCTGTGGGCCAGAGCGTCGGCCTGCCCGGGATGCCTCCAGCTGCCGCGGCGCCCGCCATGTTTCTCCAGCAGCCGCACCGGCCCGATGGTCATGGCGGGATCGGCGGCCTTGAGCATGTCGTAGAGGGTGAGCAGGCCAATCTGCACGGCGGTGAGGGCTTCCATCTCCACTCCGGTGGGGGCCGTGGTGCGGGTGCTGGCCTCGAGGCGCAGGCCCAGGCCATCGGCACTGGGCGCGATGCTCACCGTCACCCCCGCCAGGGGCAACGGATGGCAGAGGGGGATCAGTTCGGCCGTGCGCTTCGCTCCCTGGATCGCCGCCACCCGCGCCACCGCCAGCACGTCGCCCTTGGGAGCGTTGCCCTCCAGCACCAGGGCGAGGGTGGCCGGCGCCATGCGGAGATAGCCCTCGGCACAGGCGCTGCGATCGGTTGCTGGCCGATCGGCCACATCCACCATGCGGGCCGCTCCGCGGGCGTCGAGATGGGTGAGGGGGGAAGGTTCCATGGGCCAATGATGGCTGGTGCTAGCGGCCGCGGCGGCCCCGGAACCCATGCACCCATTGCATGTATCAGTCACTACAAAGCCAGGGTTGGCGGGCTTGGTCGAATACATCATCCGGCTGAACCTGGTCTGCCCCCGCCCATTTCCCCCGAGCCCTGCAACCCTGGCCCCATCCGCAGCCAGTGCCCCTATTGCGGCGTGGGCTGTGGCCTGGAGTTGAAACCCCCTTCAGGCCCCACGGCGGCCGCGGATCCCTGGGGTGTGCGCGGAGATCGTCACCATCCCTCCTCCCTCGGCCAGGTGTGCGTGAAAGGAGCCACCGTGGCTGAAACCCTTCACCACAACCGCCTGATCACTCCCCAGTGGCGGGAGCGGCTGCATGAGCCCTTCACCCCGATCAGCTGGGAGCGGGCGTTTGAACTGCTCGTCGCTCGCATCCGTTCCACCCTGGCAAACCAGGGACCGCAGGGCCTGGCGATCTACGGCTCCGGCCAGTTCCTCACGGAGGACTACTACGTGGCCAACAAGCTGCTCAAGGGTGCCCTGGGCAGCAACAACTTCGATGCCAACTCCCGGCTCTGCATGAGCTCGGCGGTGGCTGGCTATGCCCGAAGTCTCGGCTCCGATGGTCCCCCCTGTTGCTACGACGACCTCGACCTGGCCGATCTGGTGTTGCTGATCGGCACCAACACCGCCGAATGTCACCCGGTGCTGTTTCAGCGGCTGCTCAAGCGCCAGCGGAAGGAGCCCGGTTCCCTCCGGCTGGTGGTGGTGGATCCCCGGGCCACGGCCACCGCCGAAACGGCCGATCTGCACCTGGCGATCCGCCCCGGCACCGATCTGGTGCTGCTCCATGGCCTGGGCCATCTGCTCCTGGAGCAACAGGCCCTGGATCAGGCCTTCATCGCCGCCCATACCGAGGGCTTCGATGCCCTGGCTGCCCTCTGGCGGCAATGGACCCCGGAGCGGGTCTGCCAGCTCTGCGGCATCGGCGAGGCGGATCTGCGCCAGCTGGCCCAGTGGTGGGCGCAGTCGGCCGGGGTGCTCAGCCTCTGGTCGATGGGGGTGAATCAGAGCAGTGAGGGCACGGCCACCGTGGCCGGACTGATCAATCTCCATCTGGCCACCGCCCAGATCGGCCGTGCGGGGGCGGGTCCCTTCTCCCTCACCGGCCAGCCCAATGCCATGGGTGGCCGGGAGGTTGGGGGCCTGGCCCAGCTCCTGCCCGGGTACCGCAGCGTGGCCCATCCCCAGCATCGGCAGGAGGTGGAGCGGCACTGGGGCTTCCCCCCGGGCTCCATCAGCCCCCAGCGCGGGCTTGCGGTGTGGGAGCAGATCGAGGCGATGGAGCGTGGCGAGCTGGGACTCTGGTGGGTGGCAGCCACCAACCCCCTGGTGAGCCTGCCGTCGCTGGATCGGGTGCGGGCCGCCGCCACGCGCTGCCCCCTGGTGGTGCTCAGTGAGGCCTATGCCGGCACGGAAACAGCCGAGGTGGCCCATCTCCTCCTGCCGGCGGCTCAATGGAGCGAGAAGAGCGGTGTGATGACCAACTCCGAGCGGCGCGTCACCCTCTGCCC
>JAYKIG010000091.1:0-45339 GCA_035286045.1 Cyanobacteriota bacterium | reverse complement strand
TCACAGCCCGATGCCGCGTCGGCCCCACGCCATGCCGGCCCCATAGCCCACCAGGGGCACAAGCAGCCAGGGCTTGCTGAAGAGCAACACCACCCCCACCGCCCCAACGATCCAGGGGGTGAGCAGCAACCCGGCAAAGGCCAACTGGGTGGCCTGGGACCGGCGGGCCAGGGTGCCGGACCTCTGCACCAGACGGGGCACCCCTTTCCCGAGGCCGTAGCCGAGGAGGGCGGAGAGGGCTGTCAGAAGCAGGGTCCCCATGGGAAAGGCCTTCGGGAAGGCTCTATCCAACCAGCAGGGCCTCCACATGGGCAGCAGCCCCTCTGGCGAGATTGCCCAACCCGTAGCCCCCCTCCAACAGCGAGACGAGCCTTCCCTCGGCGGTGCGGGCAGCCAGGGTCTTCACGATCAACGTCAGATCGGCCACATCCGTTGCCTTCAGCTGGAGGTGGGCCAGGGGATCCCCGGCCATCCCATCGAACCCGGAGGAGAGCAGCACCAGCGAGGGGCGGAAAGCCTCCGCGGCGGGCACCAGGTGCTCCTGTAGAGCGGCCAGAACCTCCTTCCCCCCGCTTCCCGCAGGCAGGGGGCAGTTGATGGTGAAGCCCAGGCCCGGGCCGGCTCCCCGCTCATTGGCCGCCCCGCTGCCGGGATAAAAGGGCGCCTGGTGCACGCTGAAGAACAGCACGGATGGGTCGCGCCAGAAGAGGGCCTGGGTGCCGTTGCCGTGGTGCACATCCCAGTCCACGATCAACACCCGATCGCACCCCAGGGCCACCTGGGCGTGGCGGGCGGCCAGGGCCACGTTGTTGAACAGGCAGAACCCCATGCCCTGATCGCTGGAGGCGTGGTGTCCCGGGGGCCGCACGGCGACAAAAGCGTTCTCCAACCGGCCATCCATCACCGCCTCCGCCGCCACCAGCGCTCCCCCGGCCGCCAGGCGGGCAGCGTCTTCCGTATCAGGGGAAAGGGAGGTGTCGCCCGTGCTCAAGGTTCGCCGTCCTGCGGCGATCTCCTCGCTCACCAGCTTCAGATAGGGCTTCGTATGGCAGCGCAGAAGCTCGCTGTCGGTGGCGGGCCTTGCCGCGAGCGGCTCACAGCGCTGCCAGAGCCCGGCCTGCTCCAGGCCGTTGCGGATGGCCTCCAGCCGCTGGGGACATTCCGGATGGCCCACCCCAGGCTGGTGGAGCAGACAGCGGGGCTCCCAGACCAGGCCCGTGCGTGCCATCAGACCAGCAGCACCAGGCTTAGGGCCATGACGGCCATGCCCATCATCAGGCTGCTGATGGCCAGGTGGTGATCCCCATAGTCGCGGGCGGCGGGCAGGAGCTCATCGAGCGACACGTAGACCATCACGCCCGCGACGCCGGCGAACACCAGGCCGAACACCAGGGGGTTGGGAAAGGAACGAAACAGCAGGTAGCCCAGCAGCCCCCCCACCGGCTCCGCCAACCCGGAGAGAAACGACACCCAGAAGGCCGTGCGGCGGCTGTGGGTGGCGTAATACACCGGGGCGGAGACGGCCAACCCCTCGGGGATGTTGTGAATGGCGATGGCCACCGCGATGCTGACCCCCAGGCGGGGATTGGACAGGGCCCCCAGAAAAGTAGCCAGGCCTTCAGGGAAATTGTGGATGCCGATCGCCAGGGCGGTGAACAGCCCCATGCGCAGCAGGCGGCGGCGATGGGCCGGCTCCGGGCTCTGCGTTGAGGGGTCCGCTGGCTTTCCCCCCCCTGCTGGACTGAGCTGCCCGATGGCCTCGCTGGGATCGTGCACCGGCAGCCAACCATCCACCAGGGCCATGGCCGCCATCCCCGCAAAAAAGGCCAGCAAGGCCGCTCCGTAGCCCCCCCGCTGACCCAGCAGGGGGGTGAGCACCTGCCGGGCCTTGGGAAGAATTTCCACCATCGACACGAACACCATCGCGCCGGCGGAAAAGCCCAGGGAGAGGGTGAGGAACGTGCGGTTGTTGCGGCTCGACCCCAGGCCGATCAGGCTGCCGATGCCCGTGGAGAGCCCGGCCAGCAGGGTGAGGCCGAGGGCCCACTCGCTGTTGCCACTGGCGATGGGGTTGGGCAAGGGGACAGGGAAGGGTGGAAGGAATCATCCTCCAGCTCAGAGCCACTCCTGCGCCTTTCCTGCGGCGGCCAGCCCGGCCTCGATGGCTCCCTCGAAATACCCAGGCCATCGCAGGGAGGCCTCCGTGCCGGCCCAGATCACGCGCCCATGGGGTTGCTGCCAGCTGGATCCGTATCTCTGCCAGGCCCCGGGGATCAGGAAGCTTGTGAACGCTCCCCCGATCCAGGGTTCGGTGTTCCAGTTCTTGAGGATCAGCTGGCTGGGAGAGGCGGCCCTGGGTCCGAAATAGGCGGCCAGATCCGCCAGCACCTGCGCCTTCTGCGTCTCGGCCGTCTGCCCTTGCCACTGCACCGCCCGCTCGGCGGCAATGAATCCCGCCAGGACGCCAGGCCTTCCCCCGGGGGGTGAGGAGTCGGCCACGAGCTCCAGGGTGGGCAGGGTGCCGATCCCCAACCCACTGAGGCCCTCCCCACGCCAGAAGGCCTCGGGATAGATGGCCAGCACCTTCACCATGGCTCCCATCGGCGAGCGCTGCAGCCATCCCCGCTGGGCCGCTGGCAGGGGGGGACTGAAGTGGATCCCCAGCCGCAGGGGCGGGGGGATGGCCACCACCACGGCCCTGGCGTCCAGCGTGCTGCTGCGGACGTGCACCCGCACTCCGGCCGCCGTTTCCTCGATGGCCCGCACCGGAGCCCCCAGCTGGAGGCGGGGGGTGAGTTCTGCCGTCAGCCGTTGGGCGACCTGTCCCATGCCCCCCTCCACCAGCCAGCTTTCCGGCCCTTCGTGCTGGGGAGCGACCGCCTGGGTCCAGGCCAGGTGGAGCATGGAGCTCTCCCAGGGATCAAACCCTCCCGATCCGCCCACCCGGCAGAGCCAGTTGAAGGGGTAGCGGGCCAGGGGACAGGCCCTTCGGCGGCTCAACCAGGAGGCGATGGTCGTGCGATCCAGCTGCATGGCCCCCGGCATGGTCCAGGGGGCTGCGGCGGGCACCTGGGCCACCAGGTGGAGAAACTCCCGCTGCAGCTGCAGCGTCTGAACGATCTGATCCGTCGGCAGGGGCAGGGCGTCGGGCCGGAAGAACACCACACTGCTGGCGTAATCGTGCTCCAGGCCCGCCCGGTGGGCGTCCCCCTGCCAATGGAAGACCCCCTCCCCTTCATAGAAGGAGGGAAAGCGCTGCAGCTGGAACTCATCCAGCAGGGAGGCCAGCTGGTGGTGGGTCGGTCCGCCCCACTGGCCGCCCAGATCCACCACCGTTCCACAGGTGGTGGTGAAACTCTGCAGCCGTCCCCCCGTGCGGTTCTCGGCCTCCAGAAGGCGCACGGCCAGGCCCGAGCGCTGAAGGGCGCGGGCGCAGACCAGGCCTGACAATCCAGCACCCACCACCACCACATCCGTCGCTTGTTCCGCTGAAGACATGGTGTGTTGGTCGGCGCCCGTGTTCCCTGGTGTTAGCCATGGGCACCCCACAACAGGGAGATCCTGCTAAACCAACGAAGCCTCCCAGCCGTGTTGCCCCTGTTCCCCGCACCCTCCGCCAACCGAGTTCCCGCCGGGCTGGATGGGACGGACGCTCGAGGGCCGCAACCGGTGATCGCCCTCGAGGGGGTGAGCCGGCGCTTCGGTGCCCACACCGCACTTCACAACCTCCATCTCACCATCGCCCCGGGAGAATTCTTCTCCCTGGTGGGTGTCTCCGGCTGCGGCAAGACCACCACTCTGCGGCTCATCGCCGGCTTCGATCGGCCCCAGGAAGGCCGCATCCTTCTCCAGGGTCGCGATGTCACCGGCGCACCACCCCATCGGCGGCCGGTGAATCTGGTGTTTCAGAACTATGCCCTCTTCCCCCATCTCAACGTTTGGGACAACGTGGCGTTCGGACCGCGATCCCGGCGGTTGGGAGCCGCGGACGTGCGCCTGCAGGTGGGGCAGGCCCTGGAGGTGGTGGGTCTCTCTGAGCTGGTGCGCCGCCTTCCCCATGAGCTTTCGGGCGGGCAGCAGCAACGGGTCGCCCTCGCCCGGGGGCTGGTGAACGCCCCGGCTGCCCTCCTGCTGGATGAACCCCTGGCCGCCCTGGATCCCAACCTGCGGCAGGCCATGCGCGCCGAGCTCAAGCGCATTCAACGGGAGGTGGGCATCGCCTTCCTGCTCGTGACCCACGACCGGGAGGAGGCCCTCAGCCTCAGTGATCGGCTCGCCGTGATGCACCAGGGGCGCCTGGAACAGGTGGGCACGCCCCGGGAGCTCTATGACCGGCCTCGCACGGCCACCGTGGCGCAGTTCATCGGCGCGGCCAATCTGTTGCCCCCCGCCGGGGATTCGGGGTGGCGCCTACTGCGGCCCGAGCGCCTCCGGCTGAGGGAGACCGCCCCCACAGGGGAGGAGCAGGGGGTGCGGGCCCGGGTGGTGGATGTGGCCTTCCACGGCCCCACACTCGAAGTGCGGCTCGCGGCCATGGGGTCGCCCCTGACGCTGTTGGCCATCGACACCAGCGTTAACCTTCCAGACAACCTTATTGCGGGGAAAGAGCTTTGGTGCATCTGGGATCCGCCCCACACCCACGCTCTGGGCGACGGCCCTTGAGCCCGGTGCATGCCTGATGACCCCAGGCCTCTCCCGATCCAGCCGCCGCCGGTTTCTGCAGCGCTTCGCCGTGGCGGCCGGAGCCGCGAGCCTGGCCCAGCCCCTGCTGCAGGCCTGCACCTCGGGGGGTGGTTCAGCCCCGGGGCAGGGCAAGGAGCTGGTGATCTCCACCTTTCCGCTCTACATCGACACCGACAGAGCCGGCACCCCCGGCACGGTACGCCGGTTTGAGGAGGCCACCGGCATCCGGGTTCGCTACAACGAGGACATCAATGACGTGCGGCAGTTCTTTGCCCGCATCCGTCCCGAGCTGGCCGCGGGGCGGTCGCTGCCCCAGGATCTGGTGGTGCTCGCCTCCTGGATGGCGGAACGGCTGATCGGCCTGGGCTGGGCAGATCCGCTGCCGCTGGCCCAGGTGCCGAACACAAAGCATCTCCTCCCCTCCTTGCGCACCCCGCCCTGGGATCCAAAACAGCGCTATACCCTGCCCTGGCAATCCGGGATCGCCGGCCTTGTTTACAACATCAAGGCCACGGGTCGGGAGCTGAACAGCATGGCCGATCTCTTCGATCCCGCCCTGAAGGGTCGCGTCTCGGCCCTGCTGGAAATGCGCGATACCATGGGCCTGCTGATGCTCGCCGATGGCAAGGACATCACACGCCCTACCTGGGAGGCTGCGGCACCATCCTTTGACCGGCTGGAGAAGGCTCGCAGGGACGGCCAGATTCGCCGTTTCACAGGTAACGACTACCAGACGGATCTTCTGGCAGGGAACCTGGCGGCCTGCATCGGCTGGTCGGGAGACGTGGCCCAGCTGGCCGTGGATCAGCCGGATCTGCGCTTTGTGGTGCCCGAAAGTGGAGGCATCCAGTGGGCGGATGTGATGCTGATGCCCAGGGGTGCGCGCCATCCCGAATCCGTGGCCCGATGGCTCAACTGGGTCTACGATCCGGCCCAGGCGGCCCGCATCGCCGCCCAGGTTCAATACATCTCCCCGGTGGTTGGCGTGCAGGAGGTGTTGGCGGCCGATCCCGCCACGGCCCAGCTGGCCCGCAATCCCCTCATGTTCCCGGAGGAGGGCATGGAGCAGCGCCTGCATGTGTTTGGCCCCCTCAGCGAAACGGAGGAGGCCCGCTGGGAGGAGCGCTTTGCCCGCATCACAGAGGGTTGAGCCCCACCCTGAGGGCTGGCGCAGGTGGGGCACCTGGCCCCTGATCCTGCCGGGCCTGCTCTGGCTCCTCCTTCTCTATCTGCTGCCCCTGCTGGCTCTGGTGCCGCTCTCCCTCTCCGACCAGGTGGATCGCTTCAGCCTGGGCACGGTGTTTCGCTGGCGGTTCAGCACCTACCTGGAGGTGCTACAGCTCTACGGCCCGATCCTGTTGCGCTCCTTTTTCTATGCCGGCATGGCCACCGCCCTGGGGGTGTTGATCGCCTACCCCCTGGCGCTCTTCATCCGCTTCCAGGGGGGGCGTTGGCGCCAGCTGCTGGTGGCCCTGGTGGTGTTGCCCTTCTACACCTCCTATCTGGTGCGGGCCATTGCCTTCACCACCCTGCTGGGCGATCAGGGGCCCCTGCTCCAGCTGTTGCGATCCCTGGGGCTGGCGCCTGCGCTCCAGGGGCTGGGGGTGCTCCAGGCGGGCCGGCTGCTCAGCACGCCAACCGCCGTGATTCTCGGTTTGCTTTACAACCTGCTCCCCTTCCTGGTGCTCCCCCTGGTGGTGGCGATGGAGCGGATCGATCCCACCCTGCTGGAGGCGGCCGCCGACCAGTACGCCGGGCCCTTTCATCGGTTCTGGCAGGTGGTGTGGCCCCTCTCGTTGCCGGGGCTGAATGCGGGCCTGCTGCTGAGCCTGATTCCCGCCGCTGGCGATGTAGTGACCCCCCGCTTTCTCGGCGGCCCCAACCAGCAGATGATCGCAAACACCATTGAGAATCTGCTGCTGGTGCAGCTGCAGGCGCCCCGGGCCGCCGCCCTCACCCTCCTCCTGATGCTGGTGATCACCCTTGGGGTCGCTGTCCTGCGCCGCAGGGGCCTCCAGGAGATCTCGCTGCCATGAGGGGAGGCGGCCGCTGGTGTCTGGCCATCTGGAGCGCCCTGGCCTACGGGCTGCTCTATGCCCCGATCGCTGTGACCGTGCTCTTCAGCTTCAATGCACCCCGGGGCCGGTTCAATCTGGTGTGGCAGGGCTTCACCCTCGACAACTGGTTGCACCCCTTCCGGGATCGGGCGCTGACGGAGGCCTTCTTCACCAGCATGGCCCTGGCCCTGGCGGCGGCCGCGGTGGCAATCGTGCTGGGGGGCCTCCTGGCTCTGGGCCTCAGCCGTGCCCGGGGGCGCGGGGTGGGGGCGATCGAGGGTCTGGTGGCCCTTCCCCTCACCAATCCGGAGATCGTGCTGGCGGCGTCGCTGCTCTACCTGTTTGCGGGCCTCAATCTCCCCAGAGGCCCCCTCACCCTCCTGCTGGCCCACAGCCTGTTCTGCCTGAGTTACGCCTCCCTCACCCTCAAGGCCCGGCTGGCGGGGTTCGATCGGAATCTGGAGCTAGCGGCCCAGGATCTGGGGGCGCCTCCCCTGGAGGCCTTTCGCCGGGTGACCCTGCCCCTGCTGGCCCCCGGCCTTCTCGCTGCCGCCCTCCTCTGTTTTTCCCTGTCGTTCGACGACTACGTGATCAGCAGCTTCGTGGCCGGCGAAACGCTCACCCTGCCTCTCTACCTGGCCGGGGCTTTTCAGCGGGAGATCGCGCCCCAGATCCAGGTGCTCTCCACCCTCGTGTTGCTCGTGAGTGCCGGCTTGCTGGCCCTGGGGTTGCAGCGCCCATCCGCCAGGTGAGCAAGGCCCGGTAACCTCCTTGCCCATGAGGGCTAAGCCCTCTTCCCTTTCCTTGCCCGATGTCCAGCCAGTGGCACAACTTTCAGCAGAACCTCGGCGAGTGGCGCGGGTCCTTCGCCACCGTTGACGACGCGGGCAAGGTGCTGGAGGAGTCGCCTTCGATCCTCACCCTGGAGGCGGGTGAAGAGGGGCGTCTGGTGCGCTTCGGTCTGCAGCGCTGGCCTGCAACGACACCGTTGGCCCCTGGGGGCGGTCCCGGGCCGGAGGCGGGGGCCCCCACCCGCGCCATCGAACAGGACTACCGGACCCTGGGGCGGCAGGTGGTGTTCTTTGCTCCAGGCACGTTCTGCAAAGGATCCCTGCAGGTGGCGCCCAACACGGCCTTCGGTGGGGAGTTTGGTTTCATCGGTGCCGATCGACGCCATCGCCTGGTGGTGCTTTACAGCGAAGCCGGCGGCTTTGATCACCTGGTGCTGATCCGCGAGTTCCGCGCGGGGAGCGGCGCCCGGGAGCTACCCGCCACCACCGTGGAGCAGCTGGTGGGGAGCTGGGAGGGGGAGGAAGCCACCATCAGCGCCGATTGGCCAGAGCCTGAGATCAGGCCCTGCCCCCTGGAGTGGGTTGCGGCAGATCTGCAGGGGGTGCGGCTCCTCCCCGATGGCGGCTTCTGCCGCCTTCCCGCTCACGTGAGCCACAGAGAGGCCTTCAGCGTGGAGGGGGGCTGGCTCAGCGCTCCGGACAGAATGGAGCGCCTGATCCGCCGATACGACGCCACGGGGGCCTGGCAATCGGCCACCCATCAGTTTCTCATCCGAAAGGTATCCTGAGCACCACAGGCGGCAGCCTTGAGATGCACTACGGTGGCTTAGGACCTGCTTATCAGCAACTCAAGGTTGCGTATGCGCAAAATAAATCACAACGCGCAGCGGAAGAGGCCTGCTTTGAATATCAGCAATCAGAATAAAGAGGGATGATATAATGACACAACAACCATTTGTTTCGATAATCATTCCCACCTTCAATGGTGGAATCTTAACGGAAATAACCCTTTCAAACTGTTTCAAGATCAAAAAAATACCCGTTGAAGTCATTGTCATAGACGATGGTTCCACCGATGGCACACCCGAGCGTCTTGTCCAGCATTTCCCATCGATTCGGCTACACCGTCTTCCAAGCAATAGTGGATCCGGCTCTGCAGGTAGAAACGCGGGTCTTGCCCTGGCAAGGGGCCATTACGTCAAGTTTCTCGACCATGATGATCTGATTCAACCTCGCGGTTTCAAAGCGGAATGTGAGGAAGCCATGCGAACGGATGCCGACATCGTGATGGCTCGGTGGGGAGTGGTTTACATCGATGGGAAGGGCCGTTTTCTGCAGAACAGCCGGCGGATTCTGACGCCCCCTGATCCTGGTTGCCTGCCGGACGCCATCCTGCGGGGGGAATCCATGCCCTACACCGCAGCAGCCCTCTACAAACGCAGTTTTGTTGCCGATGAATGCTGGGATGCCAGTGTGTCCGTCATTGACGACTACGACTGGTTCTGTCGGCTGGCCTTGAAGGGAGGAAAAATGAGCAGGATCGACACCATTTCCTACTTCTGGCGCCTCCATCCCGAGTCCATCCAAGGTCGCAGTTATGGGGAATCGACGATCTACGACCGGTTCATGTTTGCCCGTTGCCGTGTGTACGAAAAGATCGAACAACGACTTCAGAGCCTCGGTCAGCTGAATCGGTTCCGTCGGCAGCTGTTGGTGCGTCGTTACTACGACTGTCTGCGATGTCATTCCCCCCATCACCGTGCCCTTCTGGCCCACATGCGCCGCCTCGACCCCGATTTTGTCGTGGATGCCACCTATGAATCGGATCCCATCGCCCTCTGGTTGATCCACCGGATCGGGTTGCCGTCCTTCCTGGTGTTGTATGGATTCAGCAGACGTTTCACGGGAGCTGTGCCGGGACTGCGCCGTCGATCATTTCCGAAGCTGCTGGCCTCTTCAGGCGGCCCGTAGCGAGCCGGTCAGGCCACTAGGGGCCACCAGCGGAAGGCCAGCATCTGCAATGCGTTGACGCCCCAGAGCATCAGTTCCAGCACCAGCCAGCGCCGCAACCAGGCGGGCCTGCGGGCCAGGGGCCAAAGCAGCTTCAGTTGCCACAGGCGGATCAGGGTGAACACCATCCCCACCAGCACGCCCAGCCCCTTCCCCCCAGCCCGGGTGACCAGCCCTTCCGTCAGAATCTGGCCGGCCAGGAGCACCAGATAGGGATGGAGCACCCGAGCCGATTCGGGCTGCCCCCGATGCAACCACCGCAGCCCCAGGGGCAGCAGGGCCCCCAGGAGGATGAACAGCAGGAAATACCAGGCGGGGAGGGGCCTGGCGGCCATCACCGCCGCCAATCCCCGCTCCAGGGGGGCCAGCACGCCAGCCAGTGCTGCCACTGTCAGCGCGGTGGCAAGCCCTGCCGAGATCCACGCCACGCCCTGGGGCGCCAGGAGCCAGCGGCGGGCGCCCCAGGGTGCGACGGGGGCTGGAGGTGTCATGGTGAGGGGGCGACCTGCCGAAGAGGGTAGGCCGGGTACGCCGACGTAATCTGATCGGCCCCGCAGGCCTTTCCATGCATGCCGTGCCCCTGCAACTGGCCCCTGGCAGCGATCTGCGTCGCAGCCTGGAAGAGTTTGCGATGGCCCGTGCAGCCTCAGGCTTCGTGCTGGGCGTGGTGGGCGACCTGTCCCGGGCGGCCTTCCAGTGCCCCGGTCAGCCCAACCCTTCTGTGATTGAGGGGGATCTGGAGATCATCACCCTCAATGGCACCCTGGCTCCAGAGGGGGTTCACCTGCACCTGAGCCTCTCGGATGGGGCCTGCCAGGTGTGGGGAGGCCATCTCGAGCATGGCACTCTGGTGCGGAAGGGGGCCCAGTTGCTGGTGGGCGTCTTTGCCGAATCGGCGGAAACCATCCCCGCGGCCCCACCCATCGCCACTCCTCATGCGGTAGAGATCGCCGTGCTCAGCGGCTGTCCTTACTCGGCTCGGGCCCAGCGCCTGCTGCGCACCCTCGGGATTCCGCACCGGGTGCAGGTGGTTCAGTCGGCTGAGGAGCGGGCCGCCATTGAGCAGCGCAGTGGCCGGCCCACCCTGCCCCAGGTGTTCATCGATGGCCAGGCCATCGGCGGCTATGACGCCCTTGCCGAGCTTCATGGGCAGGGCGCCCTGGAGGCCCTTCGCGTGTTCTGAGCTTCTCGACGCCCCACGGTCCACGGCCTCCAGCTGTGGCTAAAACAGGGGCAGGTGCAGGGTTGGCGTGCGAAACGAGACACCCGACAGCCTGCCCATCCAGGAGATCGTGCGCCGCCAGGGGGGTGGGTCGGATGCCCTCATCGAGGTGCTGCATCAGGTACAGGAGCTTCACGGCTATCTGCCTCGGACGGCCCTTGCTGAGGTGGCCCGCCAGTTGCACCTGCCTCTGAGCCGGGTACAGGGCGTGGCCAGCTTTTATCACCTCTTCCGGCTGACCGCCCCACCACCGCACACCTGCGCGGTGTGCCTGGGCACGGCCTGTTTCGTCCACGGTGGGGCCGATCTGGCCCGGGAGCTGGAAAGGCGGCTGGCCGTACGGCTTGACGATCCGGCCGGCGATGGCATCTGGGCCCTGCAACAGGTGAGCTGCCTGGGGGCCTGCGGCCAGGCGCCGGTGCTGGAGGTGGATGGGGCGATGGTGATCCAGCTGGCGGTGGGAGATCCCTTGCGTCTGGCCCGGCAGCTGGAGCAGGCCGGAGTGCCGATCGCTTCCGGAGGCCCCCCATGACGGCGCCTCAAGCGCGGGTGCGTTGCTGCGATGCCAGCGGCTGCCGCAGTGCGGGGAGTAGCACCCTGCTGCGGGCACTGGAAAGGGCCCGGGCGCACCTAGGCCTCACGTCGGAAGAGGTGGCGATCCAGCCCGTGGGCTGCTTGCGCTGGTGCGGGAAGGGCCCCCTGGTGGCCACGGAGGGGACCGATGGCTCTGCGGGCCTCTACGGACAGGTGCCCCCCGACCTGGCGGTGACCCTGCTCCAGCAGCTGGTATCCCCCGGCCCGACGGCCCAGTCCTCCCTGGCTCCCCACTGGATCGATCCAGCCCA
Organism: Cyanobacteriota bacterium; assembly: GCA_035286045.1. GTDB lineage: Bacteria > Cyanobacteriota > Cyanobacteriia > PCC-6307 > Cyanobiaceae > Cyanobium. The sequence continues at coordinate 33,731 of JAYKIG010000091.1, read as the reverse complement.
TCCCTTTCTTGCCCTGCAGAAGGCCGTGGTGCTGGAGGGCTGCGGCCAGATCAACCCGGAATCCATCGCAGAGGCCCTGGCGGCGGGCACCTACGGCCAGTTCCAACGCTGCCTGCTGGAGCACACCCCCGAGGAGGTGCGCGAACAGGTGAAGCGCAGCGGCCTGCGGGGCCGGGGCGGAGGTGGTTATCCCACCGGCCTGAAATGGGACACGGTGGCGCTCCAGCCCCCGGGGCCCCGCTTTGTGGTCTGCAACGCCGATGAGGGCGATCCCGGTGCGTTCATGGATCGCAGCGTGCTGGAGGGGGATCCCCATCGCCTGCTGGAGGGTCTGGCCATCGCCGCCTATGCCGTTGGGGCCCATCAGGGCTACGTGTATGTGCGGGCGGAATATCCCCTGGCGATCGAGCGGGTGCGACGAGCGATCCGCCAGGCCCAGCTGGAAGGGCTCCTTGGAGAAGGGATCGCGGGGTCGTCCTTTGCCCTCAACCTGGAGGTGCGGGTGGGGGCGGGGGCCTACGTGTGTGGGGAGGAGACGGCCCTGCTCCATTCGATCCAGGGCCAGCGGGGCACCCCCCGCACCCGGCCTCCCTATCCGGCCCAATCGGGCTTGTGGGGGGCCCCCACCCTGATCAACAACGTGGAAACCCTCGCCGCCCTTCCGGCCATCCTGCGGGAGGGGGGGGAGTGGTTTGCGGCGATGGGTACAGAACGCAGCAAGGGCACCAAGGTGTTTTCCCTCTCCGGCGCCGTGGCCAACCCGGGCTTGGTGGAAGTGCCCATGGGCCTCTCCCTTCGCACCGTGGTGGACACCATGGGGGGTGGGGTGCCGGATGGCTCCCCGATCAAGGCGGTGCAGACCGGTGGGCCATCCGGCGGCTGCATCCCCGCGTCCCTGCTCGACACGCCGGTGGACTACGAGAGCCTGCTGGAGCTGGGCTCGATGATGGGCTCCGGGGGGTTGGTGGTGATGGGGGAATCCACCTCCATGCCGGAGGTGGCCCAGCACTTCATGCGCTTCAGCGTGAACGAGAGCTGCGGCAAGTGCGTTCCCTGCCGGGCCGGCACCGTGCAGCTGTTGCAGCTTCTCGATCGCTTTGTCGGCCACCGGGCCAAGGCGGCAGACCTGGCGCAGCTGGAGGAGCTCTGCCGGATGGTGAAAGCCACGAGCCTCTGCGGTCTGGGCCAGGCGGCCCCCAATCCCGTGCTGAGCACCCTGCGCCACTTCCGCCACGAGTACGAAGCTGCCTGCCGGGAGGCAACGCCATGAGCGTGCTCACCCTCCAGGTGGATGGACAGCCGGTGGCCGTTCCCGAGGGATCCACCCTGCTGGAGGCCTGCCGGGCCGCCGGGGTGGTGGTGCCGGTGTTGTGCCATCTCGATGGCCTCAGCCCCGTGGCCGCCTGTCGGCTCTGCCTGGTGGAGGTGGAGGGCAGCGGCCGCCTGCTGCCGGCCTGCGCTACGGCCGCTGTGGAGGGCATGGTGATGCGCAGCGACACAGACCAGCTGCGGGAGTTTCGCCGCATGGCGGTGGAGCTGTTCTTTGCCGAAGGCAACCATGTGTGCGCCTTCTGCGTGGCAAACGGCTCCTGTGAGCTGCAGGATGTGGCGGTGGAGGTGGGCATGGACCATTCCCGCTTCCCCTACCAACACCCACGACGGCAGGTGGATGCCTCCCATCCCCTCTTCAGCCTCGACCACAACCGCTGCATCCTCTGCACCCGCTGCGTGCGGGTGTGCGACGAGATCGAGGGGGCCCACGTATGGGATGTGGCCAGTCGGGGCACCCACTGCCACATCATTGCCGGGCTCGACCAGCCCTGGGGGGAGGTGGCCGCCTGCACCTCCTGTGGAAAGTGCGTGGAGGTGTGCCCCACCGGTGCCCTCTTCCGCAGGGAAGACACCACGGGGGAGAAGCACCACCATCTGGAATGGCCCGCAGCCCTGCGCGCCGCCCGTGAGCAGCACGAATGGCGGAATCAATGATCCCTCCATCAACCCCTTCCATGGATGCTGCCTGCCCGCCCCGCCTGCGGTTTGCCACCGTCTGGCTGGCGGGGTGCTCGGGCTGCCACATGTCGTTCCTGGATCTCGACGAGTTTCTCTTCGAGCTCGCCGAACGGGTGGAGGTGGTGTATTCGCCGGTGGCCTCCGACGCCAAGACCTACCCCGACGGTGTGGATGTGGTGCTGGTGGAGGGGGCGGTGGCCAATACCGACAATCTGGCCCTGGCCCTCCAGGTGCGGGCGCGGAGCCGCTGGGTGGTGTCGTTCGGCGACTGCGCGGTGAGTGCCAATGTGCCCGGGATGCGCAACCTGCTCGATGGACCGGACGCCGTGTTGCGCCGGGGCTACGTGGAGCTCGCGGATCAGGGCGCCCAGTTGCCCTGCGCCCCGGGCATCGTGCCTGAGCTGCTGGAGCAGGTGTTGCCCCTCCATGCGGTGATTGCGGTGGATCTCTGGCTGCCGGGGTGTCCCCCATCCGCGGAGCGGATCAAGGAGGCCCTGCTCCCCCTGCTGGCCGGGGAGCTGCCCCGGCTGGAGGGCCCAGACATGCTGCGTTTCGGATGAGCCCCCCCATGAGCCGCACCGTTCTGATCGACCCGGTGACCCGCATCGAGGGCCACGCCAAAATCACCCTCCACTTGGATGGTCAGGGGCGCCTCTGCGACACGCGGTTTCACGTGGTGGAGTATCGGGGCTTTGAAAAATTCTGCGAGGGGCGCCCCTTCACGGACATGGCGGGGATCACGGCCCGCATTTGCGGCATCTGCCCCGTGAGCCATCTGCTCTGCGCCGCCAAAACCGGCGACAAGCTGCTGGCGGTGGAGGTTCCCCCAGCGGCCCGCAAGCTGCGCCGGCTGCTGAATCTGGCCCAGCTCACCCAGAGCCATGCCCTGGCCTTCTTCCATCTCAGCAGCCCGGATTTCCTGCTCGGCTGGGAGTGCGATCCCGCCCGCCGCAACGTGTTTGGCCTGATGGTCGCCGATCCGGAGCTGGCCCGCTCCGGCATCCGCCTGCGCCAGTTCGGCCAGCAGATCATCGAGCAGCTTGGCGGACGCAGGATCCATGCCGCCTGGGCCGTGCCCGGCGGAGTTCGCACCCCGCTGGCGGACGCCACCCGCGACTGGATCCTCTCCCGCCTGCCCGAGGCCCGCCAGACCGCCAGGGCGGCGCTGGAGTTGTTCAAGGGCCTGCTGGATGGCCCCCTGCAGCGGGAGCAGGCGGTGTTTGGCCACTTTTCAAGCCTGTTCATGGCTCTGGTGACCCCCGAGGGGCTCTGGGAACACATCGAAGGCCCCATCCGCTTCCGCGGACCTGATGGGGCGATCGTGGCCGACGGCCTCCGGGAGGACGACTACGCCTCTTTCCTGGGGGAGGCGGTGGAACCCTGGAGCTATCTGAAATTCCCTTACCACAAACCCCTGGGGTATCCGGGCGGGATCTATCGGGTGGGTCCCCTGGCCCGCCTGAATGTGTGCGAGGCCATTGGCACCCCCTGGGCCGACCAGGAACTGAGCGAATTTCGCCAGAGGGCCGGCCGGGTAGCCCTCTCCAGCTTTGCCTACCACCACGCCCGGCTGGTGGAGATCGTGGCCTGCCTGGAGGCGATCGAGCAGCTGGTGGCCGATCCGGAGCTGGCCACAGGACATGTGCGGGCCCGGGCCAGCCTCAACGCCCAGGAGGCGGTGGGTGTGAGCGAGGCACCCCGGGGCACCCTGTTCCACCACTACAAGGTGGATGACCAGGGGTTGATCACCCGGGTGAATCTGATCATCGCCACGGGCCAGAACAACCTGGCCATGAACCGCACGGTGCACCAGATCGCCCAGGAGTTTCTCCCCGATCCTGTGGCCGCCGACGCCGACATTCCAGAGGCGATTCTCAACCGGATCGAGGCAGGCATCCGCTGCTTCGATCCCTGCCTCTCCTGCTCCACCCATGCGGCCGGCCAGATGCCCTTGCAGGTGCAGCTGGTGGGCGCCGATGGGGCGGTGCTGGCGGAGCGGCGCCGTTGAGGGGGGCGGTCGGGCCCGGCGAGGGCATGGCGAGACCCGCTCTGCTGATCGGCATCGGCAACCCCTTGCGGGGCGACGACGGGGTGGGGGGCCGCTTGGTGGAAGAGTTGGCCGAGGAACTGGGGGGCTGGAGCACCCCCAGCGCCGAGCTGAGGGTGGTGCAGCAGCTCACCCCCGAGCTGGCCTGCACCGTGGCCGGAGCCCAGCGGGTGCTCTTTGTGGATGCCTGCGTGTCGGCCGGCACAGGGGTGCCCTGGCTGGACGTCCTCCAGCCCGACACCTGCGCGGGCGCCACTGCGGCCGGCCTGCCCTCCCACCAGCTCGAGCCCGCGGCCCTGCTGGCCCTGGCCCACACCCTCTACGGCTGGAGGGGGGAGGGCACCCTGTTGCGGCTGCCCGCCTTCGCCTTCCCCCATGGTCAGGCGCTCTCGGCCGCCTTGCTGGAGGCCTTGCCAGCGGCCCGGCGACTGGTGCGGTGGTGGCTGCAGGGGTGATGATCGGAGAACCTCGGGCACCTGGCCGTGGCTGAGCACTCCCACGGCCATCACCCAACCCATGCATCGGCAGCAGGAGCGGGGCGGGCCTTTCGCTGGAGCATCCTGCTCAACAGCGGCCTGACGGCCCTCCAGCTTGTGATCGGCTTTGGTTTTGGGTCCCTGGCCCTGATCGGCGATGCCCTGCACAACCTGGGCGATGTGGTGGGACTGGCCCTGGGGTGGGGAGCGGAGCGTCTGAGCCAGCGGCCAGCGAAGGGACGCTTCACCTACGGCTACGGGCGCAGCACCCACCTGGCCTCCCTGCTGAACGCCATGCTGATCTTCAGCGCCGGGATGGTGGTGGTGGTGGAGGCCATCCAGCGGTTGTTTCACCCGGTGCCCCTGGTGACGGGACCGGTGGCCTGGGCTGCCGCCGCCGGCATCGCCATCAACCTCCTCTCGGCACGACTCTTCGGCCACAACCACCACCACGACCTGAACCAGCGGGCGGCGGTGCTGCACCTGCTCACGGATGCGGCGGTGTCTGTGGCGGTGCTGGTGAGCGCCCTTCTGGTGGGCGCCACCGGCTGGTTCTGGCTGGATTCGGCCACGGCCATCGCCGTGGGACTGGCGGTGACTTGGAGTGCCTGGGGGCTGTTCAAAGATGCCCTGGCCCTGAATCTCGATGCGGTGCCCAGGGGCATCGACCTGGCTCAGGTGGAAGCCGTGTTGCTGGGGCTGCCCGGGGTGGGCGCGGTGAACGATCTGCACGTCTGGGGGCTCAGCACCAGCCGGTCTGCCCTGACGGCCCACCTGCGATGGAATGGCAGCGGGCTTTCCTCCTCGGCGTTGCTGGCCCTGGCCGAAGAGCGCCTGGCGGCCATCGGTATCGGCAAAATAACCCTGCAGCTGGATCCACCGGAGTTGCCCGTGAATCCCACAGGGAGGTGGCCATGACAGCACTGATGCCCCAGGGATGGGCGGCCTTCGGGGCCAGTTTCACGGCGATCACCCTGGCGGAGCTGGGCGACAAGACCTTTTTCATGGCCTTGATCCTGGCGGCACGCCACCGGGCCCGGGATGTGTTTGTGGGGGCCTTTGCCGCCCTGGCGGCCGTCACCCTCCTCTCCCTGGCCCTGGGGTATGGCCTGCGGGAATTGCTTCCTCAGACTGTGGTGCCCTGGTTGGCCGCTCTTCTGTTCCTCGGGTTTGGCCTGAAGCTGCTCTGGGAAGCCCAGGGCATTGCCGCGGATGGGGCCGCAGAGGAGGCGAGGGATGCGGAGGCCACCATCGACCAGGCCGAAGGCCGGGGACCTCCGGTGCGCACGGCAGGGGCGGTGGTCTGGGAAGCGTTCGTGCTGGTGTTTCTGGCGGAGTTGGGCGACCGCACCCAGTTCACCACCATTTTTCTGGCCACGGCACCGGCGTTCACCTTCGCCGGACTCCTGGCGGGCACCCTGGCGGGCCACGGCCTGGTGACCGGCTTGGCGGTGGGGGCAGGCAAGTGGATCGGGGGCAGGTTGAGTGAACGGCTCCTCTATCGCCTGAGCGGTGGCTTGTTCCTCGTGTTTGGCCTGGCAGCGCTACAACAGGCGCTCCGCTGAGCCGCGTCATGCCCCGCCCCTACCAACCGTCACTGCTGCGTGTGCTCCATGGGGCGACAGCGGTGTTGGTGGGCGGAGCCTGGGCCACCGGCCTGATGGTGTATAGCCATTTCGATGGCCGCTGGGGCCGCCTGCCCGTGGCCTTCCCCGGGGAGTGGATCGACATCCACGGCACGGCGGGCGTGGTGCTCTGGCCGATCGCCCTGTTGTTTGTGCTCTATGCCTTCACCCTCGGCCGTGCCCGGCTCCGCCAACCGGCCAACGCCATGGTCCTGGGGGCCCTGGTGCTGGCGGTGGGCAGCGGCAAATTGATGGATGAGAACTGGCTTCGGCAGGGCGAGCTGGACCAGGGGGTCTATTTGGTGCACCTGGTGGCCTGGCTGGCTGTGGCCCTGGCCGTCATGCTGCACGTGGGCTCGGTGCTGCGCCGAGGAGGAGTGGGCCTGGTCCGTTCCATGGGCAGCCTGCAGATGCGTGCCAAGGATTTCCCGGGCGACTGGTGGGGGCAGATCCGCCGCCACTTCACCCGGTAAGAACTGATGGGGTGGTGCTCAACCCTCCCTGTCGACGGCGCAGGGGAGCTCCTGATCCAGCAGATCCTGGGCGAGCATGAGCAGGGCGATTCCCATCAGCGCCAGAGCCTCACCCCGCTGGCCATCCCCCGTCAGCTCCAGGGTGCGCGCGGTTTCCAGGTGCTGGGGCCAGGTCAGTCGCATGCCGCAGGAATGCAGGACGTTAATGGTAGTGATACAAAAAACTAATGAATGGGGTGGCTTCATACTTCGAAATACTGACAGGGAACAAGGGCGAGTAGCGGACGCTACGGGGGCCGAGGAAACCCGAACTATCTTTAGATTTGTTAAATACTCTTGATCAAAGGCCCATGGGTGATTCCGCGATGCCCCCTTCCATGCCTGCCACGATGGAGTTGTCGATCGACCAGCAGTTCGAGATCGAGCGGTTCAGTCGGGCCATTGATGCCACCGCCGACCCCGATGCTCTCAAGGCCATCGCCAAGCAGCTGCTCCAGGCCTGGCACACCCAGAAGGCGGCCACCAATTGGGTGATCGGCCAGCAGCTGGGGGTCACCCCCCAGGGCCCATCCCAGCCCCTGTAACGCTCCCGGGCTTATCAGCCGTGGACATCAGCACCAGGGGATGCAGGCAGGAACCGATCCATTGGCTTATAGTACAGGCGTACTGATTTGATTCCATGGCTGTTTCCTCCCCTTACGCCGTTTTCCGAGCTGTCGACCTGGGCTGGCCCGCGTTGGCCCCCAGCGCTCCCCCATCCCCTGCAGCACCCCTTAGGGCGCCCTCACCCAGACAACCGATCCCCAGGGCCCGGACATCCCAGGGTGGTCCCTCTGACAGGAGCTCGCTGCATCACTCCTTCATTCAAGGCACCTTGTTTTCACCTGCCCTGTTCTCCGCCTGAATCCGGTTCCGTCAAGTCATGGGTCTGGTGTCGTTCCACCCGCCCACGAGCCGCTCCACCAGAATCTTCAGCCACAGCGACACCAAGCCCACCCCGCCGAGCACGAGGGCGTCGCCGTAGGCCAGCTCGGTGTTGTACTGCTTGTAGCTGTCCTCTACAAACAGGGGCCCGAGCAGTGGGGAGCACCAGGCCATAGAGGACGACCCTTGTGGGGCTGCGGGGAGGGCCACGATTCTGAACGGCCGTTCTTCATCCATCCCGTTCCTTCACCCCAGGAATCGACTCACCCCCGCAAGCACTGCACCGATCCCCGCCGCAACCCCGATCAACCGCAGCACACTCCAGCGCAGTCGCAGCTGCACGAACACAGCCATCGCCACCACCCATGCGGACCATGGGCTGAACAGTCCACCCGGCCAGAGCACGGGGCCTGCGAAGAAGAGGGCCAGGCTCGCGATCACGCCCACCACCACCGCCGTGATGGCATTCAATGGGCCAGCAAAGCGCTGATCGCCGCGGCTGGCCTCCACCAGCGGCCCGCCCGCCAGGATGAAGCCGAAGGAGGGCAGAAACGTGAACCACACTGTCACCAGCACCGCTGCCAGGGCCAGGGGCCAGGGGCTGGCCCCGTTGGCGAGCGCCTGGTGCCAGCCCCCCATGAAGCCGACAAAGGCCACCACCATGATCAACGGGCCGGGCGTGGTTTCCCCCAGGGCCAGGCCATCCAGCATCTGGCTGGCGGACAGCCAGCCGAATTGCTCTACCGCCCCCTGGGCCACGTAGGGCAACACGGCGTAGGCCCCACCGAAGCTCAGCAGAGCCACCCGGGTGAAAAAACGACCCATCAGCGCCAGGATGCCATCCCAGCCCCCGGCGATGGAGAGGCCCGCCAGAGGGATCAGCAGGAACAGGGCCCAGATCAGCAGGGTGATGGCCAGCCCCCGGCGGGACAAGCGGGCATGGACGGGGGTGGCCGAATCATCATCGTGCAGGGCGGGTGTCGGCGCAGTCTCCGTGCCCTGCCTGGAGGGTCCGCCATGGCCCTGCCCCTGCAGGAGGAGGGATGGTTTCCATCGCGCCGTGAGAAAACCGATCAGCCCGGCTGTGACGATCACCACGGGGTAGGAAAGTTTGAACACCCCCAGAGCCAGAAAGCCTGCCACCGCCAGTGCCACCAACAGGGGAGTGCGCAGGGTGCGCCGTCCGATACGCCAGGCCGCCATCATCACGATGGCCAGCACCGTGGGTTTGAGGACGGCAAACATCGAGGCGACCAGCGGCAGCTGTCCCCACAGCGCATAGAGGCTCGCCAACGCCGTCAGCACGGCCACCGATGGCACGACAAAAAGGGTTCCCGCAATCAGCCCCCCTGGAACCCCATGCATGAGCCAGCCCAGGTAGGTGGCCAGCTGCATCGCCTCTGGCCCCGGAAGAACCATGCAGTAATTGAGGGCATGCAGATAGCGCCGCTCCGAAAGCCAATGGCGCCGATCCACCAGTTCCCGATGCAAGAGGGAGATCTGACCGGCTGGCCCTCCGAAGCTCACCCAACCCAGCTGAAACCAGAAGCGGGAGGCTTCCGCCAAGCTCACAGAAGTTGGGGGGATCGGTGGCAAGGAGGGGGAGAGTCCGCCGGCGCACCCTAGGGTTGGTTCATGTCCCACCACGCCGATCGCCCAACGAAGATCTGCCCGGTATGCGGCCGCCCTTTCCAATGGCGGAAAAAGTGGAAGACCGTGTGGGAGGAGGTGCGCTACTGCTCCGAGCGCTGCCGCCGCCAGGCCCGTAGACCAGGCGGTGCTCCTGCGGATGCTGTGTGAATCGCCCCACCTGGTGTTGGGTGTAACAGTCAGCGGGCCAGTGGGCTGTCAACGATGTAGGAAATTCATAATGTCTCCCATGGCTCCTTACACCATCACCATCGAAGGTGGACCGTCTTTCACCTGCGGCGATGACACCTACATTCTCGACGCGGCCGAGGAACAGGGCATCGATCTTCCCTATTCCTGCCGGGCCGGTGCCTGCAGCACCTGTGCCGGCATGGTGGTCTCCGGCCTGGTGGATCAATCGGATCAGTCGTTTCTGGATGACGACCAGATCGAGGCGGGTTATGCCTTGCTTTGCGTCAGCTATCCCAAGGGCGATTGCACCATCCGCTCCGAGGTGGAGAGCGAGCTGAGCTGAGCTGGACCTAGCTGCAGCCCTCGGCGCGCTCCTGGGAGAGCCTCTCGAGGCTGTTCAGCCACTCGCGCAGCTGCTCAAAGGCCTGGGGCGCAAGCTTGTAATACACCCAGCGTCCTTCCTCCCGGGCGGCGATCAACCCTGCCTGGCGCATCACCTTGAGGTGAAACGAGAGACGCGACTGGGCCAGCCCCAGAGCCTCGGTGAGATCGCACACGCAGCGTTCGCCCCCAGCCAGGGCCTGCACCACCTCCATCCGGATGGGATCGGCCAGGGCCTTGAGCAGGGCAGGAATCTCACAGGTCTGGACGGGCTGGGGCACGGGGGGGAACGTCGCCTGGACGACATCCTTGCATCTTGATTCATCAACAGATGTTGATTTAAGGTCCCGTTTCCGGTTCTTCTCCCCCATGCGCATCGGCATCAACGGCTTCGGTCGCATCGGCCGCCTGGTGTTCCGTGCCCTCTGGGGACGCCCGGGCCTTGAGCTGGTGCATGTGAATGAGGCGGCAGGCGATGCCCACACCGCCGCCCACCTGCTGGCCTTTGATTCGGTGCACGGGCGCTGGCCCCAGGTGGTGCAGGCCAACACCCGGGGCTTCTTCGTGGGCACCACGCCCGTGAGCTATAGCCAGGAGAAGGATCCCACCGCCGTGCCCTGGCAGGAGGCCGGGGTGGACATGGTGCTGGAGTGCTCCGGCAGGTTCAAGACCCCCGAGACCCTCCAGCCCTATTTCGATCGCGGTGGCCTGAAGCGGGTGGTGGTGGCCTGTCCGGTGAAAGGAGAGATCGCCGGTGCCGAAGCCCTCAACATCGTGTTCGGCATCAACCATCACCTCTACGACCCCGACCGTCACCGCCTGATCACCGCCGCCTCCTGCACCACGAACTGCCTGGCCCCGGTGGTGAAGGTGGTGCACGAGAGCTTCGGAATCCGCCATGGCTCCATCACGACCCTGCACGACGTCACCAACACCCAGGTGGTGGTGGATGGCTTCAAGACCGACCTGCGCCGGGCCCGCTCCTCCCTCCAGTCGCTCATCCCCACCACCACCGGATCCGCCAAGGCGATCGGCCTGATCTTTCCCGACCTTCAGGGAAAGCTCAATGGCCACGCGGTGCGGGTGCCCCTGCTGAATGCCTCCCTCACCGATGCGGTGTTCGAACTGGAGCGCCCCGTCACCGTGGAGGAGGTGAATCGGGCCTTCGCCGAAGCGGCCAACAGCGAACTGGAGGGCATCCTCGGCTATGAAACTAGGCCCCTGGTGTCGGTCGACTATGTCAATGACCCTCGCAGTGCCATCGTGGACGGGCCCTCCACCATGGTGGTGAACGGCACCCAGCTCAAGGTGTACGCCTGGTACGACAACGAATGGGGCTACAGCTCCCGCATGGCTGATCTGGTGCGCCATGTGGCCCTGATCGACGCACGCTGAACCATGGTTGCCACTCCCCAACGCCTCAGCCCCCTCCAGCAATACGGAATCGTGACGGCCAACTACTGGGCCTTCACCCTCACCGATGGGGCCCTGCGCATGCTGGTGGTGTTTCACTTCCACCAGCTGGGCTACTCCACCCTGGAGATTGCCTTTCTGTTTCTCTTCTACGAGTTCTTCGGCATCGTCACCAACCTCACCGGCGGCTGGCTGGGGGCCCGTTTCGGCCTGCGGCTCACCCTCTGGGCGGGCACCCTGCTCCAGATCGGGGCCCTGCTGATGCTCATCCCTGTGGCCGACAGCTGGCCCCGCTGGGCCAGTGTGGCCTACGTGATGGCGGCCCAGGCCATCAGCGGCATCGCCAAGGATCTCAACAAGATGAGTGCCAAGAGTGCCATCAAAACGGTGGTGCCTGAAACCCCGGGCGACCGGGATCGGGGGGAGGGCCAGCTCTTCCGCTGGGTGGCCATCCTCACCGGCTCAAAAAATGCCCTCAAGGGGGTGGGCTTCTTCCTGGGCGGGGTGCTGCTGGCCGCTTTTGGCTTCAACCGGGCGGTGGGCCTTCTGGCGGCAGGCCTGGCCCTGGCTTTTCTGCTCACCCTGGTGCTGCCGGAGGAGATCGGGCGAATGAAGCGCAAGCCCGCTTTTGCCTCCCTTCTCTCCAAGAGTGAGGGGATCAACTGGCTGTCGCTCGCCCGCTTCTTCCTCTTCGGAGCCCGGGATGTGTGGTTCGTGGTGGCCCTACCGGTGTTTCTGGAGGCCACGCTGGGCTGGCGCTTCTGGGAGGTGGGCGGCTTCCTTGGGCTGTGGGTGATCGGCTACGGCTTCGTGCAGGGGGCGGCGCCCGCCCTGCGTCGGTGCTGGGGGAGCGCCCGGCCGCCGGGGCCAGCCTCCGTGCGGTTCTGGGCCGCGGTTCTGGCGGCGGTGCCGGCCCTGATCGCCCTCTCCCTGGCCCGGGGGGTGGCCCATCCGGGGCAGGTGATCGTGGCGGGGCTGGCGATCTTCGGAGTGGTGTTCGCCATGAATTCCTCCATCCACAGCTATATGGTGCTCGCCTACAGCGATGCAGAGGCGGTAAGCCTCAACGTGGGCTTCTACTACATGGCCAATGCCGCCGGCCGGCTGCTGGGCACCCTGCTCTCGGGCTGGGTGTACCTCAAAGGTGGCATGGAGGCCTGCCTGTGGTGCTCAGCCCTGCTGGTGGGGCTCTCCTGGCTGGCCAGCCTCAGGCTGCCGCCCAGCTCCTCCCGTTTACCTCTTGGCAGCCAGCAGGCGTAGGCAAGGCCCCTCACACCAGTAGAAATCGATAATCTCGGTTCGAATGTCGAGCACCTGTAGATCCAAGGTTCGGGCAAGGGCTTCAAGAGAACGGGGGGTGTAGAGATTGATATGTTCATGCACTTTCAGGCGTCTTTCGTTGTTGAGTGCCTTGGTCACCAACCCCGTGCCGCTGAACTCAACGGGCACTTCCAGGTAAAGGATTCCGCCTGGCTTGAGATGGGCGATGGCGTCCTCCAGAAACTTAATGGGCCGTAGGACATGCTCCAAGACGTGCATGATCTGAATGTAATCAAAGTGAACGGATCCATCAATGCTGTTCAGCATGGTGACCCCTTCAACAGGAGCCCATCCAGAGATGTCATGCACATACCGTCTCGCCTTACTGAAGACTCCTGGAAGGTTGATCCCGTCAGACCCGCCCCAATCAAGGATCGCTTCAAAGGCATCAAGGGGCTTGGGGTATTCCTTCAACATTTCCTGTAGATAGGGGTCCATTGACTTCAAACGGCAGGCAGCCTCATCAGCGCCTCCGATATACTGTCCTACAGTCTTGATATACCCCGGTTCAAAATCTTCCCAATCCTTTTGATAGGCCTCAGTTCTATAATCCACATACATATGTTCAAGCATGCTTTCATCAAGCAGGTGGTGAATGCAATAGAATTCACAGGAATGGCAAATCATTGCATCGGTGGTGTTCCATGCCTCGCATTCGGCGTCGACGCAATATCCACCAAGCCTAGACAGAAAGCCAAAAAGAAAAGCATCGAGAATCCTCAGCTTTTTGCCCATCCTGAGCCTGGTGCTCTTCACCCTGGCCCTGGAGCGCAGTCCATAGATTCGATAAGAAAAGAAGGGGTGCAGGTCTGCACCGCTCTTAATGATATCCACTTCGGTGGAGCCACAATTCCTGCATCTCTTCTCTAAAATATCTAGGGACGCTGCCTTCCGCTGAAATTGGAGATCGCTCATGACTCTTTATCATTCAAATGCTTTGATTCCTTGCTGCTGGAGAATTTCGAGCACCTAATGCAGCCCATAACGATGATCAAACATTTTTGATTATAGGTCATCTGTCTCGCTGTCATCCTCTGGAATCCTGCAGTGTCAGGAGTGGCCATGAAAGAATGCTCGCGGCGATTCCCATGGCCGCCATGGCCCTGCTGCGTTTCCATCTCTCGATTCCCTCGGCCGACCTGAAGGCCACTGAGCAGTGGTATGCGGGCGGCCTGGGGTGCGGGGTAGGGCGGCGTAGCTCTCAGGCCCTGATCCTCAACCTGGGCGACCACCAGCTTGTGGCCCAGCACACCCCAGCGGATCCGGAGCCCGCCCAGCGGGGAATTTACCCCCGCCACTTCGGCCTGGTGTTCGACACCCTGGACGAGTGGGCGGCCTGGCGGAATCGGGCTCGGGGGGCTGGGTTGCGTTTTGGACTGGAGCCCAAGGTGCGCTTCGGCGGCGATGTGCTGGAGCACCACACCTTCTTCCTGATCGATCCCGATCACCACTGGCTGGAGTTCAAGCACTACCAGCACCCGGAAGCGATCTTCGGCTGCCAGGAGCGGCAGACCGTGGGGGATCTGGATCTGCGGCCGGCCTCCAGCGGCGAACCCCATGGCTGAATCCTCCGTAATCCCCCTTTTGCTGGTGCCCGGCTGGCTCAACTCCGGTCCTGAGCACTGGCAGAGCCGCTGGCAACGGGTTCGGCCCGACATGGGGCGAGTGACCTTCGGCGAGTGGCAGGATCCCGAGCCCCAGGCCTGGACGGAGGATCTGCGCAAGGCCGTACTGGCCTGCGCCCAACCGCCCGTGCTGATCGCCCACAGCCTGGGCTGCCTCGCCACAGCCAACGTCATGGCCCTGCCTTCACCACCGCCGATCTCCGGGGCCATGCTTGTTGCCCCTCCAGATCCAGGTCGCCCCGATGCGCCAATGGAAATTGCCGCTTTCGCGCCGCCCGCCCGAGCACGCTTTCACGTTCCTGGGATGGTAGTGATCAGCAGCAACGATCCCTACGCCGGGGAGGCATTCAGCCTGAACCTCGCAAAGGCCTGGGGGCTCGAGGTGGTGCAACTGGGCCGATGCGGCCACATCAACGACCAGAGCGGCTACGGCGACTGGCCCGAGGGCATGCTGTTGCTGGAGCGTTTTCTGGAAGGATTGGCCCGCCCACGCATCAGGGGGAGACCGTGAGCTGAACGCTCAAGGTGCCTTGATGTTGGGACAGGTGGCTCCGTTGAAATTGGCGGCCACCCTTTTGCTGCCCTCTTGGTAGATCTGCCTGGCTTTGGCGGTATCGCCTGCAGCAACAGCAGAGTCGAGCTTGCTGGAGAAGCGGGCGCAGGCTTGCTCCAGGCTTGGCTTGGCCTGGGCGGAACCGCTCAGGGCGAGGGGTCCTGCAGCCAGAGCAGCCATGACTGCAAGCAGGGAAGGCTTCATCAAGGTGGAGGGAATGGTCCCCTTCATTTTCTCGCCCACTGGCCGGGGACTGCCGGGAGATGGGCTAGCCCCTGAGGTGGCGCGCCAGGCTTGCCGGAGAGAATGCGAAGCCTTCGGCCTGGGCGATGGCCACCACGGCACTGGCATCAGCGGCAGCTTCCACCTGAAGCTTGAGGGCTGGATCGGACTCCACCTTGGCGAAAAACGCCGTGAGCTGAGCTTTGGACATGGTTTTCTCTCACACCGCAATCTGTATGAAAGCACGATGAATGACGACCCTCCCAGCCGCCCTGGGCTAGAACGCATCTGAGCCGGAGCAAGCCCGCTGTCCGGAACACCCCCATGACGACATCCACCGACCTGAGCTCGGGAGTGCAGGAGTACTACGGCTCTGCATTGCGTTCAACAGCCGATCTACGCACCAACGCCTGCTGTGACGCCAGCAGCGTGCCCCCATCTCTGCGTCCGCTGCTGGCCCGCATCCACCCCGACGTGCTGTCGCGGTACTACGGGTGTGGGCTGGTGGTGCCTCCGTTGCTGGAGGGCCTGAAGGTGCTGGATCTGGGCTGCGGCAGCGGCCGCGATGTGTATCTGCTGGCCCAGCTGGTCGGCGCGGGTGGTGAGGTGGTGGGCGTCGACATGACACCCGAGCAGCTGGCGGTGGCCCGCCAGCACCAGCAGCACCACGCCGAGCGGTTCGGCTTCGCCAACGTGCGGTTTCTCGAGGGCCGCATCGAGCAGCTCGAAGCCCTGCCGCTGGAGCCTGGCAGCTTCGATCTGGTGATCTCCAACTGCGTGGTGAACCTCTCCACAGACAAGTTGGCCGTGCTTCAAGGGGTGCGGCGTCTGCTCAAGCGTGGGGGAGAGTTCTTCTTCGCCGACGTTTACACCGACCGTCGGGTGCCCGAAGCGCTTCGCCACGATCCGGTGCTCTACGGCGAATGCCTCAGTGGCGCCCTTTACTGGAATGATTTTCTGCGCCTGGCCCGCCAGGCCTGCTTTGCCGATCCCCGCCTGGTGAGCGACCGACCGCTGCAAATCACTGATGGGGAACTGAGTGCACGCACGGGCCCGATCCGCTTCTTCTCCGCCACCTACCGGTTGTTTCAGATTGCGGAGCTGGAGGACGCCTGCGAAGATCACGGCCAGGCGGTGATCTACAGCGGCACGATTGCCGGACATCCACACGCCCTGCCCTTCGATAAGCACCACTGGTTTGAGGCCGGAAAGGTTGTTCCTGTGTGCGGCAACACCTTCCGCATGCTGGCCGACAGCCGACTATCACCCCATTTTCATTTCATCGGCGATTTCAGCCGGCACTATGGACTCCTCGAGGGCTGCGGAGCCGCCCTGCCCTTTGAGGAGGAGGAGAGAGACCCAGAAGCCACCCCAACGTCTATTACCACCACGGCCGCCAAGGGTGGTTCCTGTTGCTGATGGCCGTCCCTTGGTTGACGCCGACTCCGTAGTCATCGACACAACATCCGGCAGAAGATTCCTACTTGGTTTGCATCGCTTTTTGCTGAACGAATGCTGCGCGTGTCCCATGCGACTGGCATCGCATCCTCGCTTGCCCTGATGGCTGCCGGTATCGATGTCAATCTCCGCCCCTTGCATGCCAATGTGCAGGTGAGGGAAGCAACGGTGACCTCTTGGCCCACTCCAGCCCAAACCGTGCCCGCCCCTGTTCCGGCCAGCCCAGCGCCGCTCCTCAGCCAACTTGCCACTTACGGTGTAGGCAGCACGGTTGACGTGCTCTGGAATGGAAAGTGGTACCCGGCGACGGTAAGGGCGGTCAAGGGTCCGGGCCAATGGTTGATCACCTACATCGGCTACAGCAGTGCCTGGGATGAGGTTGTCGGATCCGATCGGATCTGCCGGCACCAGGGGCAAGCCGCCCCCTCATCCCCCAGTGCTGTGAAGTCAGGGGGGAGGACCCCTTCCGCACCCTCATGCGGCTTCGGCAGCACGTGCGGTGCCGTGCCCATGAGCCCTAACCCAACGGGGCTGTTTGGCACCGGGACCTGGTGAGGGCTGAACCGCAGTCCAAAGCAACCGGCGGTTGAAGCTGTCAACCCACCTGCACTTGTTCTCAGATATTGGTCTGAACGCGTAGCCATTCTGAAAGGCCTCGGCTGACCTGTTTAACCCCCTCTCCTGTGCTTTCAATCAACGTGGTGAAATGTCCCATATAGTGATCGACGGCATCCTCAAACTCAACACTTGCCGGCGGCTCCTGACCCCGACGTACATAATCACCAGCGATGATGCGATCGTAGTCGCCGGACTGGATCCATCGGGTTAACTCGCTGACACGACGTACCGCATTGGGATGGGTGGTGGTTACCTCGTCAAAGAAGCGCAGCCCACGGCCCAAGGTGTCGTCCCAGGCCTCATATCGACTTGCTTGCTGGATAAAAGCATCAACGTTAAGACCAGGAACATTGCCACCTGCAAGCTTCATCAAGGTTCTGCAGTAGATCCGTGGATCACGCAACACCAGCGCAGCAGCACGATCGCAGGTCAACTCAGCTGCCCGATACCATTCCAGGAGAGACAATCGAATCGCCGCCATAGGTAAATCTCCCAATGGAAGACCAAAACCACCAATGCTCAGCAACAAGAACATCACAGTGGAGTAGTGCACATGCTGGGAATGAATGTGGCCAACCTCATGGGCAATAACCGATTTTATTTCATCAGGATCCAAAATTGATAGAAGACCAGATTGCAGCACGATCATAGGATTGTGAACACCAAAGGCCATGGCGTTCACTTCAGGGGTCTGCAGGAGATAAAGTGGGTATTCGCCCTCAATATCAAGGGTTTCGAAACAACTCCGGCAGCTACTCCACAGTTCAGGTAGCTGGTTGGGACCAATCTCAATGCCGTTGCCCAGCAGACGCTGCCGATAAGACCGTTCCAAGCCTAGATCAAATAATTTACGAATCACCCGATCGAGATGGGGAATCTTACGGAGGGCGGCAGTGGCAGCGCGATCCGCAGGGTGTTCGTAAGCCTTGGAGCTGATCCCTGTCAGCCGATATGGTGGATTCATAAGATTGGTCATGGAGATCCAACCGGAGGGAGTGCTGTTGTTGAACAAGAGAATAGTCTTGTTCGGCAGCTCAGTGCATCAACATTCACTAGCCATCCTTTCTTTTTAATTGCATATCCCCGGCAAGCTGGGGTAGTCGGTGTAGCCCACGGGGCCCGGGCTGTAGAAGGTGGCCGGGTCAGGGGCCTGGAGGGGGGCGCCACGGCGGACCCGCTCCGGG
Source organism: Cyanobacteriota bacterium (assembly GCA_035286045.1). GTDB lineage: Bacteria > Cyanobacteriota > Cyanobacteriia > PCC-6307 > Cyanobiaceae > Cyanobium. Next base: position 15,581 of record JAYKIG010000091.1, on the reverse strand, counting down.
AGATCAGGATTGGCCAGGAAGGCCGTGCCGAAGGCCACCGCGTCCACAGCTCCGGCCGTAATGGCCGCCTCGGCCTCGCTCGGGCTGTAGCCCGTGTTGGCCACCAGCACCCCCTGGTAGTGCTCCCGCACTGGGGTGAGCACATCGCCATGCTGGAGGCCGAGCAGATCGGCGCGCATCACATGCAGATAGGCCAGAGGAACTTCGTTGAGCCGGCGGGACAACCAGGTGATCAGCCCCACCGGATCGCTGTCGGTCATGGCGTTGTAGCTGTTGAGAGGGGAAAGGCGCAGACCCATGAGCGGCGTTTCGGCCGACACAGCATCCAGCACCTCCAGCAGGAGCCTGGCCCGATGTTCCAGCGAGCCGCCGTAGGGACCCGAGCGCCGGTTGCTGCCGTCTCTCAGGAATTCATCCAGGAGATAACCGTTGGCGCCATGCACTTCGACCCCGTCAAAGCCGGCGGAGATGGCGTTGCGAGCCGCCAGGCGGAACCCCTCCACGATGGCCGGGATCTCCGCGTCGCTGAGTTCGCGGGGCACCACATAGGGTTGTTTGCCCTCCGGAGTGTGCACCTCATCACCTGTGATGGCGATCGGACTGGGGGCCACCGGCTGCCGGCCACCATTGAGCAGGGGATGGCAGGCCCGACCCCCATGCCAGATCTGCAACACGATGCGCCCCCCGGCGCGGTGCACCGCTTCGGTGGTGAGACGCCAGCCAGCGATCTGGGCCCCGTTGTGGATGCCGGGTTCATGCCAGAAGGCCGAATTCCCCTCCATCACCATCGTGGCCTCAGCGATGATCAGGCCTGCACTGGCCCGCTGGGCGTAGTACTCCGCCATCAACGGGCCAGGCACATGGCCCTCCTCGGCCCGGCACCGGGTGAGCGGCGCCATCCAGATCCGGTTGGACACCTCAAGGGTGCCCACTTTCAGGGGGGTCAACAGGGCGGGCATGGCTGGGCGTGGGTGGCTGAGAACCAGCACCTGGCGAATGCTTTGAAAACTAAGATGAGAAGCACTCCACTTCCATGATGGGTGCGGACCCGTGTTGGCAGGAAGGGAAAACACGATGCCCCGCTGCCATCCAAGCCGTCAGCCCCTGCAGACGCTGCGCCACTATGGCTTTCTTGCCCCGGGTGCGCTGACGCTGTATCTGGCGGCAAAGGGAGTCCATCCGTCCCTGCCAGGGCTGAGCTGTCCGTTTCGAGCCCTCAGCGGCATCCCCTGCCCCACCTGCTTTCTCACGCGCGCCACGGCAGCCGCCCTGCAACTGCGGCTGGACGAAGCGCTGCATCTCCATGCCTTCGGCATCCCGCTGGCCATACTGCTGGTGGCCTGGTCTGCACTGGCCATCAGGCGACGTCACGTGCTGCCTCTGCAGGTTGGGGGCTGGCGGGTGGCCTGGGCAGCCGTGGCTCTGGTGATCTATTGGCTGGGTCGGCTGGTGGCCCAGGTGGGCTTCGGGGTGGCGGCCTTCCCACCGCGCTGAGGGGCAGGAAGCTTCATAGACGGTTTTCAGAAGAACGACTGGCTAACTTTTTCCAACAAATGCGATGGGGATGTGTCGTTCAGGGTGGATACACGTTTCCGCTTCAAATGGAATCATCCATACAGAGATCTGCTGTCACAAACAGTTTTGCCCCCCATACAAGGACCCGACTACACCTTCAAGATTCCAGGCCGCACGGCCCAGATGTGGATTGCCGATTAGCAGATTAAGCCATGACGATTGGTGATCTTTTGATCCACACCGAGAGAGAGAATTGGCCAACGGGCAACAAGTGTTCGTAAAGTGGGGTTGGTAGGGTCGATCGCTCTTCAACTGATGGGTCTCGCCCTTCTCCTGGCCTTCTGCATCTGGGTGGCGATGGGTCAGCCGGGTGGCCGCAACGGGCTGCTGTTGATCCTTGGTCTGGGCCTCGCCGGAATGTTCTGGCAGCTCAGCCTGATGGTTGCCCTGGTGGGGCTTGCCCTGGCTGGTTTCGGCCTGACCTTATGGCTGCTCGCCAGCCCCCTGCGATGGCAACAACGACAAGCCCTCCAGTCGGTGGTGGCCGCCGCCGATGAGCGCTACCGACACGATCCCTGCCGCTATCAGGGGGGCTACGGCACCATCCAGGCCGTCCAACTCAGCGACGCCGCACAGGTCCCCCAGATCGCCGTGCTCTGTCGCACCCTCGCGGACACCAGCGACGGTCTTGTATTGACCGACCACCGGATCCCCTTGGCCACTAGGAATGGGATGGATGCACCCCGCACCCCTCGCCAGGTGGGCCACCTCATGGCCAGCCAGGGACTCAGCCTCCTCAATGATCTGTCGGTGGAAGCCAAGGCCGTGCGCGCAGCCATGGAGGCTCTCCGCGAACAGGAGCTCACCCAACGGGCTCTGGTGCGCCTCGGCGAGCTTCAGGCCGACGTCGAAGGCACCCTCGTCCTCGCCAGGGACAACGAACTTCTCCAGCCCTCCATCCCCCAGCTGCAGCAGGCGAGGAACCGTTTTGCCGCGGAGGAATCCCGACTGAGGGCGGCGCTGGAGGGCACCGACGCCATCCTCCGTAAGCTCCACGAGTTCCTGCAGGTGCCAGAGGATATTCAGCCCATCCTGTCCTTTGATCTCGATGCCCTGATCGCCGAGCTGGACGACCCCACCCGGTTTTCCGAGCTGGAGAAGCTCTTTTCGGAGGTGGTGGAGCTCAACACCATCTACCGGCAGCTGGAGGCAGAGAAGCTGGCCTGAGTCCCAAGTCGGTTGAATCCCTCCATCGCCGGGATTCAACCAGCTTCGCCCCGATTCGCCTCGCGGGTGGCAACCGCGGCATCGTCGTAGAGAAAGGGGAGATAGCAATAGCGCAGCCCCTCGCTGACGGGGGTGGCCTCATGGAGGAGGGAGCAGGAGAACACCACGGCGCCTCCTGCCGGTGGACTGTAGGTCTGGCGCCCGAATTCAGGAAAGCGCAGACGCCCACCCTGGAATTCACCCGTGTTGAGCACGATGGAGACGGCAAATCTCCGGTGGGCCGTTCCCTTTGTGGTGTTGTCGCGATGGGGGCGAAAGTGTCCGCCGGAGGCTCCGTCGTAGCAGGCCACGATGTGGCGCTCGATGCGTGTGGCGGAAAACTGAAAGGCCTTCCGGATCTCGGGGACGACCCGATCATGGATGCGTGCCATGCAGAGCTGGCGCAGCACCCCATCCTCAATGGTCTTGTCGCAGCGACGCTTATGGGAGTAGTCATAGATGCCCACGGTCTTGCCCTCCACATCCCGCATGAAGCCGGAATCCTGCGCACCACCTTCGTTGTAGTAGGCGATGAGCTTCTGGCATAACTCCGGCTCAAACACCCGCGGCAGGATCAACACCGGTGCTGGACTGGGGGCCTCCGCTTCCGGTTCCAGCCGCGGTGCGCCAGCCAGAATCTCCACGACCCTGGCCGCATGCTCCCTGGGCTGCTCTCCGAAGGGCACCAGCGCATACACCCGCAAGCGCTCATCCAGCACCACGGTGGCGCGCCCATAGTGCTGGCCCTCCAGCCGCCCGTAGAGGCGGCTCACCGCTCCATCTTGGTCCCAGAAATGGCGAATTCCAGGCAGGCTCTCCACCACACGGTTCTGCCGTTCATCATCGGCATCCACACTGACGCCAAAGAAACAGACATGGCGATCCTCAAAGACCGCCCGATGCTGAACCACAAAGGCCTCTAGAACGGCCTTGCTCAGGGCATCAGCCGCAGAGGCAAAGAAGCAGAGCACGACATACCTCCCGGCCACCGTGTCGAAATGAAACCGGTCGTTGGACGTGCAGCGGGCCTGAAACCAGGGCGCGGGATCGCCGACGGAGAGGATGGTCATGGATTTCGCCGGTGGCCCAGCGGTTGCAGTATGCCCCGTTCTGCCGCAGACCCGCCTCAACCCAGGCCGATGTCGAAAAAGGCCACCAGGTAGAACAGGCAGACCAGGGGGACAAGAACCTCATGCAGCCTGCGGCGGCGCACCACCGCCAGGAGCAGGCACAGCAGCACGAAGACCAGATCCGAGGCCAGCGCCACCATCCAGCGACCGAACCCAATGGAGCCCATGGAGGGCGTAAGGGACACGGCCATGGCCATTCGCCCCACCACATAAGAACCGGCCACCACCCAGAAATAACGCGACTGATCGGCGTAGTAGCGGCGCAGATCCAGCTCACTGGCCCCATCGGGCAAGGCGCTGCAGGCCAGCAGCACCACCTGCAGCAGCTCCAGCAGCAACAGCAGCATCGGCCCCAGCCGGGTGAGCTGGACCGCCCGCCCGAAGTCGTAGTAGCTGAACCAGAACTGCAGAATCACCAACACTGAAAACAGCGCTGTGCAGGGGGACAGCCAGTCCCACCGCACCCGGTGGCGCTCCCGCAGCAGGTGATGAAGGCTCGTGGCCAGGTTGGAGAGGGCCAGGGCCACCAGCACCCCCACCACCGTGCGCAGATGGGAAAACTCGTTCATTGCGGCTCGTTCTGCACCGCCTCGTAGCGGTAAACCTGCTGATGCTCGCGCACCTCCAGCGTGCGGCCATCGGCGCCGGCCATCTCGAACTCCACACCCTGCAGTTCGGGTGCGGTGGTGACGACCACCACCCGGCCATCGGAGTCCACCCGAGTGCCCACCGGGCTGACGGCCCAGCCGATGTCGAACTGGGTCTGGCTCCCCACCCGGCGCACCCTGAGCGTCCCCAGATCCGGGCTGTGGTAGCGGGTCGCCAGCCGCGCCGCCAGCCGGCCATCGGCCGGAAGGGTGAGCCCCTTGGCCAGGGCCTCCTTTTCGCCCCTCGCGGCCCCTTTCATCTCAGCCAGCTGCGCCTCCGCCCTGGGGGTGCCCTGGAACACCAGCTCCAGCAGACGGCGCTGCATCAGCGGCCCCAGGGCCCCGCCCTGCTCGCCATTGGTGAGCACCACGGCGCCGAGATCGTGCTCCGGCAGCCAGAACACCAGGCTTCTGTAACCGGTTGTTGCGCCGTTATGCCAGATCACAGGGGTGCCCAGGGTCCGGTCGGCCATCAACATCAGGCCATAGGAAAGGTCGCGACCGGCCGAGACCTGGGGCCGCCACCGCTCCTGCAGGGCCGCCGTGGACAGCAGGCGCTGGCCATCGGGCAACACCCCGCCGCGCAGTTCCAGGGCCACATAGCGCACCATGTCGTTGGCGCTGCTCCACACCGCTCCGGCTGGCCGTATCCCCATCAAGGACCGGTTCACTCCGGGATCCATCACCACCGACCTGCCCGAGAGGGTAACCCCGTGGGGCAGGGCCAGATTGGGCTGGGCCAGAGCCCGATCGAACGCCAGGGTGGTGGCGGCCATGCCCAGGGGGCGGAACACCTGCTCCTCCATCGCCCGGTCGTAGGCGACACCCAGCTCCAGCCCGGGGTGAGCCACCCGGGCCGCCAGATAGCCTCCGGCGGCCGCCATCTGGTTGCTGTACTGAAACACCGCATCCGGCGGGCTGTTGGGCTGCAGCCTGGCCATGGCGGCCACGGCTGCCTCCGGGGTGCGCAGGGTGCTGTTCATCCCCCAGGGGACATCACGGCGGGGTACTCCGCTGCAGGCGCAGAAGAGATGGCGCACCTGCAGCTGCCCCACCGCCGCTGGATCCGCCAGCTGCAGCTCCGGCAGCAGGGGAGCCACCGGCGCCGTCCAGGCCTGCCGCCCCTGCTGCACCAGGCGGGCTGCCAGCAGGCTGGTGAGGGGCTTGGTGGTGGAGCCCACCATGAAGAGCGTGTCGGCATCGGGCCGATCGCCCCCACCCAGCCTGCGCTCCCCGTAACCCTCCGCCAGCACCACCCGATCCTTCTGCACGATGGCCAGCGCCACCCCCGGCACCTCCAGCTCCCGCCGGGCCTGTTCCACAAAGGCCCGCAGGGCGGCCAGGGGCGCGCCCTCCAGGGGCAGGGCCCGGCGGCCGGCAAAGCTTTCCCGCTGGTAGCCCGGCGCCTCCACCCCATCCACCACCTGGCGCACCGCTGCGGCGCGGCGCTCAGCGTTAGCCGCCGAAAGGTCCTGCAACACCACACTCCAGTGGGTGGCCGAACGCTGGCGGATCAGGGTGAGGCTGCGGCCGGCATCGGCCCCAGGGGCCTCATCGGCGTAGGTGAGGGTGCGGCGCTCCACCCAGCCCAGGTCGTCAGCCAGGGGAGCCTCACCCTCCAGGGGGGGCGGGCTCTCCCCCAGCGCCTGCCACAGCCGGGCCACGGCCTGCTCCCCGCTGGCCGCTTCCGCCATCGGCAACAGCAGCACAGCGATGCGGGAATCGCGCTCCGGGGGCTCCAGCAGGGTAAGGGCTCCGCGGCGGGTGAGGCTCCAACCCACAGGCACCTCCTGGGCTTGGAGCGCAGATGGGCGGCTAACTGCCAACAAGGGCAGCACCAACAACGCCTTGAACCAGCCGCGATGGCAGGACATCGTTATCTGTTTCGAAGCGAAGCCATGGCACGTACGCTATCTATCTCGTGGGTTCGTCCTGCCAGGTCAGAATGCCGAAGCGTTGCAAGTTCGGCCTTCAGAGGGTCCTTCCGGCTGCTGCCCTGGCCCTTGCCATGGCGGATGGGGCGGGTGCCTCCCCGGCGGGGCTCGCTGACCCCAGTGCCGGCCCCCTCCTGAGCCGGGTGGAGATCAGCGCCGCCGTGAACCTGGAGATGCGCGACTGGCGTGCCCTGCACCAGGGCAACGCCAGTGGTGGCCTCCCCCTGGTGCTGCTCACCGGGCTCGGCAACACCGCTGCCGTCTACGACGACCTGGCGCCCCTGCTGGCCCGGCGCCAGCCCGTGGTGGCCCTCACCCGCCGGGGTTTCGGCGGCTCCAGCGCCCCCGCCACGGGGTACGACGTGGCCACCCGGGTGAACGACCTGCGCCTGACCCTCGATCGCCTCGGGCTGGAGCGGGTGGTGCTGGTGGGCCATTCGATCGCCGGCGATGAACTCACCGCCTTCGCGGGCCGCTACCCCCAGCGGGTGGCTGGGCTGGTGTATCTGGATGCAGCGATCAACGGCTTCGCCATGAGCCGAGCGAATCCAGGGGATGCCTGCATGGAAGCCCTGCGGGAGCAGGCCGCGGCCACGGCCCCACCGGATCTGCTCATCCGGCCGGCTGGCGCCGAACCCCGGGCCCGTTCCCACGGGGCCTTGGCCCGTCTGATGGCGAGGGACTTCCCCCCCTTCCCGCAGACAGAGCTCTATGGCTCGACGGCATGGATCCCCGGGGGCGGCGTGGACTTTTCCACCAGCACGAAGCAGGCTGCAGAAGCTCTCTCGCAGGGCACGGAGCGCTACCGGCCCGACTACCGCCCCCTGCGGATGCCCCTGCTGGCCGTCTATGCCGGCCAGAGTCCCCTGGATCGCCTGTTGCCCTCCATCCCTGCAGAGCAGCAGAGCCAGGCGCGGGCCTGCCGCCAGGCCAATGCCCGTTGGCTCCAGGCGGCTGGCCCCGACGATCTGCGCACCCAGCGGCCCGATGCCACCATCGCCATCTGGCCCGACGCTTCTCACCACTTCTTCCTCGAACACCCCCAGCGCACGGCCGACGCCATTCAGCGTTTTGTGGCGGGGCTGGCGGGGGCGCAGGCGAAGGCATCAATCCCTTCGGGCCTGCAGTGCAATGGCGTTGAGCTGGTGTCGCTGCTTCTGCTGGAGCCCCGTCCACTCATCGAACTGCGCTATGCCAGCCCCTACAACTTCCTGGGCACCATCCTCTATCCCGCCCTCGAGCCCCGGTTGCGGTGCCCGGTGGCCCTCGCTCTGCAGCAGGTGCAGCAGGATCTGGCCGGTGAGGGTCTGGGGCTCAAGATCTGGGATGCCTACCGGCCTCTCGCCGTTCAACAGCAGATGTGGGACGCGATCCGGGATCCGCGCTACGTATCGGATCCGGCGGTGAATGCGGGGCGCCACACCCGCGGCACAGCGGTGGATGCAACCCTGGTGGATCGGCGGGGCCGGGAACTGCCCATGCCCACCGACTTCGATGATTTCAGTGAAGCCGCCCATCAGGACGCCCCGGGGATCAGCAAGGAACGCGCCGCCAACGCCCGGCGCCTTCGCCAAGCGATGGAACGTCGGGGCTTCCGAGCCTTTGCCACTGAATGGTGGCACTTTGACTGGAAGGACTGGGAGAACCTGCCAGTGGTGCCTCAGGGGTCCTGACGGCGCAGGGGCCAGGGAGAAGGGCAGGAAGGTGCAGAACCTCTCGGTTCCTGCAGGGGTGGGGTACGCGCTGAACTCAGGTTTTTACCGTCTAAACAGGCAGCAGAACGCCCAATCGACGTCCCAGTAGACGATCGGCTGCCCGACTTCCTTCTTCCTCACCCTTTGCAACTCCCATGGCTGCAACAGACATTTCCCGGACCGTCGGCACCGAAAACGCCGAGATCAAGGTGGGCCTCGGCCTCACCATGGAATCCAAGGCCACATCCACCAACACGGCCAAGGACACCACCGTGAATGGCGTGGCCTCCGCACTCGCGGAAACCACAGCCAATGCAGGCGTGCTCAACAGCACGATCGAAGTGGGCACGAAGGGCACCCTCACCGGCTCAGAGAGCGGGAAGCTCACCGCCAACGCCGACAACACCACCGGACCCAGCACCGCCACGGCCATCAACTCCGGCCCGACAGGCGGCTTCATCAACACCAACAAGACACCCAACATCATTCAGACCGGCCTTGAGGCCGTTCTGGTGGGCACCGCCGATAACACCGCGACCGCCAAAGCCACCACCGTGGGCGGCACCAGCACGGCCCTGGCAGACACCGGCAAAGTGGCCGGTTTTCAAAATGTGGGCCTGGCCGCCGGCACAGGCACCAGCATGCGGGGAACGGCGATCGCCACAAACAATGCCACCGCAGAGGCCGTTGGACTGCCCCTCGAGCCGGGTGCCTCCGTGGCCACTGCCGGTGACAAATCCAGCCTGATCAAGGGCATCTACAACGACGATGGCGTCGTGAAGATCGCCTTCGGCGAGACGGGAACGCTGACGGGCCTGGCGGCCGGTGACCTGAGCGCCACCGCCACCAATACCAATGGGGCCGCCAAGGCTTCCAGCCTGTTGGATCAGGTGGCCGGCATCGCCAACGATGGCGGTGGCCTTGAAATCAGCATGGGGCTCGCCGGCGAAGTGGCCGCCAGTGGCGAAATCAAGACCGCTGCCACGGCCAAGACGGTGACGGGCCCTGCCGCAGCCGTCATTGATGTGAACACCATCGGGGGCCTGATTGACCGGATGGGCGGCTCGTCGCTCACCATCGGCACCGTCGGCACCCTGGAGGCCGTGGCCCTCGGCGACAACACCGCCCGCGCAGAAGCCGTCACCACAGGGGAAAAGGAACTGGTGGAGGCCACCGTCGACAACGATGAGGTGATCGCCGTCAAGTTCCCCAAGATCGCCATCGGTACCGACGCCGCCGTGAATGCCGGTGCCCAGAGCATTCAGCGGGCAACCGCCATCGGTGTCAACAACGGCGGCGACCCCCTCGCCAAGGTGGCCGAAGGCGACAAGGTGGTGGGCATCGACGACACTGAACTCAACGTGGGGCGAGACCTGCAGGACTTCAAGGCCGAGGCCTACCTCACAGGCATCGCCTCCGCCACGGGCGTCTCCTCCCTTCTGGGCAGCACCGCCCTCTCCGGCGTGGGCTCCAAGGTTGCTGGGGTGCACGACAGCCCAATCGTTGTGGGACGCGACACCGACGGGATCAACGCTCTGGGTGACTCCCGCCTGCAAAGCACCGCCACGGGTGTGACCGGACCCGCACTCGCCACGGCAGGGAGCCTTCTCTCGTCGGTGTCCGGCCTGCGGCATTCCGATGTGAGCATCGGCCGCAGCGGCGATGTGGCCGGTGCGGCCACCGGCCTGGTGATCAGCGAGGCGGGCACGATCACCGGCGCATCCGCCGCGCTCTCGAGCCAGGAAGGACGTGGGATCAAGGGCAGCGACATCACGATCGGCCTGAACGGCAATGTGGATGGGGCTTCCGAGCTGGGGGGATCCGCCACCAGCAGCTCCACCACCGGGCCGTCAAGCGCAACGCTGCTGCTGGACAGCATCGGGATTGATCAGACCCGGGGCCCGCTGAGTGTGGCTGCGGAAGGCGAAGCCGAGGCGCAGGGAACCCAGTCGCTGCACCACCCCAGCCTCAAGGTCGGGTTCGACGGGAACGTCCGTGGTGACGGGGTTGTGGCCGACAGCACCGTGAAGAGCAGCACGATCACGAGCCCCCTGGTGGGCGCCGTCGCGCTGACGGATCTCGATGCCATCGGCATCCAGATGGGCCATCACGGCACCATCACGATCGGCAACAAAGGAAACGTGACGGGCAACGGCGCCAGCGGAACGTCCACGATCGGAGCCACGAACACCACCGGGCCAGCAACCAGCAGGGGCAGCTATGACGTCTTCGGCATCATCGGCGACCATCTGGTGACAGCCACTGAGGGGGAGGAGGCCAAGAGTAAGGGTCGGGCCATGATCCAGGCGGGACCGAACGGCGGAAGCATCTTCGGCACCGCTGTCGGCGAAGCCGACCTGAGCAGCAGCACCATCGAAGGGGCTGCAACCTCCGGGAACGGGGCCATGCTGTTCGGCATCCGCAATGTGGATCTGCAGGGTGGCCTTGTGGGTGGCGCCAACCGCATCGCCGGAGCTGCGGAAGGCCGCTACAACGCCACCAGCGCCGCGGTCACCGGCGATGCCACCTCCAGCAGCGATGTGAAGGTGGCAGGCCTGCTTGGCGAACGCAACAGGGCCACCTTGGACGGCAATGTGAGCGGCATCGCTGCCGTGAAGAACGACGTTCTGGCCACCACGGTGAGCGGCATCGCCTCCGCCACCTCCACCAGCAGCGCGATCGGCATCGGTGGCTACGACATCCACATCCTCAAGGATGGGGTGATCACCGCATCCGCGATCTCCAACTCCAGCGCCACGGCCAACTCCGTCACCGCCCTGGTGTGACTCCCCGTGGGGGCCGGACACCGGCCCCCACACCCCTTGTCCGTCTGCCATCTCCAAGTCATGGTATCGCTCCTCGAGTCGTCCAGCCGTGCTCTATCCGAGGCCCTTGCTCTGAAGCTGCCCGCCGGCAGGCTGCACTGGCTGGGCACCTCCCTCCAGATCCGGGTCGATCCCAACGCCAGCGCATCGGAACGGCGGGTGGAAGCGGGCACCGGCCCACTCCAGCCCCAGGCCACCACCCTCGGCCTCGGCTTCGGCAACAGCCGCTTCCTGCCCTCCTCCTTCAGCTCCCCCGATCTGGCTGTGATTAGCGGTGGGGGCTCCCTGCAGGGCTCCTCCAACGCCACGGCCACCGCCACCGGCCCCCTCGCCGCTCTGGTGGCGGCCAACGCCACAAACATCGGCGTGGCCAACGTGCACTATCTCTCCCGCTCATCCGATCCCCTTCTGATCGGCGCCGCAGGGAATCCCTTCCAGGCCCAGGCCACCGCCAGCAGCCGGTCGCTGTTGCCCACCACCACACCAGCCGGCGGTGGGCCGGAGGTGGGCCTCCAGGCCCAGGCCCTGGTGAGGGGCCTGGAAGGATCCCCCGAAAGCGGTCAGACCACCCTGTTCCGCGGCCAGCCGACGGCCTTCGTGCGCGCCTCCTCCCAGGTGGACCTGGATCCATCAAGCCGCACAACCGCCGCCGCCACCGCCGATGCGGTCGGCCTCGAGAACGCCTCCATCCTGGGCGTGGGCTTCGATGATGTCGTCAGGATCGGCGGCCACGCCACAGCGGACTGGACTGTGGGGGGCTCGCAGGGCCGCTCCGCCCCACCGGTGCAGGTTGAGGGCCAGGGGATCGGCATCGACCAGAGCACGATCGTGGGCGCCTCCCGCGCCGACACCCTAATCTCCGGCAGTGGCCTGGCCCAGCTCACCAGCAGCCTGCCGATCAGCCAGCTGAACGTGGCTTCTCCGGTGAAGGCGATCGGCATCGATCGAAGCACGATCACCACCGGCCTCGGCACCACGCTGATCATGGGCACCGGTGAAGCCAGCAGCAACCTCGGCTCCTTTCCAAATGCGGTTGTCGCTGGCATCGCCGACACCAAGATCATCAGCCAGGGCGACGCCATCATCTGGGGAACCACGCCTAACACCCCCGGCACCCAAGGCATTCTCCGCTCAGACATCGTGGCCGCCAACGGCCACACCTCCGTCCTGGGGACGGCCGACAGCACCACGATCACCAGCGCCACCGGCACCACGGAACTCCTGCTGGAGGGAGCACGGGGCGTGCAGTTTCAAGGCGGGGGGTTCGGGGGCGACAGGATCAACCTCAACTCCGCCGTGGACAACGCGATCCATGCCGGCCACGGCAACGATGCCATCACCATCGGCGCCGGGGGCGGCAATGTGCTTGATGGCGGGTTCGGCCAGAACCTGATCACCAGTCTGGGAGGCGCAAGCCGGGACACCTTTGTGAAAGCGAATGCCGGCGCCGCACAGGATGCGGCCGATGGCCGATTGTTTGCCGAACAACTGGCTGATCCAGCCTTCTGGAATGCTCTTTCCAGCCAGCAGAAGCAGGACCTCTGGAGCACCGGTGAATACCGTGAAAATGGCACGGTGAAGGGCCGGGTGGACACCACCATCGGCTTCGATCCCGGGGCCGGTGGCGACACGCTTGCCCTCAGCAGCTCCCTGGCGTCGATGACCCAGTCCTACTGGCAGAGCAACGGGGCGATCTTCGGGATCGACAACGGGGCACTCAAGGTGATGGATGGCCCGGCCAACAGCACCATGGGGGTGATCAGCGGCACCCTCGCCGACATCCGCAGCCTGGTGGGCACCTCCGGATGCTCCCTCGCTTACGCCACCGACACCCGCCAGCTGCTCTTCGATGCCGATGGGAACTGGTCGCAGGGAACCAGGAGCATCGGCCAGCTCTCAATGAGCGATGGCGATTCCCTGCGGAAGGACAACATCCAGTTCGCCTGACCCACTCTCCCCACAGCCAGACCCTTGAGCTCACCCTTTCAACTGCTCTCCCCCCACGCACTCGAGGGGGGGTTCCGGCAGACCCTGGAGAACCTGCGGGATCTCCCTCCGGAGCATGTGCTGGAGCGCCATGGCCTGTTGCGGCCCCTGGCCCGGGAGGCGGTGCTCGCCCAGGTGGCCCAGGAGGTGCCCCTGACGGAGGAGGAAGCGGAACAGATTCCGGAGGAGGCGTTGGTCGACCAGGTGCGGCTGCGCAAGTGGCTTGACGAGCACTACGGACCCCAGGTGGAATCCCATTACCTGGCCCGAAGAAAGGATCTGGAACGGGTGGTGTTCCGCGCGATTCGGCTCCACCAGCTGGGGTTAGCGGAGGAGTTGTATCTCCGCCTTCTCGACGAAGAGGAGAGCTTCGGCGATCTGGCCGCCAACCACTCCCTCGGGGAGGAGCGCTTCACCCGGGGGTTGATGGGGCCCATGCCCATCAGCCAGCCCCATCCCAACATCCGGGCCGTGCTCAACCGTCTGGAGGTCGGCGACGTCTGCCCCCCTTTCGCCGTGGATCAGACCCTCCTGATCCTGCGGCTGGAGCACCGGATTCCCGCGGTTCTGGATGAGGCCATGCGCCAGCACCTTCTCCAGGAGCTGATGCAACCCGACCTGGATGCCGCGGTGGACAGCCTGCTGGCCCGCTGGACTGAAAGCGACCGACCATGACCGATCCGATCCAGCTGGAGCAGCTGCTGCAGTGCTTCGCCCTGCTCGCCGATCTGCCAGCGGAAATCCTCGCCCGCCTCGCCCGTCAGGGCCAACTGGTCCGGATGGAGCAGGGGCAGGCCCTCTGCCGGGCAGGCCAGACCAGCGCTTCCCTGTTCTTCCTGGTGGAGGGCACCGCCCGGTCGGTGGCCTTCTCGCCCCGGTTGCCCTCGGGCGTGCAGACCCTGCAGCGGCTCCACCCTGGGGCGGTGCTGGGCCTCACGGGGCTGGCCAGCGGACGGGGCTGGGAAACGCTGATGGCCTCCACCGACCTGGTGCTGGTGGCCGTTCCGATGGAGGCCTTGCGAGACGCGATGGACGCCTCACCGGCTCTGGCACAACGGGTGCACGCCACGGTGGGATCGGAGGAAGTCTTCGGCGTGCTGGAGGCCCATTTCAGGGACGATCCCCGCCCCCTTTCCCGCACCCTGGTGAAGGCCACAGTGGAGCTGGCCAAGGCCACCGTGGCGGAGGCCTGGCCCGGAACCGATCACCATCCACCGGGCCATCCACCGGAGCTGGCCCCCGATCGGCTCTGGCTGATCGCCCATGGGGCCGCGCCCACGGGAACGCCCTTCGATCCGCTGCATCCAGGCGCCGACACCGGACCCTGCCGGCTGCTGGGCATCCCGCGGGATCAGCTGGCGGCCCTCCTTGAGCCGGAGGCGGCCGGCAACAGGGGGAACGGCCATAGATTACAGGCGGATGCCGTCCGGCTGGAAGCCTGCTGGCAGCAGAACCGCTCCGACCTGGATCCCAGCCAGCTGCCGTTGGCCCCCACGCCCCAGGGCCAGGGGGCGGAAGTGGACATCGATCCGGAGCGGCGGCCGGCTTCGGCCTATCCCTGGGTGCGGGGGGTGGGCCCTCTCGACTCGCCGATCGCCGCCTTCCGCATGCTCAGCGACCATCTCGGCCTGCCGTTCCGCCGGGAGTTGCTGAAACGGGTGTTCGGCGACCAGGTGCAGCGCCACGGGGAGGCCTCCCTCGCCCTGGCCGGAGCCGTGGCCGAATCCATCGGCCTGCAGACCCAGCTGCTTGCGGTGCAGGCGGATGCCCTGACCCGCCTTCCCTATCCCTTGATGATCCGCTGGGGCAACGGCCTGGCGCTGGTGTATCGCTCCGATCGCCACCATCTGGTGCTGGGCATCCCCGCCAGCGGCAATGTGGAGATGGCTCCGGCGGAGTTCCAGGAGCAATGGGGGGAGAGCGGCGAGGCGCTCACCCTGCGGGTGAACGAGCTCACCCCACGCCGGCATTTCAGCTTCCGCTGGTTTCTACCGGCCCTGAACAACCACCGCACAGCCCTGGTGGAAGTGCTGCTGGCGAGCTTCTTCGTGCAGCTTTTCGGCCTGGCCAATCCCCTGCTGATCCAGCAGGTGATCGACAAGGTGATCATCAACCAGAGTCCGGGCGCCCTCGGCATGCTTGGCCTGCTGCTGCTGGTGTTCGCCGTCTTCGAAGGGCTGCTGCTCTGCCTGCGCACCTTCCTGTTCGTCGACACCACCAACCGGATCGACCTCTCCCTTGGCACCCAGATCATCGACCATCTGTTCCGGCTTCCCCTGGGCTATTTCGATCGTCGGCCCGTGGGGGAGGTGAGCAGCCGCATCGCTGAACTGGAGAAGGTGCGGGGATTCCTCACGGGAACGGCTCTCACCACCATCCTGGATGCGGTGTTCTCGATTCTCTATATCGGGGTCATGCTCATCTACAGCTGGCAGCTCACCCTGCTCACCCTGTCGGTGATTCCCCTGCTGGTGATCCTGATCCTCACCGTGTCGCCCATCGTGCGGTTCAGGTTGCAGAACCGGGCCGTGGCCAATGCCCGCACCCTCAGCCATCTGGTGGAGGTGCTGAGCAGCATGCTCAC
>JAYKIG010000090.1:0-20875 GCA_035286045.1 Cyanobacteriota bacterium | reverse complement strand
TCCCCATTTCGCGGAGGAGGGCGCGGCCCTCTTCGTCGTTACGGGCGTTGGTCACGATCGTCACGTCCATGCCCCGGATGGCGTCGATCTTGTCAAAGGAAATTTCAGGAAAGATGATCTGCTCCCGGATGCCCAGGGTGTAGTTACCCCGGCCGTCGAAACTCTTCGGGCTCACGCCGCGAAAGTCGCGGATCCGCGGCAGGGCCAGATGGATCAGACGCTCAAGAAAGGCGTACATGCGTTCGCCCCGGAGGGTGACAGCAACACCGATGGGCATGCCCTGGCGAATCTTGAAACCGGCAATGGCTTTCTTGGCCCGGGTCACCACGGCCTTTTGACCTGTGATCTGGGCGAGTTCAGCAATGGAGGCCTCAAGAGCCTTGGCATTCTGAGCCGCTTCACCAAGACCCCGGTTGACGGTGACTTTCACCACCTTGGGAACCTCGTGAACATTGGAGAGCTGGAGATCCTTGAGCAACTTGGGCTGGATCGTCTCCCGATAGCGCTGTTTGAGTGTCATAACGGGGATAGGGAGTCCTTCTGGTCGTGGTCAGAAGTGAGGGGCGAAACGGAATGGGGGGAACCGGAGAGGGGTTGTGGCCTTACTCCAGGAATTCACCAGTTTTCTTGAGGCGACGCTTCTTGTTGCCGTCCTTGTCGACAACAATTTCCACGCGGCTGGCCACCTTCTTGCTGGTGGAATAGAGCATCACGTTGGAAGCATGCACGGAGGCTTCTTCCGTCACGATGCGTCCACTCTCTCCCTCCTGGGTGGGCTTGACATGGCGGGTGCGCAGATTGATGCCCTCCACAATCACCCGGTTTTCAAAAGGCAGGGTGCGAATCACCTCACCGGTCTTGCCCTTGTCCTTCCCTGTGATCACCTGGACGGTGTCGCCCTTGCGAATGCGCATCTTGATGCGCTCGGCGGGTTTGGAGCGCTTCGTAGCCGTTGCCATCTCAGATGACCTCCGGAGCAAGGGAAACAATCTTGGTGAAGTTGCGCTCCCGCAATTCCCGAGCCACGGGGCCGAACACCCTGGTGCCCTTGGGATTGTTGTCGTTGCCGAGAATCACGGCCGCGTTGTCGTCGAAGCGGATGGAATTCCCGGTATCGCGACGCAGGGTGGCGCGGGTGCGGACCACAACGGCCTTGACCACATCAGACTTCTTCACACCCATGTTGGGCATGGCATCCTTCACCGCCGCGACGATCACGTCACCGACGTGGGCATACCGCCGATTGGTTCCCAGCACCCGAATGCACTGAATGCGCTTGGCCCCACTGTTGTCGGCAACGGTGAGAAAGGTTTCCTGCTGGATCATGGTTGGCTCTCCTTGGTGCTGCCGTGGACGATGACTTCGGCCACTGCCCAGCGCTTGGTGCGACTGAGGGGACGGGTCTCGGTGATGCGCACCCGATCACCAACCCTGCAGCTGTTGGTTTCGTCGTGCGCTTTGTAGCGGGTGGTGCGGCGAACGGTCTTTTGATAGATGGGGTGGGGGAAGCGGTTCTCGACCGCGACCACAACCGTTTTATCCATCTTGTCGCTGACGACGGTGCCGACCCTTTCCTTGCGTGCCATGGAAATCAGGGGGTTCAGGAGGCGGTGGAGCGCTGACGCTCCTGCTGCACCGTGAGCAGATGGGCCAGCTTGATGCGGGCCTGCTTGAAGCGGTGCGGATGTTCCAACCGACGGGTGGCCTGTTGGAAGCGGAGGTCGAACAGTTCACGCCGGGTGGCGTTGATTTGTTCGCTGAGTTCGGGTTCGCTCAACTTGCGAACCTCTGTGATGTCGGGTCGGGCCATGGTCAGGACTCGGCAGATGCGGGAGCGGGAACGGGAGCGGCCTCCTCATGGGCGACCTCCTGCTGATCAGCCAGGGAGATGAACTTGGTCTTCACCGGCAGTTTGTACTGGGCAAGGCGCATGGCTTCCCTGGCAATGGCCTCCGTGATCTCCGCCCCTCCCATCTCAAAGAGAATGCGACCGGGCTTGATCACCGCAACCCAGAACTCCGGGTTGCCCTTACCGGAACCCATGCGGGTTTCGGCGGGGCGCATCGTCACCGGCTTATCGGGGAAGATGCGGATCCAGATCTTTCCTCCCCGCTTGACATAGCGGGTCATGGCCCGGCGGGAGGCCTCGATCTGACGAGACGTGATCCAGCCACATTCCTGGGCTTGCAGAGCGAATTCGCCGAAGGCGATGGTGGTGCCCCTGGGGGCATGGCCACGCATCCGACCTCGCTGTTGCTTGCGGAATTTGACGCGTCGTGGACTCAGCATGGTTTAAACCTCCCTCACTCCTCGTTGGAGCGATCTTCGAACTGTTGGGGGCGCCGACTCGCCCGCCGCTTGGGAGCGGCACCCACAGGCACCTGCTCCTGTTGTCCGGGGAGCACCTCCCCTTTGAACACCCACACCTTGATGCCCAGCACCCCGTACGTGGTGGTGGCCACCTTGGTGGCGTAATCGATGTCAGCCCTCAGGGTATGGAGCGGCACCCGACCTTCACGGGTCCACTCAGTACGGGCGATTTCCGCTCCGTTGAGGCGGCCAGCCACCATGATCTTCAGGCCGAGCACTCCGGCCCTCTGGGCCCGTTGCACGGCCATGCGCATCACACGGCGGAAAGCCACCCGCTTTTCCAGCTGCTGGGCGATGTACTCCGCAAGCAGATAGGCGTCGGCATCCACCCGCTCCACCTCCACCACGTTGATGCGCACCTGGCGGTGGGCATCCCCGAGGGTTTTCTGGATGCCACTGCGGAGCTCCTCGATGCCACTCCCCTGACGTCCGACGAGGACGCCCGGGCGGGCCGTCTTGAGTTCCACTTCGAGCTGGTCGGCCTTGCGGGCGATCAACACATCGCTGATGCCAGCGGCGGCGTACTTCTTATGGATGAATTTGCGGATCCTGTCGTCCTCCCGCAGGAGGGTGGGATAGGTGCGGCTGGGGGCGTACCAGCGGGAGCGGTGGTCCTGGGTGATCCCCAGGCGCAGGCCGGTTGGATGGATCTTGTGTCCCATCGGTCGGAAGTCCTCGGGGGTCAGGCGGAAGGGGAGGCCACACCAATGCTGATGTGGCAGGTCTGTTTCTTGATCGCGTAGGCCCGCCCCTGGGCGCGGGGGCGGAAGCGTTTCATGGAAGGACCCATGTCAGCGCTGGCCTGGCTGATCACCAGGGTGGCGGGGTCGAGCCCGAGGTTGTGCTCGGCATTGGCGACAGCCGACCGCAGCACCTTGGTGATGGGGCCGGTGGAGCGATAGGGCATGAACTCGAGCAGGATCAGAGCGTCGCGGTAGGTGCGCCCCCGGATCTGATCAAGCACGCGACGCACCTTGGAGGCCGAACCGCGGATGTAGCGGCCGTGGGCCAGAGCCTGGGTGGGGTTGGGGGTTTGGATTGCCATGGTTCAGCGGCCTCCCTTCTTGTCTTTGGTGTGGCCTCGGAAGGTGCGAGTGGGAGCAAATTCTCCGAGCTTGTGGCCCACCATCTGCTCCGTTACGTAAACGGGCACATGGGTTTTGCCGTTGTGCACGGCGATCGTATGGCCGATCATCAGCGGCAGGATGGTGGAGGCCCGCGACCAGGTCTTGATCACGGATTTGTCTTCGGCGGCGTTTTGCTTTTCAACCTTGCGGAGAAGGCTGTCGGCAACAAACGGTCCTTTTTTGAGTGAACGTCCCATGGCGATTCAGGCAGATGGCAGGGCGGTGTGGGAAATCATGAGTCGCGGCCTCCACGGCTCCGCTTGGAGGTGCGGCGACGTTTTCTCAGCACGAACCGGTTGCTGGGCTTGTTCCGCTTCCTGGTTTTCAGACCGAGGGCAGGTTTCCCCCAGGGCGTCACCGGACCGGAGCGACCGATGGGCGCCCGGCCCTCACCGCCCCCATGGGGGTGATCGCAAGGGTTCATAACGCTGCCACGCACCTCGGGGCGACGTCCCAGCCAACGCTTGCGCCCCGCTTTGCCCAGACTCGTGTTGCGCTGTTCCGCATTGCCCACCTCCCCGAGGGTGGCGTAGCACTCACGGCGCACCAGTCGCACCTCCGTGGAGGGCAGCTTGAGGGCGACATAATCGCCTTCCTTGGCCATCACCTGGGCGCTGGCACCAGCGGTGCGCACCATCTGGCCACCACGGCCCGCGTAAAGCTCAACGTTGTGAACACTCGAACCGAGAGGTATGGCGGAGAGGGGCATGGCGTTGCCCGCTTCGATGGGCACGTCAGGGCCGGAGATCACGGTCTGGCCCACACCCACGCCAGCAGGAGCCAGGATGTAGCGCTTCTCTCCATCCACGTAAAAGAGGAGGGCAAGACGGGCGTTGCGGTGGGGGTCGTAATGGATTGCGGCCACCTTGGCCGGCACTCCATGCTTATCGCGGCGAAAATCGACGATGCGATAGAGGCGTTTGTGGCCGCCACCGCGATGGCGGCAGGTGATCACCCCACGGTTGTTGCGCCCTTTCAGGCGGTGCTTCGCCACCACAAGGCCCCTCTCGCGCCCCCGGCCGGTGATCTCACTGAAATCAGTGGTCACCAGGGTACGGGTGCCAGGGCTGGTGGGTCGGTAGGAACGGATTGCCATGGTTTACCCCTCAGGACTCTGGAAACAGCTGAATGGACTGACCTTCGGCCAGACGCACGACGGCCTTCTTGACCTGGGCCCGCTTGCCGGCAAAACGGCCAACGCGGCGGGTGCGACGGGGGGGGTTCATGGTGCTGATCCCAACCACCTTGACGGAAAACAGCTCCTCCACAGCGGCCTTGATCGCAGGCTTCGCCGCCCGAGGGTCCACCTCAAAGGTGTACTGGTTGGCTTCGAGCAGGCGGGTGGCCTTTTCGGTGATGAGAGGGCGGCGGATCACATCTGGGAGCCGCCCGATAAAACGAAGAGCCATCAGCTGTAAACCTCCTGAATCTTGGCCAGAGCCCCCTCATTCAGCACCAGCTTCTGGGCATTGAGGAGATCGAACACATTGAGTTGATCTGCGGCGATCAGCTTGACCCGCTCCAGGTTGCGCACGGAGAGCTTCAGGGTCTCGCTGGCCCCATCAATCACCAGCAGGACGCGGGTTTCGGGGGCGATGTCAAGGCGCTGGAGGGCGGCCGTGATCTCCTTGGTTCTGGGGGCCTGAAGCGTATCGCCGAAGCCCTTCACCACCGTGATGTCCGCCACGCGGCTCATCAGGGCGGTGCGCAGAGCGAGGCGGCGCTCCTTGCGATTGAGAGATAGGGAGTAGGTGCGCGGCTTGGGGCCGAACACGATGCCCCCACCCGGACGCAGGGGGGTGCGGATCGAACCCTGGCGAGCTCGGCCGGTGCCCTTCTGCTTGTAGGGCTTGCGTCCTCCACCAGCAACCTCGGCGCGCGTGAGGGTGCTGGCCGTGCCCTGACGGGCATGGGCCAGCTGCCTCACCACAGCACGATGGAGCAGGTCGGGAGCAGTGGTTTCCTTGGCGACGGCAAGGTCGAGCTCGGCTTGACCGCTCTCTTTTCCCTGCCAGTCGCGAACTGCACATGTAGCCATGATTCTCCTCCTCAGGTTGCGGCTTGGCTGCCCACCCGGCGGGCCGGGCGGATGTCGAGCAGGGCGCCGGGCTTGCCGGGAACAGAGCCCTTCACCACGAGCAGATTGCGGGCGGCATCCACCTTGAGGATGGTGAGCCCACGGGTGGTGACAGGCTTGCCGCCGTAACGGCCTGCCATGCGCTTGCCGGGGTAGACGCGGCCGGGGGTGGTGCCTGCCCCGGTTGAGCCGGGTTCGCGGTGATTCTTGGAGCCGTGGGTCATGGGGCCCCGACTGAAGCCATGACGCTTCTGGTAGCCGGAGAAGCCTCGTCCCATGGTGTCACCGCGGACGTCCACCTTCTGGCCTGCCTCGAAATCGGCCACGGTGACGGTGCCACCGAGCTCGAAACCTTCGACCGCCTCCACGCGAACTTCACGCAGATGCCGCAGGGGCTCATCGCCGGAGCGGGAGAGATGCCCCTGGGCAGGCTTGTTCACGAGCTTGGCTCGGATCTCGCCAAAGCCGAGCTGAACAGCGCTGTAGCCGTCGCTGGCGGGACTTTTGATTTGGGTGATGCGGCAGGGACCCGCTTCGATCAGAGTGACCGGAATGGATCTGCCCTCTTCATCGAAGAACTGGGACATGCCCAGTTTCTTCCCAAGAATGCCAATGGACATGGACGGAGGGGAGAACGCCAGCTGGACGAGTCTGGAACCTGTGCCGTCATGGGGCACGGGAACCAGGGAGGCTGATGTCGGAAGCGGCAAGGAGAACAGGCAGGGCCTGAATCCGGAGCTAGCAGACAGATCAGCGGGCTGGGACTTGGTTGAAGCCGGCTGTGGAGCCGGGGTTCAAGCAGTATCCCGGTGGTGCCCTGGTGCGGAAGCACCGGCAGCCACTCTGGCCTGGAGGATTGCCACCACTGGCAATCCTGTGCTGGTCACTGGAGGCCCGGCTAGCGGTCGGGCACAGCAATTCAGCACAAGAGAAAAATCTACCGCATCACCGATCCCCCCCTCACAGGAGGAAAACAACCCAGGTTGGGAGGTTTTTGTCAGACTCAGCGGCACTTGCATCGCTGTCATGCCCCTACTGCTCACGGGCCAGGGATTCCGTCAGGAACTGGAACGGGCTGGGGCCCTCGCTCTCTATGTGCCCCTGGAGGGAGGCAGCGAGACCCGGTTGCTGCGGCGGCTGCGTGCCGCGGGCTATCGGGCCCACCTCACCTCCGCCAGGGGATTGGGGGATCCGGAGGTTTTTCTGTTCCAACTCCACGGGGTGCGGCCTCCCCACCTGGGGCACCAGAGCGTGGGCCGCACGGCCGCTGTCGGGGAGGTGCAACGGGTGCAGCCCCAGCTCGGCCATCTGCTGGAGGGCACCACGCCAGTGGTGCTCTGGCTCCTGGAGGGTCAGGTGCTCTCTTCCGCCGAACGCAGTTCCCTGGTGGAGCTCTGCAAACGGGAGCCCCGGTTGAAGGTGGTGGTGGAGATGGGCGGCGCCCGGGAGCTCCGCTGGACACCCCTGGTGGAAGTGGATGCCGCCTGATCCCGAGGGGTGCCTTCTGCCACAATCATGGACCCTGGTGTGCACACAGGTGCACCGCACAAACGGCTCCTTCCCTCCCGGCACCGCCAGCCCTGCTCTCACCGGCTGAAGCCCTGGCCAGGGGCCGCTGGGTGAAATGGATCGGTGGCGCCAGCAACCAGGATCTCCCTGCCATCGAAGACCTGGCGGGCCTCTACAGCCTCGCCGGGGTGCACTGTCTGGATCTGGCGGCCGATGCAGCGGTGGTTGCGGCCGCCCGCCGCGGGATGGCGTGGGCCGCGGAACGGGGGGCCCCGATCCCCTGGCTGATGATCAGCCTCAGCGATGGGGCAGATCCCCACTTCCGTAAGGCCTGGTTTGATCCTCTGGGCTGTCCGCAGGGTTGCCCCCGCCCCTGCGAACGGGTGTGTCCTGCGCTGGCCATTGCGGAGAGCTTGGGAGTTGTGGCGGAGCGCTGCTACGGCTGCGGGCGCTGCCTCCCCGCCTGCCCCCAGGGGTTGATCGAGGAGCGGCAGAGCACCCTGGCGCCAGAAGCTGTCGGCCCCCTGCTGGCGGCCCTGCGGCCCGACGCGGTGGAACTCCACACCCAGATCGGGAGAGGGGCGGCCTTTGGCGAACGGTTGCAGCAGGTGCGCAGCGCGGGGATCCCCCTGCAGCGGCTTGCGGTGAGCTGCGGCCTCGAAGGTCAGGAGAGCGGGGGAGGCTCGCCCAACCCCGCCGTGCTGGCCCGCGATCTCTGGCAGCGTTTTTCTCTGGTGCGTGCCGCGGGCCTGCAGCCCCTCTGGCAACTCGACGGTCGCCCGATGAGCGGTGATGTGGGAGCCGGTACGGCCCATGCCGCCGTGCGCCTGCTGCGGGCCGTGGGCCCCCTGGCCCCACCCGGGCCGCTCCAGCTGGCCGGGGGAACCAACCTCCACACCCTGACTCTGGTGGAGGCCTTACCTGCCGGGAGCCCCCCTCTGGCGGGGGTAGCCTTTGGAAGCGTGGCACGCCATTCCCTTCAGGACCTGCTCCAGAAGGCCCAGGGGCGGGGGCGGAGGCTTCTCGACCTCCCCGATCTGCTGACGCCTGCCCTCACGATCGCCCGGGCCCTGGTGCATCCATGGACCCACCGGGGGCAACCCGCTACCCGACGCCCCCCCCAGGGCGGCTAAAAAGAGGGGGTGTGATCGCCAGGCGACTCTGGACAGCGTTCCCCTTCCCGACTCCTCCCTCGTCTCCACCCAACGGATCACCGACGATCTGGATCGCCTCCTGGAGGTGCTCCCCGAGCGGGTTCGAGGGGCTCTGGGCACCGAGGAGCGGCGAGATCAACTCCTGGAGGTGGTGCTGGATCTGGGGCGCATTCCAGAGGCCCGCTATCCCGGCACGGCCGTCGCCCTCGGTGAGACTGCGATCGAGCGGCAGGATCTGGCTGGAGTGCTGGAGCGCATCGGCCGCTTCGGCGAGGACAACCGGGCCGGGATCGAGCGCACCCTGCACCGCATCAGCGCCATCCGCAACCGGACCGGAGAAGTGGTGGGGCTCACCTGCCGGGTCGGGCGAGCCGTGTTCGGCACCGTCACCATGGTGCGCGACCTTCTCGATACGGGCCAATCCCTCCTCCTGATGGGCCGCCCCGGGGTGGGGAAGACCACTGCCCTGCGGGAGATTGCCCGGGTGCTGGCTGACGACCTGCTGCGGCGGGTGGTGGTGATCGACACCAGCAATGAAATCGCCGGCGACGGAGACATTCCCCATCCGGCCATCGGACGGGCCCGGCGCATGCAGGTGGCTCGGCCCGAGCTGCAACACCAGGTGATGATCGAGGCCGTGGAAAATCACATGCCGGAGGTGATCGTGATCGATGAGATCGGCACGGAGCTGGAGGCCCTGGCCGCCCGCACCATCGCCGAACGGGGGGTGATGCTCGTAGCCACGGCCCACGGCAACGAGCTGGCCAACCTGATCAAGAACCCGACCCTGAGCGATCTTGTGGGGGGCATTCAGTCGGTGACCCTCGGCGATGAGGAGGCCCGCCGGCGCCACAGTCAGAAAACCGTGCTGGAGCGTGCCGCAGAGCCCACCTTCCCCCTGGCGGTGGAAATGCACAGTCGCCACCGCTGGCTGGTGCATCGGGAGGTGGCGGCCACGGTGGATCTTCTTCTGCGCGGCCAGACGGCCCGCCCCCAGATCCGGGAGGTGGGATCCGATGGCCAGGTGCAGATCCGGGACGCCGCGCCCAGCCGTGCCCTGCCGCTGCCCCTGCTGGACGACAGCCGCCAGGATCCCGGGTCTCGGCGCCCCCTGCAGACCCGCAGCCTGGTTGCGAAACCCCTGCCCGATCCCTCCGCACCTGCCGCCCATCGCCGGATGGTTCCCCTTCCCCCCCTGAGGCTCTGTGGGGTGGGCGTGAGTGCGGGCCAGCTGGAGGAGGCCGCCCGGGCCCGCCACCTGCCGGTGGAGGTGGTGGCCGATCCTGAGCAGGCTGATGCGATGCTCAGCGTGCGTGGCCACCTGGGGCAGGACCCGGCCATCCGCCGCAGGGCCCAATCCCTGGGCTTGCCCATACTCGTGATCAAGACCGACAACCCGCATCAGTTGCAGCGGGCCATGGAGCGGCTGGTGCAGCGTCGCACCGAAGATGGGGCCAATCCCCAGAAGGGCCCCACCCCAGGCCAGCTCCAGAGGCTGGATGACGCCCATGCAGCCATGGAGGAATGCCGACTGGCCGTGGAGCAGGTCGTTCTGCCCCAGGGAAGGCCCGTGGAGTTGCTGCCCCGAAGCGAACGTGTGCGAACCATGCAAGCCGAGCTCGTGGGTCGCTACCGCCTGCGCAGCGCCGTGTTCGGCCAGGGGGAGCAGCAGCGCCTGCGGGTCTTCCCCGCTTGAAGCAACCGGTCGGACCGATCAGTTGACGAAGCACCGGCCGCTGTGGGTTACTGACTGGGTGCTGATCAACACCCCCCGGTGTTGAAGCCAATCCGGCTGAATCAGCTCTGGTTGAAGTTCCTTCAGCCAACCGATGGGCCGTCGCCAAGCGGTAAGGCAGCGGGTTTTGGTCCCGCCATTCCTAGGTTCGAATCCTAGCGGCCCAGTTCCATCAGCCCATCGGTACGGGTGCAGCAGCTCCCTCTTCTTGTCTTCGATTTCGACGGCGTGCTCGTCGATGGCATGGAGGAATACTGGTGGTCGGCCCGCAGAGCAGCTCTGGAGCTCGAGCGACAAGGGCCTGGAACCACCCCGCCCCTGTGTTTGCCCAACGAAATTCCACCGGCCTTTCGCCAGCTTCGCCCCCTGATTCACAAAGGTTGGGAGATGGTGTTAGTGGCCGCCGAGCTGGGCCGGCCCGATGGATCCCTGAAGACCCTCCTGGAGGCCTATCCCCAGGCCCTTGCCGACGCACAGGCCCGGTGGAGACTGAGCTCTGGCGCCCTGCAGGCCCTGCTGGAGGACGTGCGCCGAGAGGCTCTCAGCACCGACCGGCAGGGCTGGCTGGACCGCCACCACCTCTACCCGGGGGTGAGGGAGCGCCTGCACCGGCTGGACAAGGAAGGCGCCCCGTGGGCGGTGCTGACCACCAAAGGGGAGGCCTTCACGGCTGAACTGCTCACGGCCGCAGGATTGCGACCGCTGGCCCTCTATGGCCACGAAGCAGGAAACAAAACGGAGGTGCTGGATCAGCTTCTGCAGGAGCAACCTGGTTCCGAGGGACCCCTGCGGCCCCTCTGGTTCGTGGAGGATCGCCGGCCCACCCTCGAACTGGTGCGCCAGAGCCCGGAATTGAAAAGCGTGCGCTGCCTGTTGGCATCCTGGGGTTATCTCGCGCCTGCAGATCACAAGGGCCTGGAAGAACTCGGAATCCATTGGCTGACGCCTGAACTCTTCCAAGCCCCCTTGGCAGAGTGGTAGCACTACTGTAGAGTACGTTAGTACTAAAGTGAGTTGGTTTATGCGGCTGTGACGCTGGTCTCTTCTGGTGGCACTGACTTCCATGAGACCGCACCATGGCCTGAGGCAAAGGCGTCCGCTGCCACCGCCAGTCCAGCTCCTCCCCACCCCTTTCGCCATCGCGGTCTGTTCCACCGTTCTGCCAACCATGCCAGCTGACACCAAGGCCGCCTCCCTCAACGGCAACACATCTCCTGCCGCAGCCAGTTCCCCATCGGCCACCAATCCTGAGCGCGACAAGGCCCTTGGCCTGGTTCTCAACCAGATCGAGCGCAACTTCGGCAAAGGGTCGATCATGCGTTTGGGGGATGCCTCCCGCATGCGGGTGGAAACCATCTCCACCGGAGCGCTCACCCTGGATCTGGCCCTCGGAGGCGGCTATCCCAAGGGACGGGTCGTGGAGGTGTACGGGCCCGAGAGCTCCGGAAAAACCACTCTCACGCTCCATGCGATCGCTGAAGTGCAGCGCCGGGGAGGGGTGGCGGCCTTCGTGGATGCGGAGCATGCTCTGGATCCCGTATACGCCGCGGCGCTGGGTGTGGATATTGAAAACCTGCTGGTCTCCCAGCCGGATACGGGCGAAATGGCCCTGGAAATCGTGGACCAGCTCGTGCGCTCCGGTGCGGTGGACATCGTGGTGGTCGACTCCGTGGCTGCCCTCACCCCCCGGGCGGAGATCGAGGGAGAGATGGGCGATCTGGCCGTCGGCAGTCAGGCCCGTCTGATGAGCCAGGCCATGCGCAAGATCACAGGAAACATCGGCAAATCCGGCTGCACCGTCATCTTCCTCAACCAGCTGCGCCAGAAGATCGGGGTCACTTACGGCAATCCCGAAACGACAACGGGAGGCAACGCTCTCAAGTTCTATGCCTCCGTACGACTGGACATCCGGCGCATTCAAACCCTCAAGCGCGGCACCGAGGAATACGGGATCCGTGCCAAGGTCAAAGTGGCGAAAAACAAGGTGGCGCCACCCTTTCGCATCGCTGAATTCGATATTCTTTTCGGTCGTGGCATCAGCACCGTGGGCTGCCTGCTCGACCTGGCAGAAGAGACGGGGGTGGTGACCCGCAAGGGAGCCTGGTATAGCTACGAGGGCGACAACATCGGCCAGGGACGGGATAACACGATTGCCTGGCTGGAGCAGAACCCCACCCAGCAGGCCACCATTGAACAGTTGACGCGCCGCCAGCTCACGGAAGGATCGGAGGTGACGGCCAACTCAATGCGGCCCCTGGCGGCAGCGGCGGCCCGTGCAGCAGCCGGTGGCCCATCCGTCGAGCCGATCAGCGAAGTGGAAAGGGAGGCTGTTCCAGCCGCCTGATGCAAGGCCTCTGAGGCCGGGGCCCAGAAAGATTCACTGCAAACCCAGGCCAGGGGGAGTACTTTTTATGGCCTGGGGTCAATCTCTATTTATGAGCCACCCTGCCTGGGGATGACTCAGAGATGGGCCGCTGGCAGAATGATGTCTGGACGCATGGAAGGAACGGGGGCATCAGCTCTCGCGCCCTTATCTTGAAGTTGCTGGGCCACCCGGTGAAGCTCGTGGATGGCATCCACCCCTTCCAGCTTGAGCAGCTCCAGGCCATTCCGAGATTCGACCCAGGAGATGCCGAAGTCGGAGACAAGGAACCTCACGACATGGGAATCTCCAAGATCGGCGACAAAGGAGACCCCGCTCTGGGTTTTGCCATCGCCGCAGACATAACAACTGGCCACCTGGCCCTGGTCTTGAAGACAACGGGCCAGGGCCTGAAGACTCAGGATCAGGTCCTGGACAACGGATCGGTATTGCTCAGCCAGACGGGCAAACATGAGCAACCAATGGAAAGTGGATAAATCCTAAGGTTTTCTTCAGCTTTCCGAGGGTGGTGAGGTTCCCGTGGCCAAACCCGCACAAGCACCTGGATCGCGCCGCACTAGCAAGGGTCAGCCGTCAGCCAGGGTCCACCAGCCAAGGGCCGGACCCAGAAAACGCACAGTGACCCAAAAAAGCACCAACGCTCCAATGCCGACCCAGGCCCCCCGGGTGGTGAGCGAGACAAAGCGGTCGGCCTGGTCGCGGGTGAGGGGGAGCCAGTCGACCAGGCGCTGGGAGGAGGTCCCGGAGGAGGGAGCCTGGATCGCCCCCTTCTTCAAGGGAGCCGGCTTCTCGGAGGGTTTCTTCTCCCGGGGCGGCAGCCCCTGGGCCGCGCGGCGTTTGGCTTCGCCCATCACAGCAAGACTCGCTGACCCAAGCGTAGGGGCCTGACCCACTCTCAACCCGGCAGCAGGCGAGTGAGGGGCACGGTGGGCTCCAGAGCACGAAACACTTGCCGACCCCAGGTGCGGGCCCGCAACCGCCCGTCCAACACCGCTGCCCGACCCCCACTGCGGCGCAAACAAGCCAATCCCCGCTGAAGCCGATGGAGGGCATCGGGCAGAAGCAGGTCTCGGAACCAATCCCCGCCCTCTTGCCGCATGCGGGCCACCCGGGCGGCCGTGAGGGGATCCTCCAGGCTGGGGATGGGCAGGAGCCCCACAATCACCTGGCAGGGCACAGGTAGGCGGGATTGGTGCTCGAGCCACCAGCTCCAGGCGGCACAGATCACCCCGTTGCTCTCCACGGCGGTGCCGTGCTCTGTGACGCGGGAGCCGAACTCCGCGGCCAGGGCGCTTGCCAGGCCACCACGCAGGCCCCGGTCGTCCAGAAGGATCACCGTGAGGCCGGCCTGACCCAGCACAAGGCGCCGGCAATGCTCCAGGAGATGGTCGGCGAAGGGGGGGCTGTTGGGAAGGGGCTGGCGCAGGGGGGCGTAGAGCGGCAGCGGGTCGCTCAGGGGGGGATCATCCAGCCGCACCACCACCTGGGGGGACCAGCGACGTCGGTTGACTCCCGCCTGGGCCATGGCCTCTGTTGCCACTTCCCCCAGAAGGATCGTGCCGCGGTCCTGGAACAGGCCGCAGAGCTCCTGGAGGGGATCCAAGGGCTGGCGGATCCATTGCCATTGGAGCAGGGCAGGATCCACCTTGGCCCAGCTGGCCCAACCGGACCCTGCGGCAGCCTGCCACCGGGGCCAGGGCGCCGGGAGCGGACGAAGCAGGGCCAGCAGATCCCGGAGGGGAATCTCCTCCTGATTCTCCAGGGCAACCAACTGACCAGGATGACGGGGTTGGCTGAACACCCTGCGGCTCAATCGCTCGTGGAGGGCAAGCAGGGCCTCTTCGGCGCTGGGAAAGGCCCGTCGCAACCCATCCCAGTCCGCCGGCTGGATCAGCACCTCCAGGGCGCCACAGAGGGCTTCCTCCAGTCGTTCCGCCTCTGGGATCACCAGCTGGCGATCGCCCAGTTCACCCCTCTGCCAGGCCTCCACCAACTGGCCGGGGCTCAGCAGCCAGAGCCGGGCCTCGGAGGGTGCAGCGGCCCCCTCCCAGCAGGGCAGATGGAGACCTACAGCCCGCAGACGGGGCCACTCCAGCTGAAGCAGTCGGCGGCGCAGGGGATCGCTCACCACCAGAGCCAGGGGGGCTTCGCTCAGGGCTAGGGGCACAAGCAGGCTCGGCCACCAGGAGGTGCCCATGCCGGGGGTCAGGGCCACCAGGGTGTGATCCACCCGCCGCAGGCTTCGGGCCACCAGGCGGCTGAGGGTGAGGTGGTGGGGCCAACGGGGCTCTCCCTCGCTGCGGAGCAGCGCCTTGAGATGGAGGTGGGCCGAGGCTTCCAGCATCGATGGATCGTAAACAGCCCTGTGGGGTTGAACAGTCTGTGGAAAGCTGGAGACCCGTGAAGTGGCCAGAACCATGGCTGCCCTTTGGCAAGACCGCCCCGTGGGTCTGGTGGGACTGGGATTGATCGGGGGTTCCCTGGGGCTCGACCTCCAGGCCGCTGGTGCCCTGGTCAGGGCCTGGGTTCATCGCCCCCAGACCGCGGAGCGGGCCCTGGAGAGGGGCCTGGCCCAGCAGGTCAGCACCGAGGCAGCCATCCTGGAAGGCTGCGGCCTGGTGGTACTCGCCCTCCCTCTGGATCAGCTGGTGGCGCCCTCCCCGGAGCTGATCCATGCCCTGCCGCCGCAAGCCGTCGTCACGGACGTGGGGTCCGTGAAGGGACCGGTGTTGGCCGCCTGGAGAGGGAAGCCGGTGCGCTTCGTGGGGAGCCATCCCATGGCAGGTACCGCCGAAGCGGGGGTGGAGGCCGGACAGCGGCAGCTGTTCCAGGGACGGCCCTGGGTGATCACCCCCGAGGCCCACACCGACCCCGAGGCCCTGGAGGTCGTCCAGCAACTCGCCTCAGCCATGGGAAGCCAACCCCTGCTCTGCTCGGCAGAGGCCCACGACAGGGCCGTCGCCCTGATCTCCCATCTCCCCGTGCTGGTGAGCGCAGCTCTCCTGGAGGCCGCGGACCGGGGCGCCATAGGGGAGAACCAAGAACTGGCCAGGGCCCTGGCCTCCAGCGGCTTTGCGGATACCACCAGAGTTGGGGGAGGAAATCCCGAGCTGGGGAGCTTGATGTGTCGCTGGAACCGGGAGGCCGTGCTCTCCGCCCTGATGCACTACCAAGCGGGGCTGGACGCCCTCATCCATGCAGTGCGTGAGGAGGACTGGACCACCCTGAAGGCATGCCTTCAACGGGCCCAGGCCATCCGGCCGGACTTTCTCTGAATGCTCCCCTTGCTCCTGCCGCCTTTTCAGGGCTGAGGACGGGGTCTATCGAGAGCCTCCGCCTCCGCAACCGTCGCCCGACGGGTCCGTTGCTCGAACAAACAGAGCTCCCGGCCCTTGCGGCCCCCCATCTGGCTCTGGGGATAGGTCCCCTCCAGCAGGAGAGCTGAAATGAGCAGGGTGATCCCGGAGGGGGTGACCTCGGCCACCGGCACATCGATCCGCCCCCCCAGCACCCTGGGCTGGGCCAACCGGCTGGCTTTCAGGCATGCCAAACGCACCTCCTGTTCGTAGGCCCTCCAGGCAGCCGGGCTGGAGGCGCCCACCGGAGGTGCCATCAGGGCGAGGAGCGCCAGCCCCAGCACCATCCCTGCCGAGCCTCTCTCCAAGCGAAGAACGGGACATGGCACAGCCACAGGGGTCCGAGCAGCAGCAACACTCTCCCTTCTAGCCGGCAGCTGCCAATGCCACCGCAGCGACAGCTGATCAGCAAGACTGCCCAACATCCACCTTTTGCGCCCAACCGCCACCTGCACCATGGTTGTCAGCGGACTGCCGACCGCCTCCGCCAACTGGGCCGCCAGCCGCGCCTTTCCCCTGACGGCCATCACGGGCCATGGCACCTTGAAACTGGCCCTGCTCCTGGCGGCCGTGGATCCGGGACTGGGAGGAGTGGTGATCGCAGGGGGCAGGGGCACGGGGAAATCCGTTCTGGCCCGAGGCCTCCACGCCCTGCTCCCCCCGATCGATGTGCTCGATCTCGGGCCGGCCGCCTCCCTGCCGAACATCGATCCCCGCCAACCCGAGGACTGGGATCGCCAGACCCGCGAACGCATCACCGCCCTGGGGGGAGACCCCCTTGGGGCTGATCGATCCGCCATCCTGCCCACCAAGGTGATCCCGGCACCGTTTGTGCAGGTGCCTCTGGGGATCACGGAAGACCGGCTGCTCGGCTCAGTGGACGTGGCCGCCTCCCTGGGGGCGGGACGACCCGTGTTTCAGCCAGGACTCTTAGCGGAAGCTCACCGTGGCGTGCTCTACATCGATGAGCTGAATCTGCTGGATGGGGGGATCACCAACCTGTTGCTGGCCGCGGTCGGCAGTGGCGAGAACCGCCTGGAGCGAGAAGGCCTGAGCCTCAGCCATCCCTGCCGCTGCCTCCTCATCGCCACCTACAACCCCGAGGAGGGGGCCGTGCGCGACCACTTGCTGGATCGCTTCGCCATGGCCCTCTCCGCCCACCAGCTGCTGGATCTGGAGCAGCGGGTCGCGATTGCCCGCTCCGCCATGGACCATGGCGAATCGGTGGAGGCTTTCGCAGCTCGCCACCAGGAAGACAGTGATGCCCTGGCCACCCAGTTGCTCCTGGCCCGCCAGTGGCTCCCAGATGTGACCATCGGCCGGGAGCAGATCGCCTATCTGGTGAACGAGGCCCTGCGGGGTGGGGTGGAGGGGCACCGCTCGGAGCTGTATGCGGTGCGGGTGGCTCGGGCCCATGCAGCCCTGAGCGGCCGCGACCAGGTGGAGGCGGAAGACCTGCAGGTGGCTGTGCGGCTCGTGATTGCACCGCGGGCGCGCCAGCAGCCGCCGGCGGATCCGGAGCAACCCCTCCAGCCTCCACCTCCGCCTCCACCCCAGGGGGAGCAGGAGCCCAACCCGTCCGAGGAGCGGGAACCCCCTGAGGGGGAGCAGGATCCAGACAGCTCCCCGCCGGAAGATGAGTCCCCGCAGGATGAGGCGCCCCCCTCCATTCCCGAAGAGTTTCTGCTGGATCCGGAGGCCACCGCCATCGATCCAGACCTTCTGTTGTTCGCCGCGGCCAAGTCGCGCAGCGGCAGCAGCGGCAGCCGCTCCCAGGTGTTGAGCGAGAGCCGGGGACGCTACGTGCGCCCGATCCTGCCGAGGGGGCCGGTGCGGCGGATCGCGGTGGATGCCACACTGCGGGCGGCGGCGCCCCACCAAAAGGCGAGAAGGGAACGGGAGCCCCACCGCCGCCTGATCGTCAGCGATGACGACCTGCGGGCCAAGCAACTGCAACGAAAAGCAGGAGCCCTGGTGGTGTTTCTGGTGGATGCGAGCGGTTCGATGGCACTCAACCGGATGCAGAGCGCCAAGGGAGCCGTGCTGCGGCTGCTCACGGAGGCCTACGAAAACCGGGATGAGGTGGCGTTGATTCCCTTCCGGGGAGAACAGGCGGAGGTGCTCCTGCCTCCCACCCGCTCGATCACCGCCGCCCGCCGCCGGCTGGAAGCCATGCCCTGCGGCGGCGGCTCACCCTTGGCCCATGGGCTGGCCCTGGCGGCCCGGGTGGGGGCCAATGCGCTGGCCACGGGAGACCTGAGCCAGGTGGTGGTGGTGGCCATCACCGATGGCCGTGGCAATGTACCCCTCGCTCGCTCCCTGGGCCAACCGGATCTCGAAGGGGAAGAACCGGTGGACCTGAAGGCGGACGTGAAGCAGGTGGCCTCCCGCTACCGGGCCCTCGGGCTGCGGCTGCTGGTGATCGACACCGAGCGCAAGTTCATCGGCAGCGGCATGGGCAAGGAGCTCGCCGAGGTGGCCGGCGGCCGATATGTGCAGCTGCCCAAGGCCAGCGATCAGGCGATTGCGGCCATTGCCCTGGAGGCCCTGGGAACGGCGCGCTGATGCAGACGCACCAGTTTGAGGCGCACGGACCCGGGATCTAGAGCCCCCGCACAGGTGGCGGCATCGCAGGTCCATTGCTGCGGGGAGCGAAGCGGCTGGCCTCGGCCTCCCGCTCCGCTTTGAGGCGCTGCCTGCGGGCAGTGTCCCGAGCTTCCCTTTCCCTGGCCGCATCCACCTGGGCGGGGTAGAGCTCATCGAAAAACTTGCCCAGGCCCACCGACACACTGAGCACCCCATCCATGAACTTGGGATCACCGGTCAGCTTGCTGACATCCTTTCCCACGGCCTGCCAGCGGTCGGTGAGCTTGCGGGCATTGGCCAGGGTGGCCTGCAGATCCTGGACGGTCTGGGGGTTATCGAGCCGGGCGGCGGTAGCGCGGACATGGCGGGTGGCGGCCGCTGCTTCTGCGCTGGCCTGGTTGAGATTGGCCAGGATCGGATCGGCCTTCCGCACCGAGCCATTCAGCTCCTGCACCAACTTCTGGGCATCCTTCACAAAAACCTGTCCATCACGGGAGAGCTTTTCGGTTTCATCCGCACTTCGCTCAAAGGCCCGAGTGGCTGAGGCCATCTGAGGCACAACCCGCTGCCGCTCGGCTTCGCTCAGCAGCCGCTGCACCGTGTCCGTGACCGACTCAAGGGTGGGAGCGGCGGCACCGACCACTTTGCCGCCATCACAGACCATGCGCCGGTCGTTGCACCCAGGGGTCCGGGGACCGGGCCCGGGGGGGAGGGGGGGGCCGGAGCTGAGGAGCGACACCACCGCATCACCCCCCAGGAGGGAGCTGGTGGCGATCCGCGCCACCACGGGCCGGGAGAGGCGCAGGTTGGGATCGGTGATCTCCAGGCGGGCCTCCACGGCCTGACCGGTGACCTTCACACTCCGCACATTGCCCACCTGTACGCCGCGATGGAGGACGGCGGAACGCTCCGCGAGACCCGCAGCATCGGCAAAGCTGGCCTGGATGTTCCAGTTGTTGCGCTGGAGGGAAATGCCCTTCAGCCAAAGCCAGAAACCAATGCCCCCTGAGATGGCGGCCAGCAGAGAAAATCCAACCAGGGCTTCACGAACACTGCGGCGCATGGATCTCAGGAACGGGACGTCAGTGCTCGCCAGGCTGCATCGGTCCTTGCAGACTACCTGTCCTGAACTGCACCACGTAGGGATCTGTGCACTGTCGATACTGTTCCGCCGTGCCCATCCAGCGGAAGCGGCCTCCGTAGAGAAGGATCACCCGATCGGCACAGCGGTCAATGGTGCTGTGCACATGGCTCACCACCACCCCTGAGGCATGGGTCAGGCCCGTGGCCTGGACGATCAGATCCTCGATGCGGGTGCAGGCCACCGGATCCAGTCCTGCCGTGGGTTCATCGAAGAGCAGAAGGGGCACACGATGACTGGACTCGGTGGGATCTTCGATGAGGGCACGGGCGAAACTCACCCGTTTCTGCATCCCTCCACTGAGTTCTCCCGGCAGCCGATCCTCCACGCCCTCCAAGCCCACAGCCTGGAGGGCAAGGCGAACCCGTTCGCGGATCTCCCCCTCCCCAAGGCGACTGCGGCGGTAGAGCAGGAACCCCACGTTTTCCCGAACGGTGAGGGACGCGAGGAGGGCAGGATTTTGAAACACCAGCCGCACATCGGGAGGGTGGCGTTGGTCGAGCCGGAGATAGGGCTGGGCTTCCCCATGGAGCTTGACCACACCTGAGGTGGGAAGAAGCAACCCCGCCATCAACCGCAGGATGGTGGACTTTCCCGAACCGGAAGGCCCCACGACCATCAGACGCTCACCAGGCTGCACCTGGAGACTGAGCCGATCCAGGATCAGGTTCTCCCCCCATCCCATGGAGACCTCCGCAAACTCCACCACGGGGGCAACGCCGAGGGACATGGGCGCAACGCGGGGATCGGACAACACCTCCATCCTGACGTCCCCCTCCCATCCCTACAGTTCAGACACTGTTTTCAGCGTCCGCGCCCGGATCCCTTGCCCGCCAGAGGCCCAATCGAACGCCTGCCCCGCCAGCGCTCCGGTCAGCGTCCCGAATGGATCGGCAGGGGGGAACGGCGCCAACAAGATCTCGTCAGCAGTTCGCGCAGGGCCGTTCGCTGGCTGCAGCCTGGGCTGGTGGTGAAGCGTTGGATGCTCACCTCCGGGCTGGGTTTGTTGATCGCTCTCCTGGGCGCCGCGGTCTGGGCGGATCTCCAACCCATCTACTGGAGCCTGGAAACCACACGCTGGATCCTGGGGCGCGTCACCCAGGTGCTGCCGAGGGGAATCACCGGGCCCTTGGTGCTGTTGCTGGGAGGGGTGCTGATCTGGCTGGGCCTCAACCGCAGCTTCGGCTCGATTCAGCAGGCCCTCGCTCCTGAGAAAGACACCCACCTGGTGGATGCCCTGTTGGCGCAGCGACGGCTGAACCGTGGACCCAACGTGGTGGCCATCGGCGGGGGAACGGGACTCGCGACCTTGCTGAGTGGCCTGAAGCGCTACAGCAGCAACATCACAGCCATCGTCACCGTGGCCGACGACGGCGGCAGCAGCGGCGTGTTGCGCCGTGAACTGGGCGTGCAGCCACCGGGCGACATCCGCAACTG
>JAYKIG010000089.1:0-13704 GCA_035286045.1 Cyanobacteriota bacterium | reverse complement strand
GGTATCGCCTACACCTAAGTATCGACTTTTCCGTGGACTTTTCCATCCTTAGATGAAAAATCCAACCCCGGGCGCAGGTGCTGGAGTAGCTCAGTTGGTAGAGCAACGGTTTTGTAAACCGTAGGTCATGGGTTCGATTCCCCTCTCCAGCACCAGTTGCACGGAAGCAGAAGTCACCGAAAAAGTTTGAGGTTTTGGCTGGAGAGATACCCAAGTGGCCAAAGGGAGCAGACTGTAAATCTGCCGGCGTTAGCCTTCGAAGGTTCGAATCCTTCTCTCTCCACCATCAAGTTAGGGTGAAAGCCCGAAGTCGCCCGGGGCGCGAAAGCGACTCGGCGATGGCAGTTCGTAAGTAGTCCGTAGTAGTAAGAAGACAATTCGGATTGGTTGTGCGGGAGTAGCTCAGTTGGCTAGAGCATCAGCCTTCCAAGCTGAGGGTCGAGGGTTCGAGCCCCTTCTCCCGCTCCAAGCCGAATAGTCTTCGAGTCAGAGTGGTTCGCTCTCGTAGCTCAGAGGTAGAGCACTCCCTTGGTAAGGGAGAGGTCGCGGGTTCAATTCCCGCCGAGAGCTCCATTCGGAGTAAAAAAAGTTCCAAGGATCGGTCGTAGGTCCGGTCGCCTGAGGTCAGTCCTCGCTGAGGATTGATCTGAGGAATTTCAAAACCTACCCAAACAGCGGAGGCCTAGATTAGCTATGTCGAAGGAAAAATTTGATAGGACTAAACCGCACGTCAACATCGGCACCATCGGTCACGTTGACCATGGCAAGACCACACTCACAGCTGCCATCACCAACGTGCTTTCCAAGAAAGGCATGGCGAAGGCACAAAAATATGACGATATTGATGGTGCTCCGGAGGAGCGTGAGCGGGGCATCACGATCAACACAGCCCACGTGGAGTACGAAACGGAAAATCGACACTATGCCCACGTGGACTGCCCAGGCCACGCTGACTATGTGAAAAATATGATCACTGGGGCTGCTCAGATGGATGGAGCCATCTTGGTGGTTGCCGCCACTGATGGTCCTATGGCCCAGACAAAGGAGCACATCCTTCTAGCCAAGCAGGTTGGTGTGCCTGCCCTCGTCGTTGCTCTCAATAAGTGCGACATGGTGGATGACGAGGAGATTCTTGAGCTCGTTGAGCTGGAAGTGCGCGAACTCCTGAGCGGGTACGACTTCCCCGGTGATGACATCCCCGTGGTCCGCGTTTCCGGGCTTAAGGCTCTGGAGGGCGACAAGGAATGGGAGGGCAAGGTGGAAGAGCTCATGGCCGCCGTTGATGAATCCATCCCCGAGCCTGAGCGTGAAGTGGATAAGCCCTTCCTGATGGCTGTGGAAGATGTGTTCTCTATCACCGGTCGGGGCACCGTGGCCACGGGCCGCATCGAGCGCGGAAAGGTCAAGGTGGGTGAAACAGTGCAGATCGTTGGCATCAAGGACACCCGCGAAACCACCGTCACCGGTGTGGAAATGTTCCGCAAGCTGCTCGATGAGGGCATGGCCGGAGATAATGTGGGACTCCTACTGCGTGGTGTTCAGAAAGAGGACATCGAGCGCGGGATGGTGCTGGTGAAGCCCAACTCAATCAAGCCTCACACCAAGTTCGAGGGAGAAGTGTATGTGCTCAAGAAGGAGGAGGGTGGTCGCCACACGCCTTTCTTTGCTGGCTATCGCCCGCAGTTCTACATCCGCACCACGGATGTGACCGGCCAGATCACGGCCTTCACTGCCGATGACGGCACCAACGTGGAAATGGTGATGCCTGGAGATCGCATCAAGATGAGCGCCGAGCTGATCTGCCCTGTTGCTATCGAACAGGGCATGCGGTTCGCCATCCGCGAGGGTGGACGCACCATCGGTGCCGGCGTGGTGTCCAAGATCGTGGAATGAGAGGCTGGTGATCAGTCTCGGCGGGTGGGGAAACCCACCCGCTCTCCCTTCCTCCAACCGAACTTCGACAATTCAACTCTCTTTTTGCCCGGGCCATCATGACCACCTCCATTCCCCAGCAGAAAATCAGGATCCGCCTGAAGGCGTTTGACCGGCGCATGCTGGATCTGTCCTGCGAAAAGATCATCGAAACCGCAGACCACACTGCTGCCACGGCTATCGGTCCGATTCCGCTGCCTACCAAACGAAAAATTTATTGCGTTCTCCGTTCGCCTCACGTGGATAAGGATTCCCGCGAACATTTTGAGACCCGCACACACCGTCGGATCATTGATATCTATAGCCCAAGCTCGAAAACAATCGATGCCCTGATGAAGCTGGATCTACCCAGCGGGGTTGATATTGAGGTCAAACTCTGACGCAAGCACACCCACCGAACGTCCTTTCTAGGATGAGCAGGTTCAATCATTGAAGAGGCGAAAGGCTTGGTTCTTCCCCGCCAAGGTCCCGAATCTGGTTCCCAGTGTGGCGCCTGCCTCACCCTCTTCCTTCCTGTGAATCCGCAAGGTAACGCTTGTGAGTGATTTATCTGTGCGGGAACTGCCCCTGTTTCCTCTTCCCGATGTGGTGCTCTTTCCACAGGAAGTCTTACCGCTCCATATTTTTGAGCCCCGTTATCGCATGATGTTGCGCACGGTGATGGCGGAAGACCGACGCTTTGGCGTGTTGCGCTGGGACCCCCAGCAGCAACGCATGTCCACGATCGGTTGTTGTGCCGAAATCCTCCACTGCCAGGGTCTAGACGACGACCGCAGCAACATCGTGACGATGGGGCAACAGCGCTTTCGTGTGCTCAAGATTCTCCGGGAAACCCCTTTTCGTGTCGCCATGGTGAGCTGGGTTGAAGATTGTATTTCTGATGGTGCGGACGAGCTACAGGCCCTCACCCGGGAGGTGACCCAGGCCCTTCGAGACGTGGTCGAACTGACAGGAAAACTGGTCGGGAAAACTACCGTTTTGCCGGATGATCTCCCCGATCTGCCTCGGGAGTTGTCCTATTGGATCGGCTCCCATCTGGGAGGACCCGTGGCCGACCATCAGCAGGCTCTGCTGGAAATCACCGATACGGGAGAGCGGCTGCGTGAAGAACTCAATCTCTTGGATCAAACCCGCCGCCAGCTCGCTGCACGCACCGTTCTCAAGGACACCTTTTCCCTAAACGACACCTCCGACGAGGCCAACGGGTGAGCATGGTGCCTGCAGGGCCGCCCTGGCTGGCTCCCCTGGTGTTGTCTGTCGCCTTGGGGGTCTTTCTGGTCGGATCCTGGCTCTGGTTGTTTTCGGCCCGCCGTTATCGCGGCGCCCAGAGCGTTGCCGAGGCCTATGACCGCTGGACACAGGATGCCCTTCTAGAGCGTCTCTGGGGGGATCATGTCCACTTGGGCCATTACGGCGATCCCCCCGGTCAGCGCGATTTTCGGCGGGCCAAAGTCGACTTTGTCCATGAGCTGGTGCGTTGGAGTGGCATGGACCAACTGCCATCCGGCAGCACCGTGCTCGACGTGGGTTGCGGCATCGGCGGAAGCGCTCGCATCCTTGCCCGCGACTACGGCCTGAATGTGCTCGCCATCAGCATCAGTCCTGGGCAGATCTCCCGTGCCAGGGCCCTGACCCCTCCGTCCCTTGAACAGCGCTGTCGGTTCTCGGTGATGGATGCCCTCGATCTGGACCTGGGGGATGGGAGCTTTGATGCGGTCTGGAGTGTGGAGGCCTCCCCCCACATGCCAGACAAGCAGCGCTATGTGGATGAACTCCTGAGGGTTCTCAAGCCTGGAGGGGTGCTGGCCGTGGCGGACTGGAACCGCCGCGATCCGGCCGATGGTCCCTATTCCCCTGTGGAAACCTGGGTCATGCGCCAGCTGCTGGAGCAATGGGCCCATCCCGAATTCGCGAGCATCCGTTCCCTCACCGCCAATCTCCACAACAGCCGCTGGAACCGGGGCCTGGATATGGACAGCGCCGATTGGACCTCCTTCACCGTTCCATCCTGGAGGGAGTCGATTCTCGAAGGGGTGCGAAGGCCATGGGCCGTTCTGGGTCTGGGCCCTCGGGCCGTGTTTCAGGGTTTGCGGGAAACCCCCACCCTGCTCCTGATGGACTGGGCCTTTCGCCACGGGCTCATGCAATTCGGCGTGTTTCGCGCTCAGGGGTCTCCTGTCTCGACCTCCTGAAGCGTGTCTAGGGGATAGGTGCCGAAGAGGGCCAGGTGCTCGCAGAGAGGTTTGAGCTGATCGAGAGCGAGTGCAAGGGGGCGGGCTCCATTGGGGGGCAGCACCAGATCCACGAAAAAGATGTATTCCCCCATCTCCCGTTTCGATGGTCTGGATTCAATACGGCTCATGTTCAGCCCATGGGCGGCAAAGCAAACCAGCGACTGGAGCAGGGCTCCCGGTTGGTTGGAGCGCAGGGAGAAGGCCAGGCTGGCCAGGGGGCCTGTGTCTTCGCGGGCGCTGCGCTGCAGCAGCAGGAAACGGGTGCAGTTGCCCGGCACATCGTTGATGGGGTAGGCCAGCACCTCGAGCCCATGGTCGCCTGCGGCATCCCGTGAAGCGATGGCAGCACGGAAGCGGCTGCCCTTCACCAGGCGGGCTGCTTCCGCCGTGGAACTGGTGGGCAGCTGGAGGGCGTTGGAGAGGTGTTCGCCGAGCCAGAAGCTGCACTGCGCCAGGGCCTGGGGATGGGAGAGCACCTCACTGATCCCCTCCACGGGGCCGCTCCCCAGCAGAGCGTGGCGGATGGGCAGCACCAGTGCCCGACGCACCGCCAACTCCGGGTGTTCCCAGAGAGCATCCAGGCAGGTGCTCACCCCCCCCTCGACGGAGTTTTCCACTGGCACCACAGCGGCTTCGCATGCGCCCGCAGCGAGGGCCTGGATCACGGCCCGGATGCCCTGCTGGGGAACAAGCTCCGCCTGCAGGCCTTCGAGCTTGGCCAGGTGCCTTGCGGCCTGCTCCCCATAGGTGCCGGCTGGACCCAGGTAGGCGAGGCGCATGGTGAGAGCAGGGGTTCTTCGTAGGATCATGGCCTGCCGGCTTCCCCTGGCCATGCCCTTGGCCTTTAGCTCCAGCCAGCAGCTGGTCCTGCCCGTCACCGAGGGCATCGATCTCTTGCCGGCTTACCTCAGGGAAGAACAGAGGGTCGTGGCTTCCCTGCTGGACCCCCTCCATCTGGTGGCTCTCGGCCCGGGCCACTACCGCTACAGGGTGACGAAGGTGCAGGTGTTTCAGCTGCAGATCCAGCCCATCGTGGAATTGCAGACCCACCATCGGGGCGACCGTCTGGAGCTGGAGGCCGTTGATTGCCAGCTCGAGGGGCTGGGCCTGGTGGATGACTTCCAGCTCGGCCTGACCTCCTGGCTCGAGCCTTCGGATGAGGGGTTGGAAGGCGAGGCCACCCTCGCGGTGACCGTGAGCCAGCCCCCCTTGCTGAAGCTCATTCCCCCAAGGGTTCTGGAAGCCACCGGCCGGTCTGTTCTCAGCGGCATCCTGCTGGGGATGCGGAACAGGGTGCGCCTGCAACTGCTCAAGGATTTTCACCAGTGGCGCCTCAGCGAGGGCAAAAGCGGCCAGACTGAGTCCTAGGTCAGATCTTCGAAACCGCCGGAGGAAGGGGGGAACTGGGTGCTTTCTCTTGACGGGTGCTCGGAGAATAGGCGTCTCAAAAACGTGCGGCGATGGAGCGCCGTGGGGCCCTGCTCCAGCAAGGCCATGCGGTGATGAGCTGTGCCGTAGCCGGCATGGCGCTCGAGCCCGTAGCCAGAAAACCGAGGGGCCAGTCGGCGGATCAGGGCATCGCGCTCCTCCTTGGCGAGCACACTGGCGGCAGCGATGGACGTGCATAAACGATCGCCCCCCACGAGGGTGCGTTGGGGGCCCGGCCAGGTGCGCAACGGCAGTGTGCCATCCACCACAACCAACGCGATGGGATGGTTGAGCCGCTGGAGGGCCCGGTGCATGGCAAGTTCGGTGGCGCTGCGGATGCCCAGCCGGTCGATTTCTCTGGCGCTGGCCTGTCCCATGGCCCAGGCCAGTGCCAGGCGACGGATCAGGGGAACGAGCGTGGCCCGCTGGCTCGGGGTGAGGAGCTTGCTGTCGGTGAGGCCAGCCGCCTTGAGGGGGGCTTCTGCCCTTCGTGGGAGAATCACCGCCCCTGCGAACACGGGCCCGAAAAGGCTCCCTCGGCCAACCTCATCCACGCCGGCCAGGGCGTCGAGGGAGGGCCCTTGGCTCACACCGTGGCGGAGGACCGTCGACGGCGGCGGCGAGGTTCGCCGTTCTCCTCGGCATCTTCCGCCGGAGAGGCTGCAAGGGCGCTCTCTTTCGGTGAGTCTTCCCTAGAAGCGGACGTGACCCGGGTTCTGCGGTGGGCCGGGACCTCCACCGTCACCAGCTCGGCCGCTGGGGCCAGGGGTGGGTAGATCCCCTCTTCCCTGTCGCTTTCGCTGGTGGAAGGAGCTCCATCGGAGGATGTGCTGCGGCTCTCGCCACCGCCCCGGCCCCGGCGCCGTCTCCTGGATCCGTAGGAGCTGGATTGTTGGCGCGCCTCCTCCAGCACGGCTTCCGGGTCACAGCCCGGCCGCACCACCCGCATCACCAGGTTGTCGCCCGTGGGCATGGGATCCAGCAGCAGGGCTGGATTGAGACC
Source organism: Cyanobacteriota bacterium (assembly GCA_035286045.1). Taxonomy (GTDB): domain Bacteria; phylum Cyanobacteriota; class Cyanobacteriia; order PCC-6307; family Cyanobiaceae; genus Cyanobium. Next base: position 7,107 of record JAYKIG010000089.1, on the reverse strand, counting down.
CATCCACCCGTACACCTCTTCCTGGGTGGCATCCATGGGGACAGCCACAAAATCAAGCTCCGGACGGCGGCTGGCCGATTCCTGTTCAGTCCTTGTCGCTTCTGCTCCGTCACCTGGAGAGCCCAGCCCATTGTCAGACACCACCAGCGGCCCCTCACCGCTCTCTCCACTTCGGCCGCCCCGGCCGCCCCGTCTCCTGCCCCGGCTGGCTGTTGCCTCCACTGGCATGGGGGTGGCCTCAGGCCTGGCGCTTGGAACGGTGCGCACCACTCCAGGCAGGCTCGCCAGGGGTTGGAGCGTGTCCTTGCCCGGTAACACCGCGACATGGCCCAGGCCACCGCAGCTGGGGCAGGTGCGACCAAAGAGTTCGTAGATGTTTTGTCCTTGTCGTTTGCGGGTGAGCTCCACCAGCCCCAGCTCCGTGAGCTGCGCGATCTGGGGACGGGCGGAATCGTTGCGCACGGCCTGGGTGAAGTGTTCCAGCAGCTGCAATTGGTCCCGTCGCGACTCCATGTCGATGAAGTCGATGATCACCACACCGCCGATGTTGCGCAGCTTGAGCTGGCGAGCGATTTCTGTGGCGGCTTCGCAGTTGGTCCACAGCACGGTCTCCCGCGCGTTGGCCGAGCGGGTGAACGAACCGGAGTTCACATCAATCACCGTGAGCGCTTCGGTGGGCTCGATGATCACGTAGCCCCCGGAGGGAAGATCCACCCTTGGTCGCAGGGCATCACGAATGGCGGCATTGATCCGGAAGTGCTCCAAAAGTTCGGAGGATTCCTCATGGAATTCCACCGTCAGCTGGGCCTGGTCGTCGCCGAGGAACCCGTTGACCCGAGCCACCGCATCAGGGGCATCGACCACCACGCGCACCACCTCCGGGCCATAGAAGTCGCGCAGCACCCGGTGGATGAAATCCTCATCCCGATTGAGAAGAACTGGAGGAGAGGCGGTTTCGGCCGCCTGTTGAATCGCCTCCCACTGGCGCAGCAGGGCTTCCAGATCGTCGATGAGGAGCTCTTCGCCTACGCCCTCCGCCTCCGTGCGGATCAACAGACCCGACCCGGGCGGTTTGATGAGCACTCCCAGGGCCCGCAGACGGTTGCGTTCGGCTTCGCTGTTGATGCGCCGCGAAATGTTCACCCCCTGGCCATGGGGCTGGAGAACCAGAAAGCGACCTGGCAGGCTGAGATTGCCGGTGAGCCGAGGCCCCTTGCTGCCTGTTGGCTCCTTCATCACCTGTACCAGCACTTTCTGGCGCGGTTCGAGGAGTTCCGTGATGCCCGCACCGCCTTTGCGCAGGCGTAGCGGTCCGAGATCGGAGATGTGGATGAAACCGTTCTTTTCGCTTTCGCCGATGTTGACGAAGGCCGCATCAATTCCCGGCAGCACGTTTTCCACGGTGCCGAGGTACACGTCGCCGATCTGGTAGCGGCCCTGGGCCACAACCAGCTCCTCGACGCGGTCGTCATTGAGCACTGCGGCAATCCGCAGTTGCTCGGCGATCACGATCTGCTGGGGCATGGAAGGAGAAAGGTCTCTGTTGAAGTCCTGGCCCGCAGGTCAGGTCGAACGTAGGGAAAGCTGATGGGTCCATGGCACGAGCCAGAGGGATCCTTGACTCCTCCGATCCATGGCAGATACCGGAGGATGGTGCTGACCGAATGGGGTCAGGTGAGCGCCTACTGAACAGACCCTGGAGGTTGTCAGCAAGGGGTCGAAAGAGCAAAACTCTCCCGGAAAGGGGCGAAAAACCCGATTGGTTCAGCGTTGCTTCCTAGAAGGCTTGCCTGACCATGGGTCAGGATTGGGAAGCTTTTGGATTAGTGAGGAAGTGGCGCGCCGCCCTCTCACCAAGCTCCTGCAATATAGCACGCTGCCTGCTGACGCAGGAACAGGGCTTCCCGCTTCTGGGGGCCCATGCGTAAGGGTCGCTCCAGATGGGCGCTCAGCCAGCTCCGCAGATGCTCGGGCCGCACCCCAAACCCCTGGGCGTCAATCCTGGTCTCCAGAACCAGTTCCACCGTGCTGCCGGGCCCGTCGTGCCGGGCCAGATCAACCCGCCGCAGTGCAGGGCGGCAATCCCTCTGACGCGGTCGCCCCTTCTTGTCGTGATCGTTCCAGATCCAGCTGGCTGTTTGCTTCAGGGATTGCAGGGCCGACTCCCACGCCTCCGCTTCGGGCCACCCGTTGCCTGCCGCCTCAAGCCCGTCGGATTCCATCTGGAGGCTGAATCTCCAGCGGGCACCCTCCAGCTCCTGAGAAAGGCTTGGCCCCTGCAGGGGCACCACCGTGCAGGACTGCAACCGCAAACCATCCGGCAGCTCCTGTTGCAGCCGCTGGAGCACCTGAGGGGCCTCCAGCGGCTCCACCAGCTCCAGGTCTAGCCATTCCTCCAGACCCTCCACCCCAAGGGGAAGGGGGAGCGCGATCTGCAGCCGGGGGAGGGGGTGAAAGCCCCCGGTGTAACTCACAGGCAGGCCGCTCCTGCGCAGGGTCCGATGCAGGAGCCGCAACGTGTCGAGGTGGCTGATCCAGGCCAGAGTGCCCTGTTTGCTGAAGCCAAGCCTCAGCCGGCTGATGCGCTCACTCGGGGGTTTGCGGCCTGGCAGGGCCAGAGGAACCGGTGGTGCAGGGATCACCACGTTGTGCCCCAGTTCTGGCCCACAGACCCCGCAATGGCTGCAGGTGGCAAACGAGCAATCCGGCACTGCAGCGGCTGCCAGGGCCCGCTGGAGATCCTCCGCCAGCCATCGTTTCTCGATCCCGGTGTCCAGGTGATCCCAGGGGAGGGGTTGGCGGCAGAAAGCATCCAGGTCGGAGGGGTCCAGAGCTTCCACGGCCGCCCAGTCCCCCAGTTCCAGGGCCCGGTAGCGGCCCCCTAGGCCCGCCCCTTCGATGGCGGTCGTCCAGGCCGCATGGCTCCGTTCGGCCGATTCAAACCAGGCATCCAGGCCCGCTCCCGCCTTCCATGCCGCCTCGATCACCGGGGCCAGACGCCGGTCGCCCCGGCCGATGAAATCCTCAATGGCCGCAAGTCTGGTGTCGGTGAAATTGCTCTTCACCCCCCGCAGATTCCTCAGGGCTTGCCGCAGCAGCTCCTGCCGCCGTCGGATCTCCCCATGGCTCACGCTGTGCCATTGGAAGGGGGTGTGGGGCTTTGGGGTGAAGGTGCTGATGGTGAGGTTCAGCTGCAGCCGCCCCAGATCGGCGCAGTCCTGCTGGAGCCGCCGGCAGGTGTCGGCGATGCCGAGCACATCCTCATCCGTTTCCCCGGGGAGCCCCACCATGAAATAGAGCTTCACCTTGCGGTAGCCGTTTTCCATGGCGGTGCGGATCCCCCGCAGCAGGTCGGCATCGCTGAGGCCTTTGTTGATCACATCACGCAGTCGCTGGCTGCCGGCTTCGGGTGCGAACGTCAGACCCGCCTTCCGGGTGCCGCCGAGGATGTGGGCGATGTGGCCATCGAAGCGATCCACCCGTTGGCTGGGCAGGGTGAGGCTGATGTTGTGCTCCGCCAGCCTGTTGCGCAGCTCCACGCCAACCGCCGGCAAGGCGAGGTAATCGCTGCAGCTCAGAGACAACAGGGAGAAATCCGCATACCCCGTTCGTCCCATGCCCTCCTCCACCGCTTCGATCACCTCTGCGGGGTCCACATCCCGGGCCGGGCGGGTGAGCATGCCGGGCTGGCAGAACCGACAGCCCCGGGTGCAGCCCCGCCGGATCTCCACCGTGAGCCTGTCGTGCACCGTTTCGATATGGGGCACGAGGCCCGTGGCGTAGTGGGGCATGGGCGTTGCCGTGCGGCGCCGGATCCGCTGGGGCAGGTGTGCCTCAAGGGGGACGATCGTCACCCCATCGGCCCCTGGCCCATAGAGGGCGGGCACGTACACCCCCGGCACCTGGGCCAGATCCCGCAACAGCTCCCGCCGGCTGAGGCCAGCCGTCCGCCCTTCGGCTACCACCAGACCAATCTCCGGCAACAACTCCTCCCCATCCCCCAGGGCGATGAAGTCGAAGAAGGCGGCAAAGGGCTCCGGATTGCTCGTGGCCGTCGGACCTCCGGCAAAGATCAGCGGCGGGGCCTGCGGATCGGCAAGGGGCAGGTTGCCCCGGGAGGAGGCATGCAGGGGAATGCCGGTCAGGTCCAGCATCTCCAGGATGTTCGTGCCGCCCAGCTCGTAGCTCAGGGAGAACCCCAGCAGATCGAAGGCGTACAGGGGGCGGCGGCTCTCCACGGCAAAGAGGGGGATTCCCCGCTCTCTCAGCCGGCTGGCCAGATCGGGGGCGGGCAGATAAGCCCGATCGCAGAGTTGGCTGGGAACCGTGTTGAGAATGGAATAGAGAAGGATGTGGCCCAGGTTGCTGGCCCCCACCTCGTACACCTCGGGGTAGGTGAGGGCCCAGCGCACGCTGGCCGTGGCCCAGGCCTGGGGCCAGTCTCGGCTTCTTACCCCCAATTCGTTGCCCAGGTAGCGGCCGGGTTTGCCCACGTCCAGGTCGATCAGGCTGGCCACATCCACCGGAGCGGTTGCAGGGGCGGCAGGCACGGCAGCACGGGGTACTGCCTTGATCGTATGCACGCTCCAGCCCTTCCGGCCCCATGCCATAGGACAATCGCGCCCAGTTCCTCCGAGCCCGTCCCGCGGGCCGCATGCGTGTCATGGTTCAGGTCAACGGCAATTACCTCAAGCTCAAGGCCGGATACCTGTTTCCCGAGATCGCCCGGCGTGTGAAGGCCTTCAGTGAGGCCCATCCCGAGGCGGCCATCATTCGCCTGGGTATCGGGGATGTGACGGAGCCGTTGCCGGAGGCCTGCCGCACCGCCATGAAAGCTGCTATCGACGAGATGGGCACCCGGGAGGGCTTCCATGGCTATGGCCCTGAGCAGGGATATGCCTGGCTGCGGGAAGCGATTGCCACCCATGATTTCCAGGCCCGCGGCTGCCAGGTGAGCGCGGAGGAGATCTTCGTCTCCGATGGCTCGAAGTGCGACAGCGCCAACATCCTCGACATCCTGGGGGAGGGCAACCGGATTGCTGTCACCGATCCGGTGTATCCGGTGTATGTGGATAGCAACGTGATGGCTGGCCGCACCGGGGAAGCCGATGGCGGGGGGCGCTATGGCGGCCTGACCTACTTGCCGATCAACGCCGAGAACGGCTTCACCGCCCAGATTCCCGTTGAACCCGTGGATCTGATCTATCTCTGCTTCCCCAACAACCCGACCGGCGCGGTGGCCACCAGGGAGCAACTCAAGGCCTGGGTGGACTATGCGTGCGCCAACGGCGCCCTCATCCTGTTTGATGCGGCCTACGAGGCCTTCATCCAGGATCCCTCCCTGCCCCATTCGATCTACGAGATCGAAGGGGCCCGGGAGTGCGCGATTGAGTTTCGCTCCTTTTCCAAAAATGCTGGTTTCACCGGCACCCGCTGTGCCTTCACCGTGGTGCCCCGGGGGCTAACGGGAACGGCAGCCAACGGGGAATCCGTGGAGCTATGGGCCCTGTGGAACCGACGCCAGAGCACGAAGTTCAATGGTGTGAGCTACATGGTGCAGCGGGGTGCCGAGGCGGTGTATTCCCCACAGGGGCAGGCTCAAGTGAAAGAACTCGTTGCCTTCTACATGGAGAACGCCGCGATCATCCGCCGGGAGTTGGTGGCCGCCGGGCTCCAGGTGTACGGCGGGGAGCAGGCCCCGTACGTGTGGGTGAAAACCCCGGCGGGTGTCGATTCCTGGGGCTTTTTTGACCTCCTACTGGGGAGGTCCCATGTGGTGGGCACCCCCGGCAGTGGTTTCGGAGCAGCTGGAGAGGGGTACTTTCGCCTCTCCGCCTTCAACAGCCGAAGCAATGTGGAGGAGGCCATGGGCCGCATTCAGGAGGCCCTTGCGGGCTGAGCCTGGCCGACAGAAGCGGCCCTACAGCCGCACCAGCTCCTGCTGGAGCTGCTCGCGGAACAGGGCCACCGTGCCCTTCAGACCCTCCGCCAGGGGGATCTGGGCCTTCCATCCGAGGGCGGCCAACCGGCTCACGTCGAGCTGCTTTTTCGGGGTGCCATCCGGTTTGCTCCTATCCCAGAGAATCTCTCCGCGGAAGCCCGTGGCCTGGGCCACGGCTTCGGCCAGCTCCCGAATGGTGAGGTCGATTCCCGTCCCCACATTGAGATGGCTGAGGGGCTGGCCCCCATCATCCCGGGGGCCGGTCTCAGCATCGGGATCCCACTTCTCCAGGGCGAACACGCAGGCCTCCCCGAGATCATCCGCATGGAGAAACTCCCGCAGGGGTGTGCCCGTGCCCCAGCAGGTGACGCTGGAATCGCCCCGCTCCGTGGCCTCATGGAAGCGCCGGATCAGGGCCGGCAGCACATGGCTGTGGGTCGGGTGGTAATTATCGCCGGGGCCATAAAGATTGGTGGGCATCAGGCTGATGGCATCAAAGCCGTGCTGTCTGCGCAGGGCAGCACAGAGCTTGATTCCCGTGATCTTGGCGATCGCGTACCACTCATTGGTGGGCTCCAGAGGGCCCGTCAGGAGCGCCTCTTCCCGGATGGGTTGGTCGGCGAATTTGGGATAGATGCAGCTGCTGCCGAGAAAGAGCAGCCGTCGCACGCCGGAACGCCAGGCTGTTTCGATCACATGGGTCTGAATCTTCAGGTTCTCGAGCAGAAAGTCCGCCGGGTAGGTGTTGTTGGCATGGATACCGCCCACCTTGGCGGCGGCCAACACCACCACGGTGGGCTTGTGCTCAGCGAACCAGCGCTCCACGGCTGGGCCATCCAGCAGATCCAGCTCCTCGCGGCTGGCGGTGAGGAGTTGGGTGTAACCCGCGCGTTGCAGCGCGCGGCAGATGGCGCTGCCGGCCATGCCGCGGTGGCCGGCCACGAAGATGCGGTCTGCGGGGGTGATCAGCATCATTCGCGGCTCCCCACCACCTGAAAACCCTTGAGCCGCAGCAGTGCTTCCTTGCGCGCTTCTTCGCGGTCGTGCGCCACCATTTCCGCCACCAGCTGGTCGAGCGTGGTGGTGAGCGTCCAGCCCAGTTTCTCGTGGGCTTTCGTGGGATCACCGAGCAGGGTTTCCACCTCCGCCGGGCGGAAGTAGCGCGG
>JAYKIG010000088.1:0-3446 GCA_035286045.1 Cyanobacteriota bacterium | reverse complement strand
TCCGGGCCTGGCACCCCGGGCCGTCCCTGGCGCCGCTCTGCGAAGGCCAAGGCCAGGCCATAGAACGCCAGCAGCTGGCCCAGAAACGTTTTCGTGGCCGCCACACCCACCTCGATGCCTGCACCGATGTCCAGCAGGTGGGGCACCAACCGGCCCAGGGAACTCTCAGGCCGGTTGGTGATGCCCAGCAAGCGGGGCTGATAAGCAGGATCGGCCAACCCCTGGCGCCGCTCCTGCTCCATCACCAGGGCGGCCAGAGTGTCGGCCGTCTCGCCCGACTGGGTGACCCCAATCGTGAGGGTGTTGGGCCTTAGGGGCGGGGGCGCATAGCGAAACTCGCTGGCATAAAACACATTGGTGGGGATCCCCGCCAGCTGCTCCAGCAGATGGGCCCCCACCTGGGCCGCGTGGCGGCTGGTGCCGCAGGCGAGAATCTGGATCTGCTGCACCCCCGCATACACCGCCTCATCCAGGGGCAGGGCCACCAGGGCCCCCTCCGGCAGATGGCGGGCCACCCAGAGGGCCGCGGTTTCGGGCTGCTCGTGGATCTCCTTGAGCATGAAATGGCGGAAGCTGCGCTTGTCGGCCACATGCTCCGTGCCCGTGAGCAGGCTCGGAGAGCGCTGCACACGGGCCCCCTGGCCGTCGTAGAGCTCAATGCCCAGGGGCGTGAGCAGGGCCGTTTCCCCATCCTCCAGGGGCAGAATCGTGCGGGTGAATCCCGCCAGAGCGGGGGTGTCGCTGGCGCAGAGAAACTCCCCCTCCCCCAGGCCGATCAACAGGGGGGCCTGCCGGCGGGCCACCACCAAGGCTCCAGGCACCCTGGCCCACACCACCGCCAGGGCATAGGCCCCGTGCAGCACGGGCAGCACCTCCTGCACCGCCCGCAATAGCAGGGGCGCAGAAGGCCCGAGGCCATCCGCTTCCAACTGGGCCAGACGACGGGCCACCAGGTGGGGAATCACCTCGGTGTCGGTGTCGGAGCGAAACCGCACCCCCTCACCCTGGAGCTCCTCCCGCAGCAGGCGATGGTTTTCGATGATGCCGTTCTGAACTACCGCCAGCTCACCGCTGCCATCGAGATGGGGATGGGCATTGCGCTCCTCCGGTTTGCCATGGGTGGCCCAGCGGGTGTGGCCGATGCCGCAATGTCCTGAGGCTCCTTCAGCCTCGAAGCGAGCCGTGAGATTCACCAGCTTGCCCTCGGCCTTCAGGCAGTGCAGGCCGGCTGCATCCACGGTGGCAATACCGGCCGAGTCGTACCCCCGATACTCAAGTTGGCGCAAGCCCTCCAGCAGCTGGGGCGCCGCCTCCCTTGAGCCGATCAAGGCAACGATGCCGCACATACGGTCCCCACAACCGTTGTGAGCTTATGGGGGAACGGTGCGCAGCACCAGGGCAGAGGGATCAGTAGGACAGGCCCATGGAGCGGCTGGTCTCGTCGCCGAGATACACCCGGATGCTGATGAAGTCGGTGGGGCAGGCGGTTTCGCAGCGCTTGCAGCCGATGCAATCCTCCGTGCGGGGCGAGGAAGCGATCTGGCCCGCCTTGCAACCATCCCAGGGCACCATCTCCAGCACATCCAGGGGGCAGGCGCGCACACACTGGGTGCAGCCGATGCAGGTGTCGTAGATCTTGACAGCGTGAGACATGGACCTCAGTGGCTTGAAGGGCGCAGTGGGCGTGGTGCCAAGGTAAGCAGGGCAGGCCATCCCGAGAGCCTTCCACCCTGGTGCCGTCACCCTTGTTCATACGCGAAGGGTCGGCACCCCCGACCCCATAAGATGCTCCCTCCCACTCAGCCTCCATGTCCCAGGAAGAGATCTTCGAAAAAGTGCGCGGCATCGTCGCTGAGCAACTCAGCGTGGATGCGGCGGAAGTGAAGCCCGAATCCAACTTCCAGAACGACCTCGGCGCCGATTCCCTCGATACCGTGGAGCTGGTGATGGCCCTGGAGGAGCATTTCGATATCGAGATCCCCGACGAGGCGGCCGAAGGCATCACCACCGTGGGTGATGCCGTGAAGTACATCCAAGAGAAAACTGCCTGAGGCGCTCGATGGTGGAGGGACTCCGCCGCGTCGTCGTCACCGGCCTGGGGGCCGTCACGCCGATCGGCAATGACGTTCAGGAGTATTGGAAGGGTCTGTGTTCCGGCCGCAACGGAGTCGCTGGAATCACCCTGTTCGATCCTTCCCGTCACGCCTGCCGCTTCGCGGCCGAGGTGAAACACTTCAATCCCGCCGGCTGGCTGGAGCCCAAGGAGGCCAAGCGCTGGGACCGCTTCTGCCAGTTCGGCGTGGTGGCCGCCAAGCAGGCCATCGGCCACGCCGGGCTGGTGATCGATGGGTCCAACGCCCAACGGGTGGGCGTCTCCATTGGTTCCGGCGTGGGGGGGCTGCTGATGATGGAGAGCCAGGCCCATGTGCTGGCCGATCGCGGCCCCGATCGGGTGAGCCCCTTCTGCGTGCCGATGATGATCCCCAATATGGCCACGGGCCTGGCCGCCATCGCTCTGGGGGCCAAGGGCCCCAGCAGTGCGGTGGCCACCGCCTGCGCCGCCGGTTCCAATGCCATCGGCGATGCCTTTCGCCTCATCCAGCTCGGCCTGGCCGATGTGATGGTGTGCGGCGGGGCGGAATCGGCCATCACCCCCCTGGGAGTGGCCGGCTTTGCCAGTGCCAAAGCCCTCTCCTTCCGCAACGACGATCCCACCACCGCCAGCCGCCCCTTCGATCTCGAGCGGGATGGCTTCGTGATCGGGGAGGGAGCCGGGGTGATCGTGCTGGAGAGCCTCGAGCATGCCGAACGGCGCGGCGCCACCGTGCTAGCCGAGATCGTGGGCTATGGCACCACCTGCGATGCCCACCACATCACCGCCCCCTCCCCCGGAGGGGTGGGCGGAGCCGAAGCCATGCGGCTGGCCCTGGCCGATGCCCACCTGGCGCCCGAAGCCGTGGACTATGTGAACGCCCACGGCACCAGCACCCAGGCGAACGACAGCAACGAAACCGCTGCCATCAAGGCCGCCCTCGGGGAGAAGGCCTACCGCACTCCCGTGAGCTCCACCAAATCCATGACCGGCCACCTCCTTGGAGGCAGCGGCGGCATCGAAGCCGTGGCTGCCGTTCTTGCGATCGGTCACAATGTCATTCCTCCCACGATCAACTACACCAATCCGGATCCGGCCTGCGATCTGGATGTCGTCCCCAACACCGCCCGCGAGCACCCGGTGAATGTGGTGCTGTCAAACTCCTTTGGGTTCGGCGGTCACAATGTCTGCCTGGCGTTCCGCCGGATGCCCTGAATCCCCGCCCCCTCTCTGCCCTCCACACCTGTGCCAGCCATGGTCGTCGCCCCCACCACCTCCACCGAAAGCCTCTGCATCAACAGCATCCGTTTTCTGGCGGTCGACGCGATCAACAAGTCCAACTCGGGCCACCCCG
>JAYKIG010000087.1:0-6769 GCA_035286045.1 Cyanobacteriota bacterium | reverse complement strand
GAGGCGGTTGTTGGTGGAGGTGATCCACTCACAGAACTGATTCCACGCCGAAGCGCCGGAGCGCTGTTGGAGAGTGGCTGTCATGAGAACGGAAAAGGTGTCGGATGCAGCACCCGGAGGTGATGCGAGGGACGGATGGAAGGACGGAAACCCGTCTGAGCCTCCGTCCGCTGAAGTGTAACGGACTGTTGCGGTAATTGTGAAGGGGCTTCATGAAGAAAGGTTGAAACCGGGGGGGGTGCCAGGGCTTGCCGCGCGGATCGTCACCCGGCGTTCGGATTCGGTGGACCTTCCGCTGGATTCCCGCTAGGAGAGGCATTCCCTTGTTGACCTGCCATGCCTCCCTCCCCCGTCGCAGCGAAAGCCCTCTTCTCCATGGCGATGCCCAGGCTGGATCGCGGCGCCGTTCCAGGGTGGCGCCGAGGGGGACGGCTGACATGGGTCGCGACCCTGCTTCTGTTGGCTGTTGTGGCAAGCGGCTGCCAGCGCGGGCCCAGCGCGGAGAGCCAACGACTGGATCGGGTGGATCTCAGGATCCAGCAGCTCGAGCAGCGCCTCAACAAGCTTTCTGCGCGCGCGGAAGATGGGGCCGACAAGGCAGGCAAGCCGCCGGCAGGTGTGATCAAGTCCCTCACCCTGCGCATGGGCACCGAAGACGACAGGCTTCGCATTTACTGGGCTGACGGAAGCAAGACCGATCTGCCCTGCACCAAGGAGCAGAGCACCTTTGTGTGTGGCTAGAGGTCAGCCCCACAACAGAAGGCCCGTGGGTGCTGCTCTGTGCGCACCCACGGGCCCCTTGAAGGTGTTTCTGGCTGGCGAACTCAGTTGTCGCAGCTCACATGGTCGCGGTGGCTCAGGTAGTGGTGGCCGCGGTAGCAAAGATCGGCCTTGGTGACGGCAGGGACAACCTTATGCCGGAGAGGAGCCAAGTAGTGACGGCCCCGATAGGTGTGCTCCACCGGGCGGCTGGAGGGATGTTCATGGGAGTCTTTGCCATAGGAAAGACCGCGATAGCGCAGTTGGGTTGCCATGGATACAGAAAGGGCTCGATCCATGTCTATCGACTTAGTTCTGTTCAGCAAGAACAATTTGGACAACACGTAAACAATCTTCATGATCCGCCTGAATAGTTTTCGGCTTCCTTGGCCCAAATGTTAATTCCGATACAAATGCTGTGGAGAAGGGTCTAAATAATGATTTTGTCAAGGCTCTGCGCTGTGCAGGCTTCATCTTCTGAGCTGACTTCTGCCGCGGAGCTCTTCCCTAACCCCATGACCCAAACCCTTCCCTCCTGGCGGAAAAGAACCGCTACTCCCCCTCATTCGGAAAGTTTGCAGAATGCTCCTCTGCAGCTTCTCCTTGGCTTGAAGGGGATCCAATCCCCACGAGTTCTCACCTGGTTGGCTTGCGTTCCTGTGGCCCTCCTGGGCCTTGGATTGTTCAATCTCTCCGCAAGAGCCGCTGAGCTCCCCGATCTCACCCCAGCCTTTCTCGCCAACAATCTCTTTCTGCTCCTCAGCGCAGTGTTGGTGATCTTCATGAACGCTGGCTTCGCCATGGTGGAGGCAGGACTTTGCCGCCAGAAGAATGCTGTCAACATTCTTGCGAAAAATTTACTTGTCTTCGCCCTTGCCGTAACAGCCTATTGGCTGATTGGATACAAGATCATGTACAACGCCGACTGGGTGATCCCTGGTTGGTTGAAATTCGGTGGGTTGTTCTTTGACCCCTCCGTGACTCCGGAGATGGTCACTGAAGGAAAGTTGGTTCCCAGTGTTGACTTCCTGTTTCAAGCTGCGTTTGCGGGCACTGCTGCCACCATCGTCTCCGGTCTGGTGGCGGAGCGCATCAAGTTTGCACCGTTTGTGATCTTTTCCCTTATTCTTGTTGGTGTCATTTATCCCATCTCCGGCTCCTGGCAGTGGAATGTTGGAGAGGGTTGGCTCAATAAGCTCGGTTTCATCGATTTTGCTGGATCCACTGTCGTCCATTCATTTGGTGCTTGGTCCGGACTGGTGGGCGCAATCATTCTTGGCCCCCGGATTGGCAAATTCGTGAATGAGAAAGCTCAGGCCCTTCCAGGTCATAATCTCGCCATCGCAACGCTCGGCTGCCTCGTTCTCTGGATTGGTTGGTATGGCTTCAATCCCGGATCCTGGCTTTCCATGGCCCCTGAAGTGCCTTACATCGCCGTCACCACCACCCTCGGGGCCGCGGCAGGTGGAATCGCAGGCACCCTCACCAGTCAGCTGATGGGAGGAAAGCCAGATCTCACCATGACCATCAACGGCATCCTCGCTGGTTTGGTGGGCATCACAGCAGGATGTGATGCCTACTCCATGCCTGCGGCCTGGGTCGTTGGTTTCATCGCTGGGGTGCTTGTGGTGTTTTCGGTAATGTTCATTGATTCCCTAAAGATCGATGATCCCGTTGGTGCTTTCTCTGTTCACGGCACGTGTGGGGTCTGGGCAACCTTGGCTGTGGGCCTTTTCAATAAAGATAAAGGTCTCCTGACTGGCCACGGTTTTAACCAGCTTTGGATTCAATTCGTTGGCGTTCTTGCTTTCGCCCTGTTCTCCATTCTCGCTTCCTGGATTCTGTGGTCGATCATCGGTGCGTTCTACAACGGCATCCGTGTGACCGAGCCTGAGGAACTGGAAGGTCTTGATATCGGCGAACATGGCATGGAGGCCTATCCAGACTTCGCTTCCACGAATTAACGAATCATCTCTCCCGTGACGAGCTCAAAAGCCGCCTTCGGGCGGCTTTTTTGATGGTGAAACGCTTGGATGATCTTGCATCAAATCGACCAAGGCGCTTTCCCATGTGGCATCTGCAGGCCAGGTTCTTCTCTCTGTGAGGCTAAGGGCGATCCCTTTTTCTTCGTAGGCTGCCTCGTTGATGAACACGGGCCAGACCGTTGCCGGATCTCCCTGTGCGGGCTCCCAATGGAGAGTCGTTCCCTGCAAGGTCTCAAAGAGACAATCTCCGGCCACCATGGGCTGCCAGTCGCGATCCTGACGCAGAGAATGCACCCGGGCGGTCGGGGTTCCTGCGCCATCTCTGGGGAGGTCCAGGCTCCGAAGATGGTGATGAATCACCAAGTGTCGCGGGAGGCGGCATGCCCCCTGCCGAGCCTCTGCCAGCACGGCCAGAGCTGTCTCCAGTGCTAGTTGGGTCTGCCGGCAGATGGTGGCGTTCACTACACCCTGGGGCACCGGTCCCACTTCGATCGCCAGGCCACAGGGCCAGCGCCGAGCCAGATAGCCGCTCTGGGAGTCATCGCCCTCATGCAGGTAGATCGGCAGCCCCAGCCGCCCCTGCACCCCTGCCGCAAGGGCCAGATCCGCCGGTCGCCGGCTGTACATCACCAGGCAGTTGCCCATGGCGGCGGTGGTGCTGTGCAGATCCAGCGCCACGACGCAGGGCCTCGCTCCCTCTGGCCCCCACAGGGCCAGCAACTCCCGCGCTCGGCGCACTTCCTCCTCCTGGTGGAGGCATCCCTCCAGGAGGTCTGGGGCGAAGCTGCGGTTGAGATCCCGTTCCAGGTAGCGCCTGCATGCGGCGATGGCCCCGGGGTTGCCCAGGGTGAATTCCACGGATAGGCCTGCTGTGTCAAGACTCTCAGGCTCTAGGCTCCATTGCTCAAGCAGTTGCACTCCATTGCGCTCGTTGCCATGGGTGCCTCCCACCACGAGCACCCTGGCTGCGTTGTCCGCGTTCCTTTCCGCCATTGCTCGACCCATTCTTTGGCACCAGCCTGACGCAGAGTTGGGAAAGTCGTCTGTGGTCCATGTCGCCCCCTCCGGCCCTTGTGCGCAGTGTGCGGGCGTTCTGGCATTGGCAATGGCTGAAGCTGATGGGCGGGCTGGCCCCTGCTGACGCAGAGGGCCACTACCGCCGACCGGAAGGAGCCTTCACTGCCCTGCCCCCTCTGCCTGCGGATGCCCAGGAGCCGGGGATGTATGCCCTGATCGTTGGCCGCAGCTGCCCCTGGGCCCACCGGGCCTGGCTCCTGTGGACCCTCCGCGGATTGGGGGACACCCTTCTTCTCCAGAGGGTGGAACCCGATCCGGAGGCGGGGCGGTGGCGCTTTCCTGAACCCTTTCTCGGCTGCAGCACCCTGGCGGATCTCTATCGCCGCAGCGGGGGCAACCGCCAGGCCCGGGCCACCGTGCCTCTGGTGGTGCACCTGACGTCGGGGCGGATTCTGGTGAATGAGAGCGCCCGGGTGATCGAGCTGCTCAACCGCTGGCCGGCCCAGGCCTCCGCCCCGGATCTGGAGCCCGCCGCCTCTGCGGAGGCCATCGGCCACTGGCGGGCTCGCTTTCAGGAGGCGGTGAACGACGGGGTGTATCGCTGCGGCTTCGCACGCACCCAGCAGGCCTACGACGGCGACCAGGCGGCCCTGTTCGCGGCCTTAGAGGAGGCGGAACAGGCTCTGCAGCGGCAGGAGAAGGCCGGCCATCGCTGGCTCTGCAGCGCTGAGGTGCCCACCCTGGCGGATGTGGTGCTCTTCCCCACCCTGATCCGTTGGGAGATGGTGTACGTCCCCCTGTTCGGCTGCAGCCAGAGGCCCCTCTGGCTCCTGCCGGCCCTCTGGCGATGGCGGGCCCGCTTCTTCGCCCTGCCCGGGGTGGCGGCCACCTGTTTTGCCGACCAGTGGCGGCAGGATTATTTCGCGGCCCTTTTCCCCCTCCACCCCTCGGGCCTCATCCCAGCGGGGCCGGATCTGGCCACACTGGTGGGAAGCATTCCCCCCACCCAACCATGAGCGGCCCGGCTCCCTTTTCTCCCCCCGCCGCCGACCCCGTGTTCGAGGGCGTCTATGGCCCTTACACGATCACGGCAGAGGATCGGCGCGAGGTGCGGGGCTATCGCCTGGCCCTTACCAGCGTTGCCGTGGCCCAGCTGGCTCTGGCCCTCCAGTGGCACCAATGGGGCAGCCGGTGGCTCTGGCCCTGGCTGGTGGTGATGGCGGTGGGCCTGGGGCTGGCCCTCCAGTGGATCCACATCTATCTGCGACCCCTGCATCGGGTGCTTCAGCTCTTCTGGTTGGTGGGATGCCTGGGCTTCGGGACCCTGGCGTTCTGGCTCACACCTGCCGCGATGGTGGGCGACGCCTGGAGCCGCCCCCTGGCCATCCTGGCGGTGGGCCCCTTCTTTGCTGCCCTCACAGGGATTGGCTTCAAGGAATTTTTCTGCTTCCGGCGCCCGGAAGCCATCGGGGTGACCCTGCTGCTTCCCTTGGCCCTGCTGGGCCGGCTCTCTGGACTTCTCCCGGTGCCCACCACTCTCGCTCTGCTGACCCTGCAGGCGTGCCTGCTGCTGGTGCTCTGCCTGCGCAAATTTCCCATGCCCGCAGCCGCCGATGTGGGCGACAAGAGTGTGTTCGCCCATCTGGAGCAGGCGACCCTGTGAATCTGATTCGCCTGGAGGCCGCCAGCAAGGACTTCGGCCTGCGCACCCTGTTCCGCGATCTGGATCTCACGGTGGCGTCCGGGGATCGGCTCGGGCTGATCGGCCCCAATGGGGCGGGAAAATCCACTCTTCTGAAGGTGTTGGCGGGAGTGGAGTCTCTCCAACAGGGCCGTCGCCAGTGCCAGGCCCGCCTGGAGGTGGTGCTGCTGGATCAGGAGCCCGCCTTTGATCCGGCCGCCACCGTGCTGGAGCAGGTGTTTCAGGGGGGCGGCGAGCGCATGGAGCTGCTCCGAGAGTACGAGCGGCTCTCCCTGGCCCTCAGCACGGATCCGGCCACCCCGTTGCTCGCCCGCCTGGCGGAGGTGCAGCTCCAGATGGACGCCCGGCAGGCCTGGGATCTGGAGCGGGATTGCCGCAGCGTGCTCGATCGGCTGGGCATCGGATCAGGCCCTGAGGTGCTCGGACGCACCATGGGCTCCCTCTCGGGGGGCAACCGGCGCCGTGTCGCCCTGGCCCAGGCCCTGGTGGCCCAGCCCGATGTGCTGCTGCTCGATGAACCCACCAACCATCTGGATGCGGAGGGGGTGGAGTGGCTCCAGAGCTGGCTGGATCGCTACCCCGGTGCCGTGGTGCTGGTAACCCACGACCGCTATCTGCTCGATCGGGTGACCCGCCGCATCGTGGCGGTGGAGGGGGGCGAGGCGCGGGAGTATGCCGGCCATTACGCCAGCTATCTCGAGCAGCGGGCCCAGGAGGAGGTGGTGGCGGCGGCGGCCGCCGCCACCTATCGCTCCACCCTTCGGCGTGAACTGGCCTGGCTCCGCCAGGGCCCGAAGGCGCGGAGCACCAAGCAGAAAGCCCGGCTGCAGCGCATCGCCGCCCTGCAGGAGGCCGGACCCAGCAAGGGTCGGGCCCGGCTGGAGATGGCAGCGACGGGCCAGAGGCTGGGCAAACGGGTGATCCGGGCCGACCAGCTGGCTGTGGCCGTGGCGGAGCGCCCCCTGCTGGCGAATTTCACCTACGACTTCGCGCCGGAGGATCGGGTGGGGATCATCGGTCCCAATGGGGCGGGCAAATCCACTCTGCTGGAGGTGTTGGCAGGGCGGCGCCCACCCAGCGGCGGGGTGCTGGAGCTGGGAGAAACGGTGCGGCTGGCGGTGTTCGATCAGCACAGCGCCGTGCTGGACGGACCCCAGACGCGCAAGGTGATCGACGTTGTGAACGAGGCGGCCACCCGGGTGCAGGTGGACGGCAAGGAGCTCAGCGCATCCCAGCTTCTCGAGCGTTTTCTCTTCCCACCCGCCCAGCAGCACCAGCCGGTGGCCAAGCTCTCCGGCGGGGAGCG
>JAYKIG010000086.1:0-25046 GCA_035286045.1 Cyanobacteriota bacterium | reverse complement strand
ATTGGGGGGGCTGGAACCGGGACCAATCCCACCCCTTGATGACCCTGCATGAGGGGGAATGGCTGAAACCCCTGCTGGGAGGCCATGCCGAAACGCTGTACGTGGTCTTGAACGGGTTGGGCCTGCTGTGGATGTTGGGCACCGGTGCGCTGATGGTGTGGCAGCGGCTCCAGCGTTGGCTGGCCTCCAGGGGAGGGGCGGGACCTTGACGGGGTAAGCTCCTCGTTTGGCGCGACTTTTAGGAAGCTGGAATGGCTGCGGAACCTCCCGAGAGCACCACATTGCCCCCCACTGACGTGCCCCCGACCGATGCGCCGCAGGCTGATGCGACGCAGGTTGAAGCCCCTTCAGCCGAAGCCCCACCAGCCGAGGTGAGCGAAGCCCCGGCCGCCCGCCAGGCCATCACCGGCAAGCTCTGCGCCCGTGATCTGATCGCCGCCTTCGAGGCCGAACAGCTCAAGAGCGACCTGCCGGAGATCTACGTGGGCGACACCGTGCGAGTGGGCGTGCGGATCCGGGAAGGCAATAAGGAGCGGATCCAGCCCTACGAAGGGGTGGTGATCGCCAAGCGCCATGGCGGGCTCAACGAAACCATCACGGTGCGCCGGATTTTTCAGGGCATCGGGGTGGAGAGGGTCTTTTTGCTGCACAGTCCCCAGGTGGCTTCCGTGAAGGTGGAACGTCGCGGTAAGGTGCGGAGAGCGAAGCTCTTCTATCTGCGCGACCGGGTGGGTAAAGCCACGCGGGTTAAGCAGCGCTTCGATCGTTGAGGGGTTTTCCCCTTTTCTGGTGCATCGCCTTGCGCCGTTAGTTCAGCTGGTAGAACGCAGGTCTCCAAAACCTGATGTCGGGGGTTCGAGTCCTCCACGGCGCGTCCGATGCACCCCCTTTTTGTAGTTTCCTCGTTCCGAGCATGGAGTTGGATCTTCAACCCGGTGATGTGGTCAAAGTTCTGGAGTCCGCTGCTCTGGGCTGGGTCCGCGCCAGGGTCATCCGGGTCAAATCCGGTGGCCGGGTGGTGGTCCAAAGCGACCAAGGCCGTGAATTCACGGCCCGGGGCAATCAGGTCCGTCTGATTGAACCTGCGGGCTTCCGCCCCTGAACCCCCATTGTTTTTTCGCGCCAGTCCCTCCCGATGGCCTGGGTCCAACCAATTGACGGAGGGAACCACGGCAGACGATACTGACCTTGTCGGCAAACGAGCCGACGGACCAACCTGAACCTTCGTGAACAGGTTTGTCCCCTTCTGGGACTGTAGTTCAATCGGTTAGAGCACCGCCCTGTCACGGCGGAAGTTGCGGGTTCGAGCCCCGTCAGTCCCGTCCTTCCGCCCCCAAGCGGAGAATGTTTTCGGAGCAGATGGCCGCGGCCCCTTCCCCTGTACGCGTCCGCCTTGCTCCAAGCCCCACCGGCACGCTCCACATCGGTACCGCCCGCACGGCGGTGTTCAACTGGCTCTTCGCCCGGCGCCAGGGTGGATCCTTCCTCCTGCGCATCGAAGACACCGACCGGGAACGCTCCAAACCGGAATACACCGCCAACATCCTGGAGGGTCTGAGCTGGCTGGGCCTCCACTGGGATGGGGAGCCCGTGATTCAGAGCGCCCGCATCGACATCCATCGGGCAGCCATCGCCCAGTTGCTCGCCAGCGGGGCGGCCTACCGCTGCTACACCACGGAGGAGGAGCTCACCGCCCTGCGGGAGGGCCAGGCGGCAAGAAAGGAAGCCCCCCGCTACGACAACCGACACCGGCATCTGAGCCCTGAAGAGGAGCAGGCCTTCATAGCCGAAGGGCGCCAGGCCGTGATCCGCTTCCGGATCGACGACGACCGTGCCATCACCTGGCGCGACCTGGTGCGGGGCGACATGCGCTGGAGTGGGGCCGATCTGGGGGGCGACATGGTGATCGCCCGCCGCGCTCCTGGCGATGCGATCGGCGATCCCCTCTACAACCTGGTGGTGGTGGTGGACGATGCCGCGATGGCCATCACCCATGTGATCCGGGGGGAAGACCACATCGCCAACACCGCCAAGCAGATCCTGCTCTACGAAGCCCTGGGCCTGGCCATCCCCCAGTTCGCCCACACCCCCCTCATCCTCAACCAGGAGGGGCGCAAGCTCTCCAAGCGGGATGGGGTCACCTCCATCAGCGAGTTCCGTGCGCTGGGCTATGCACCGGAAGCCCTCACCAACTACATGACCCTCCTGGGCTGGTCGCCCCCCGAGGGCATGGGTGAGCGCTTCACCCTCGAGGAAGCGGCCCAGGTGTTTGATTTCGAGCGGGTCAACCGGGCCGGAGCCCGGTTCGACTGGGAAAAGCTCAACTGGCTCAATGCCCAGGTGCTCCACGGATGGCCTCCGGCCAGGCTGCTGGAGCAGCTCCAACCCCTCTGGACCGCCCATGGGTGGCTGCCTGAGGTCCCTATGGACACAAGCACCCCCTATCCCAACTCCTGGCTCCTCCAGCTCACGGCCCTGCTGGGGCCCTCCCTCACCCTTCTGAGCGATGGGGTGAGCCAGGCCGCCCCCTTCTTCGAGGCGCCCCACCCCGATGCCCAGGCCCGGGAGGTGCTGCAGCAACTCCCATCCCAGCAGGCTCTGGCGGCCCTTCAGGCCCTCCTGCTGGCCCAGCACGCCCCTGGCTCCCCCCTCGACAGCCAGGCCGCCCAGCAACTCCTTGAAGCCGGTGCCGCCGCGGCCGGCGTGAAGAAGGGCGTGATGATGAAAGGCCTGCGGGCGGCCCTGCTGGGATCCCTGCAGGGACCCGATCTCCTCACCTCCTGGCAGCTGCTTCACCAGATCGGCGAAGACGCGACGCGGCTGGCTGCTGCCCTCCAGGCCTGAAACGCTGCTCAGTTGTCGATGCTGCCGTAAAGCGGCTCCACCCGCAGCCCGATGATGGTTCCGGCCCTCACCAGCAGATACTCCCCATCCAGTTCACTAATCGGCACGTTGATGAAGGTGTCCGGGGATGAGCCCCCATGGAGGGCGCTGGTATACCACTGCTGAAAGGCATCCAGGGTAGGAAACTGCACCACTTCCTCATGGCCGCTGCTCAGAAGCAGGTGAATGGCATAGCAACGGAGGATGCGAGACATGGAAGGGGGCCACAACAAAGGGCTGGGGCGGTTGGTCGGCCCGGCAATAGAGAGGATGGCGGGGCTGGCCCTGGCGGGTCAGTCCCACACACACCACTTCGCCATCCCAGCATCGCAGCCCATCCAACACCTGATCGCTACGGCCTCGGAGCCCCCCCTGCTGCCCCCACCCCACCCAGATCCGGGGCGGGGGCCCGCAGGGAGCGGGGGGCTGGGCCGCCAGCCAGGCCAGGCCAGTGGCCAGCCAGCGATCGCAGTGCTCTCCCACCGGCTGCGGGGCCCGGCGCAACAGGGCCGGATCCGGTCCCACCCGGGCAAAGAGATTCATCACGAGCAGGCGGCCATGGCCCCAGCGGCCCGCCAGGGCCTGCAGGCGGCGCAGGGTGGGATCGTCCCGCTCCCCGTTGGCCCTCGAGGGGTTCAATCCAAGAAACAGCACGGCGCTGCCCGCCGGCTGGCAGGGGCGCAGCAGCCACCAGCGGTACTGGCCGCAGGCACTGAACGCGGCGGCCCCCGCGCTTCCCATCCAGGCTGCCGGCACTGGAAAAGGATCTGGCAGGCTGTGGCGATTCGGGGCGGAACAACAATTGACCATGGCGGATCCCAAACCTCTCCTGCTGCTGGTCGATGGCCATTCCCTGGCCTTCCGGAGCTTCTATGCCTTCGCCAAGGGCGGGGATGGGGGGCTGGCCACCAAGGAGGGGGTGCCCACCAGCGTCACCTACGGTTTTCTCAAGAGCCTTCTTGATACCTGTGGCGAATGGCGCCCCGAGGGGGTGGCCATTGCCTTCGACACCGCCGAACCCACATTCCGTCATGAGACGGATGAAACCTACAAGGCCAACCGGGACGTGGCGCCCGAACACTTCTTCGAGGATCTCCGGAACCTCCAGGAGATCCTGCAGGAGCAGCTGGATCTGCCCCTGGTGATGGCCCCGGGCTTCGAAGCCGATGATGTGCTCGGCACCCTGGCCGAGAGGGGAGCCAAGGAGGGCTGGAGGGTGCGCATCCTTTCCGGCGACCGTGACCTGTTCCAGCTGGTGGATGACGAACGGGACATCGCCGTGCTCTACCTGGGAGGTGGCCCTAACAACCGGGGCTCGGGCCCCCGGGAGATCCGCCGGGAGGGCGTGGTTGAGAAGCTGGGGGTGCCCCCGGAAGACGTGGTGGATCTCAAGGCCCTCACGGGGGATAGTTCCGACAACATCCCCGGGGTGCGGGGAGTGGGCCCGAAAACGGCCATCACCCTGCTCCAGGCCCACGGCAGCCTGGATGGGATTTATGCAGCCCTTGAGGCCCAGAAGGCCAGCCTGCGCACCAAGCTCCAGGACGGACGGGAGAGCGCCTTTCGCTCCAGGCATCTGGCCGCCATCCATCGGGACGTGCCCCTTTCCACTCCCCCCCGGTTGCCCCTGGGCCAGGTGAACCCGGAAGGGCTGGGGGAACGGCTCCAGGCCCTGGAGCTCTTCAGCCTGCTCCGCCAGACGGCTCGTTTCACCACCACCTTTTCCGCCGGGCACCCCGAGACCTCCCTCACCATCTCCGAGGCCGAAGCGCCCGCCAAGAAGGGCAAAAAAGCAGCGGGTCGAGCCGCCCAGGAGCCCGCTTCCGATCCCCAGACCGACGGCGATCTGTCCGGGGGGCTTCTCCCGGAGGGCGATCGACCCGGGGCAGCCCGGCCGGAACTCCACCCCGCCCTCATCCATAGCGAAGAGGAGCTCCAGCGGCTTCTCCAACAGCTCATGGCCTGCCGGGAGGCCACGGCCCCCGTGGCGCTCGACACGGAAACCACCTCCCTAAACCCCTTCCGCGCGGAACTGGTGGGGCTGGGTCTGTGCTGGGGCGCGGGGCCCCGCGACCTGGCCTACATCCCCCTGGGCCACCGTCTGGGAAGCCCCGCCACTCTGCTGCCCGAGGCCACCGCTGAGCCGCTCCAATCCCAGCTGAGGCTGGAGACGGTGCTCCAGGCCCTCGGCCCCTGGCTGGGGAGCACGGCCCACCCCAAGACCCTGCAGAACGCCAAATACGACCGCTTGATCCTCATGCGCCATGGCCTGCCCCTGGCCGGGGTGGTGATGGACACCCTCCTGGCGGACTACCTGCGGGATCCCGCCGATAAACATTCCCTGGAGGCCATGGCCCAGCGGGAGTTCGGCTTCACCCCCGACAGCTACACCACCGTGGTGGGGAAGGGAAGCAGCTTCGCCGAGGTGCCCATCGCCGCTGCCGCCCAGTACTGCGGCATGGATGTCCATCTCACCTGGGTCCTCACCGGCCGGCTGGCCAACGAACTGGCGAGCCTGGGGTCTGCCCTGCCTGCCCTGCTGAAGGATGTGGAGCTCCCCCTAGAGCCCGTGCTGGCCACGATGGAGGCCACCGGCATCCGCATCGACCAGGCTTACCTCCAGGAGCTAAGCCAGGAACTGGGAGCCCAGCTGGATCAGCTGGAGGCTCAGGCCCAGGAGGTGGCGGGCCAGCCCTTCAATCTGAGTTCTCCCAAACAGCTGGAGGCCCTGCTGTTTGACACCCTGAAGCTCGACCGCAAGAAATCGCGCAAAACCAAGACCGGTTGGAGCACGGACGCCGCCGTGCTGGAGCGGCTGGAGGACGACCATCCCGTGGTTCCCCTGGTGCTCAACCACCGCATCCTCAGCAAGTTGCGCAGCACCTATGTGGATGCCCTGCCCAGCCTGGTGGAGCCCGAAACCGGAAGGGTACACACGGATTTCAACCAGGCGGTCACCGCTACGGGCCGCTTGTCGAGCAGCAATCCCAATCTGCAGAACATCCCCATTCGCACGGATTTCAGCCGCCGCATTCGCAAGGCCTTCCTGCCCGAGGAAGGCTGGCAGATGATCAGCGCCGACTATTCCCAGATTGAACTTCGCATCCTCACCCACCTTTCCGGAGAGGAGGTATTGGTGGAGGCCTATAACAACGGCGACGATGTGCATGCCCTCACCGCCCGATTGCTCCTGGAAAAAGATTCCATCAGCGCGGAAGAAAGGAGGCTGGGAAAAACCATCAACTTCGGGGTGATCTATGGCATGGGTGTGCAGCGCTTCGCTCGGGAAACGGGCATCCCCCAGGGTCGTGCCAAGGAGTTTCTGCAGCGCTTCCGGCAGCGCTATCCCAAGGTGTTCGCCTTCCTGGAGATGCAGGAGCGCCTGGCCCTCAGCCGGGGGTATGTGGAAACGATCCTCGGTCGACGGCGCACCTTCCACTTCGACCCCGGCGGCCTGGGACGCCATCGGGGCAGGGATCCCCTGGAGATTCCCATCGAGGGGGCCCGACGGGGGGGGCTCGAAGCCCAGCAGCTGCGGGCGGCCGCCAACGCTCCGATCCAGGGATCCAGCGCGGACATCATCAAACTGGCCATGGTGCAGCTGCACCACGAACTGAACTCCCGAAACCTCCCGGCCCGGCTTCTGCTCCAGGTGCACGACGAATTGGTGCTGGAGGCAGCCCCGGACGCTCTCGCTGAGGTGATGGCCCTCACCAAACGCACCATGGAGGGAGTGATCCAACTGCGGGTGCCCCTTCTTGTCGAAACGGGGGTGGGGGCCAACTGGATGGAGACGAAGTAAACCCTATTTGTGAGACACTTCAGGCGAGCTTGGGCATCCAGTGGGAACGGGTCATACCAATCGAAAGGGCATCATCCTCGCCGGTGGGAGCGGAACCCGGCTAGCCCCCCTCACCTGCGCGGTGAGCAAGCAACTGATGCCGGTTTACGACAAACCGATGATCTATTACCCGCTCACCACCCTGATGCTGGCAGGAATTCGGGAGGTGCTCATCATCACCACTCCCTGTGACCAACCAGCGTTCCAGCGGCTCTTGGGAGACGGCTCCAGCTGGGGAGTGAGCATCCAGTACGCCGAGCAACCCAGCCCGGACGGCCTGGCCCAGGCCTTCCTGATCGGCGCCGATTTCCTGGGGGACGCCCCCGCTGCCCTGGTGCTGGGCGACAACCTGTTCCATGGCCACGATCTCATCCCCCAGCTGCAGTCCAGCCAGGCCCTGGACGAGGGGGCCACTGTGTTCGCCTATCCAGTAAGGGATCCTGAGCGCTATGGGGTGGTGGAGTTCGACGGCACAGGCCGGGTGATCAGCATCGAGGAAAAACCCAGTCAGCCCCGTTCCCGCTACGCCATCACCGGCCTGTATTTCTACGACGGCTCCGTGGTGGAGCGGGCCCGCCAGGTGACTCCATCAGCTCGGGGGGAGCTGGAGATCACCGACCTCAACAGGCAATACCTGGAAGCCGGGCTGTTGCGGGTGGAACTGATGGGAAGAGGCATGGCCTGGCTGGATACGGGCACCCCCGACTCCCTCCATGAGGCCTCCAGCTACATCCGTACCCTGGAGCATCGGCAGGGGCTGAAGGTGGGTTGCCCCGAGGAGGTGGCCTGGCGGATGGGCTGGATCGACGACAGGCAGCTGGGCCAGCTGGCTGAACCCCAGAAGAAGAGCGGCTACGGCACCTACCTTCTTCAGTTGCTCGAGGGCCCACATGCAGATTGAGCGCCTTGGCCTGGCCGGCCCCCTGCTGCTCACCCCCCAGGTGTTCGGCGATTCCCGTGGCTACTTTCTTGAGAGCTGGAACCAGAAGCGCTTTGCCGAGGCCCTGGAGCTCCCCCTGAACGAGGTGCCCACCTTCGTGCAGGACAACCAATCCCGCTCCTCTCTGGGGGTGTTAAGGGGGCTTCACTACCAACTGCCGCCCCATGCCCAGGGAAAGCTCGTGCGTTGTGTGCTGGGGGAGATCTTTGATGTAGCCGTCGACATCCGGCGCCAGTCGCCCACCTTTGGCCAGTGGATCGGAGCCCGGCTCAGCTCTGAAAACCACTCCCAGCTCTGGCTGCCTGCGGGCTTCGCCCATGGCTTTCTGGTGCTGAGTGAGACGGCGGAAGTGCTTTACAAAACCACCGATTTCTGGGACCGGGCCAGCGAGCGCTCCATCCGCTGGGACGATCCCGCCCTGGCCATTGCCTGGCCAATCTCTCCAGACGGAGCCGCCCCAGGCGTGTCGGACAAGGATCGCCTGGCGCCCACCCTGGCGGAGGCTGCGCAAGCCGGGGATGTCTTTCCATGACGGCACCGATGATGGTGCTGATCACCGGATGCAACGGGCAGCTGGGCCAGGCCCTGCTGGCAGCGCCCCCTGATGGCCTGGAGCTGATCCCCCTGAAGCGAGAGAGCCTGGATCTGGCGGATGCCTCGGCCTGCCGGCAACTGGTGCGGGAACTCAGGCCCCAATGGCTGCTCAACGCCGCTGCTTACACCGCCGTGGATCGGGCGGAGAGCGAGCCCGAGCTGGCCCTTCGGGTGAATGGGGAAGCCCCCGGGGCCTTCGCCGAGGCGCTGGCAGAAACGGGCGGCCACCTCCTGCAGATCAGCACGGATTTCGTCTTCAACGGGCAGCAGGGCTCCCCCTATCGGCCCCATCAGGCCCTCGATCCCCTAGGGGTGTACGGAGCCACGAAGGCCGAAGGAGAGCGGCGGGTGATGGAAGCCCTTCCCCCCGAGCGCTTCTGCCTGTTGCGCACCAGCTGGGTCTATGGCCCCGTGGGCCAGAACTTCTGTCTCACGATGCTCCGGTTGCACCGGCAAAAAGCAACCGCCGGAGACTCCCTGGCAGTGATCGCCGATCAGGTGGGCTGCCCCACCGCCACCCACACCCTGGCTTCGGCCTGCTGGCAGGTGATCCAGCGCAACATCCACGGCCTCCACCACTGGAGCGATGCGGGTGCCGCCAGCTGGTACGACTTTGCTGTGGCCATCGGGGAACTCGCCGTGGCCCGGGGGGTTCTGGCCACGGCCGCCCAGGTGCGTCCGATCGGAACAGAGGAGTACCCCACGCCGGCCCGCCGGCCCTCCTATTCCCTGCTGGACTGCAGGTCCACCCGCGAGGTCCTGGGCCTGAGGCCCATCCACTGGAGGGAGGCCCTTCTCCAGGTGCTGGCCCGCCTGCCCACCATCGCCTGAAATCCCCCCTTTGACCACCTGCAAACCAGCCCCCATCGCGCCACCCGAAACCCATGCTTGATCTCCCCACTCTCCTTGCCGGACGCCGCCGGCTCCTGGTCACCGGGGGTGCTGGCTTCATCGGTGGGGCCGTGGTGCGCCGCCTGCTGCGGGAGAGCGAGTGCACCGTATACAACCTCGACAAATTCGGCTACGCCAGCGATCTCACCAGCATCGAGGCCCTGCTGGCGGAGGCCGGCGAACCCAGCGACGGACCCGACAGTCGCCACCAGCTCCTGAAGGTGGACCTGGCCGATGGGGACGCCACCCGGGCGGCGGTGGCGCAGGCCGATCCCGATCTGGTGATGCACCTGGCGGCCGAAAGCCATGTGGATCGCTCCATCGAAGGCCCGGAGGCCTTCATCGCCAGCAATGTGCAGGGCACCTTCTCCCTCCTTCAGGCTGTTCGGGCTCACTGGCAGGGCCTGGAGGGCGAACGCAGAGAACGGTTTCGTCTGCACCACATCAGCACCGATGAGGTATTCGGTTCGCTCGGGGCGGAGGGCCGATTCTCCGAAACCACCCCTTACGACCCCCGCAGCCCCTACTCCGCCAGCAAGGCCGCCAGCGACCATCTGGTGAGTGCCTGGCACCACACCTATGGCCTGCCGGTGGTGCTCACCAACTGCAGCAACAACTTCGGCCCCTGGCAGTTTCCCGAGAAGCTCATTCCCGTGGTGATCCTCAAGGCCCTGGCCGGCGAGCCCATACCCGTCTATGGCGATGGACTGAATGTGCGCGACTGGCTGTATGTGGAAGACCACGTGGATGCCCTGCTGCTGGCCGCCACCCGGGGGGAGAGCGGCCGCAGCTACTGCGTGGGCGGCCACGGGGAACGCACCAACCGCCAGGTGGTGGACGCCATCTGCACCCTGATGGACGAGCTCCATCCCCAGGGAGCGCCCCACAGCCAGCTGATCACCTCGGTCACCGACCGGCCCGGCCACGACCGCCGCTACGCCATCGATCCGGCACGGATCACGGAGGAGCTGGGCTGGGGTCCCCGCCACAGCTTTGAAGAGGGCCTGGCGAAAACCGTGGCCTGGTATCTGGCCCAGGAGCCCTGGTGCCGAGCCGTGCGCCAGCGGGCCCAGTACGGCGGGGAGCGCATCGGCCTGTCGGGCAGGATCTGAAGTCAGGCGCCCGCCTACGGTGCCTTCTGGAAGTCAGCGCCGGCCCTCGGCCGGATGTGCCCTTGCCGCTGAGGCTCACCAACACCCTCACCCGTCGCCTGGAGCCCTTCGAGCCCATCGAGCCCGGACGGGTGTCGATCTACTGCTGTGGCATCACGGTCTACGACCTCTGCCACCTGGGCCACGCCCGCAGCTACATCGTCTGGGATGTGCTGCGGCGCTACCTGATCTGGCGGGGCTACGCGGTGACGTACGTGCAGAACGTGACCGACATCGACGACAAGATCCTGCGGCGGGCCGCCGAGGAGGGCAGCACCATGGAAGAGGTGAGCGAACGCAACCTGCAGCGGGCCCTGGAGGATCTGGGCCACCTCAACATCCTGCCGCCCGATCGCATGCCGAGGGCCACCCGCTGCCTGGACGGCATCCGCCAGTTGATCGGTGAACTGCAGAGCAAGGGCATGGCCTATGGGGCCGATGGCGATGTGTATTTTTCCGTGATGGGCTATCCCCAGTACGGAAAACTCAGTGGGCGGGATCTGCAGCAGCAGGAGGAGGGCGCCAGTGGGCGGGTGCGGGCGGAGGAGGAAGCCCGCAAGCATCACCCCTTCGACTTCGCCCTCTGGAAGGGCGCCAAACCCCAGGAACCCAGCTTCCCCTCCCCCTGGGGGCCAGGCCGGCCGGGGTGGCACATCGAATGCTCAGCGATGGTGCGCCAGGAGCTGGGTGACACCATCGATCTGCATCTCGGCGGGGCCGATCTGATCTTTCCCCACCACGAGAACGAAATCGCCCAGTCGGAGGCGGCGAGTGGCAAACCCCTGGCCCACTACTGGCTGCACAACGGCATGGTGAATGTGGGCGGGGAGAAGATGTCCAAATCCCTGGGCAACTTCACCACCATCCGGGCCCTTCTTGAGAGCGGCGTCAGCCCGATGACCCTGCGCTTCTTCGTCTTGCAGGCCCACTACCGCAAACCGCTGGATTTTGTGGCAGCAGCCCTGGAGGCGGCCGGCACCGGATGGAAGGGCCTCAATGCCGCCCTCTCCCTGGGCGCACGCCATGGGGAGCTGCTGGGCTGGGCTGGCGCTGGGGGGAGCGAACCCGAGGTCCTCAACCCGGAGCTGGCCGGCAGCCGGGAGGGCTTCATCGCCGCCATGGACGATGACCTCAACACCTCCGCCGCCCTCGGCGAGTTGTTTGAGCTGGCCCGCCCCCTGAGAGCCCTTGCCAACCAGCTTCAGATCAACGAACCGCCAACGGCCACCCAGCGGGAGCTCGAGCCCCGCTGGCGGTTGCTGGTGGAGCTGGCGGGGGTGTTGGGGCTTCAGGCGGAGGAGGAGAGCCCGTTGGCAGCAGGGGATGGGCTGGCAGCGGAGGCCATCGAGGCGCTCGTGGAGCAGCGCAGGGCGGCCAAGGCGACCCGCAACTTCGCGGAGGCGGATCGCATCCGGGCCGAGCTGCGGAATCAGGGGGTGGAGCTGGTGGACAAACCTGGCGAGATCACCGTCTGGATCCGGGAGTGAGTCCCCTGCCGCTGGCGGCCTTCGGCCTGGCCAGCCTGGCGGTGATGGGCAATGACGCCCTCCAGACCCTGGGGCCCTTTCTGGCGGCCCAGCGCTGGCGAGGCAACCGGCTGGCTCAGGGGCTGTTTCTCGCCGGAGTGCTCTGCGCCGTGCTCCTGCTCAGCTGGTGGGCAGGCGAGGGGGATCCGGCCTGGGGCCGGCTGGAGCGGTTTCCCCTCCCGGAGCACTGGCGCGGGATCGACCTGTTGCCCCTGCTGAGCCTGCTGGCCCTCACCCGCTTGGGCCTGCCCGTGAGCACCTCCTTCCTCGTGCTCACGGCCCTGGCCCCCCTGCAGCTGGGGGGAATGGTGCAGAAGTCCCTGGCGGGCTATGGGGTGGCCTTTCTCGTGGGGGCCCTGGTCTATGGCCTCCTCGCGCCCCGGCTGGAGGGGACGCCAGCGGAGCCTGGAGCTCCCGCACAGGGAGCCAACCTCTGGCTCTCCCTGCAATGGCTAACCACGGGAACCCTCTGGTGCCAGTGGCTGATCCAGGATCTGGCCAACATCTACGTCTATCTGCCCCGCAGGCTCAGCCTGCCGGAACTGCTCGTCAGCCTGGTGGTGCTCTGCGGGGCCGTGGGGCTGGTGGTGGCCCTGGGCGGGGGCCCGATCCAGGGAAGGCTGGCCAGCAAGAGCCGGGTGGAGGATCCCCGCTCCACCACCATGATCAGTCTGCTCACCAGCCTTGTGCTACTGGCCTTCCTGGGGGGCAACCGGCTGCCGATGAGCACGTCCTGGCTGTTTCTGGGACTCCTGGCGGGCCGGGAGCTGGGGCTGGGGTGGAGGGGGCTTGGGCGTCCGGCCCAGGCGATCCTGGCGGATCTCAGTCTGGATCTGCTGCGGGCGGGGGCGGGGCTGGTGACGAGCCTGGCGGTGGCCCTGCTGGTGGCCGCTGATCCCTCATGAGCGACTCAATCTTGCGGATGCGCATCAGGGTGCTGCGCCACACCTCCAGGCGAAAGCGCTGGTCGTCTCCCCCGCCCTCCGCCTCCTGGGCCGCCTGGGCCACGAGAGCCTCCGGATCCTCGCCCCGTTCAAAGGCATCCCAGAGCTCCCGCTCCAGCCGGGCCCGGGCGATGAAGTTCCAGCGATCCAGCCAGGCCATGGGGTGCACTCCGTTCGGCCCAGTCAACCGCGCCGGCCCGCCGCGGGCGGTGGGAGACTGGGCACCTTCGCCGGCGGAGAGGGTGAGATGAAGGCCATCAGCGTGCTGGGCTCCACGGGCTCCATCGGCACCCAGACCCTGGAGATCGTGGAGGAGTTCCCCGCTCGCTTCCAGGTGGTGGCCCTCACCGCCAACCGCAACCTGGATCTGCTGATCGAGCAGATCCTGCGGCACCGGCCCGAGGTGGTGGCCCTGGCGGATGGGGAGGAGGTGGCGACCCTTCAGGAGCGGCTCGCCTCCCTGGAGCCCCAGCGGCGTCCGCCCCGGATGCCCCAGATCCTGGGGGGGAATGAGGGGCTGGAGGCCGCCGCAGCCTGGCCCACGGCCGACCTGGTGGTAACGGGCATCGTGGGCTGCGCGGGCCTGCTGCCCACCCTGGCGGCCATCCGAGCGGGGAAGGACCTGGCCCTGGCCAACAAAGAAACCCTCATCGCCGCGGGGCCCGTGGTGCTGCCGGAGCTGGAGAGGAGCGGCAGCCGGCTGCTTCCGGCCGATTCGGAGCACTCGGCCATCTTCCAGTGCCTGCAGGGCACACCCTGGCCCGACACGGCCCGGCTCTGCATCGGCCGCCCCACGCCGGGCCTGCGCCGCATCCAGCTCACCGCCTCCGGCGGCGCGTTCCGCGACTGGGATCCGGCCGATCTGGCCAAGGCCACGGTGGCCGATGCCACCAGCCATCCCAACTGGACGATGGGGCGGAAGATCACGGTGGATTCCGCCAGCCTGATGAACAAGGGCCTGGAGGTGATCGAGGCCCACTACCTGTTCGGGCTCGACTACGACCACATCGACATCGTGATCCACCCTCAATCGATCATCCATTCGATGGTGGAGCTGGCCGATTCCTCCGTGCTGGCCCAGCTGGGCTGGCCCGACATGAAACTGCCAATCCTCTGTTGCCTGAGCTGGCCCGAGCGGATCGAAACCCCCTGGCGGCGCCTGGATCTCACCGAGGTGGGTGCCCTCACCTTCCGCCAACCGGATCCGGCCCGCTACCCCTGCATGGAGCTGGCCT
Source organism: Cyanobacteriota bacterium (assembly GCA_035286045.1). Taxonomy (GTDB): domain Bacteria; phylum Cyanobacteriota; class Cyanobacteriia; order PCC-6307; family Cyanobiaceae; genus Cyanobium. The sequence continues at coordinate 11,041 of JAYKIG010000086.1, read as the reverse complement.
ACGCGGCGGGCCGGGCGGGCGGAACCATGCCAGCAGCGATGAACGCCGCCAACGAGCAGGCCGTGGCCCTGTTTCTAGAGGAGCGGGTGCATTTCCTCGATATCCCGCGGCTGATCGAGCGGGTGTGCGAGCGCCACAAGGCCGACCTCATGGCCCATCCCTCCCTGTCCGACGTGGTGGCGGTGGACACCTGGGCCCGGGAGGCGGTGCGGGAGGCTGCAGCCCGGCTGAGCGCCAGGGCCCCGGCGGCGCTGCCGGCGTGATTCCCGTCTCCCACCACCTGCTGCTCTGCGCCACGCCAACCAAGGCGCTCTGCTGTCCTGATCCCGCCGTGGGGGCCGCCAGCTGGGACACTCTCAAGCGGCTGGTACGGGAACTGGGGCTGGAGCATCCGGAGCGCCCCGGCGGCATCGTGCTGCGCAGCAAGGTCGATTGCCTGCGCATCTGCGGTGAAGGCCCCGTGCTGCTGATCTGGCCCGAAGGCATCGTCTACGGCGGCGTGACCCCCGAGCGGATCGAAGCCATCCTGCACATTCACGTGATCGGCGGGACTCCCATCGAGAAATGGATCCTGAGGCGCTACGAATCTGTCAAGGCCGGTTGAAAGGGATCTTCCCCCCTGCCCCCACCAGATGGCAGCCCATAAGTTGGGATCCATTCCTGCTTTCTGTCCCATGGCTTCCGCTCTCCTTCTTCCAGCCCTTGTGCAGGAACGCGCTGCGCTGGAGCCGATCGCGACGGTATCGGTGCTTCTAGCCCTGCGCCCCGTGGTGAGCCAACTCCTCCAGGCCGTGGAAAACCTTGCCGACCATGAGGCGCAACGGCTGGATTCCTTGCTGCAGCGCACGGGAAGCGCCATCGTGTTCCGAGGCCATCCCAGCGCGGCGCGCCATCTCGAGGATCGTCTGCGCCAGGTTGGCCTCACCACCTCCACCAACCTGCTCGCCCAGCCCGTTATCGTCTAGCGCGACCCCGTAAAGCCACTCCAGCGGCGGAGGTCTTCCAGGGTTTGGACCCCCTCCAGCCGCTGGCTGCCCATCACCCAGGTGGGGTAGGCGGCAATGCCGGCTTTTCCGCACCGTTCCCGCTGCTCATCGGTTTTTTCACACTCCACGTAGGGAAGCTGGTTGCCCGCCTGCTGGCCAAAGAGATTCTTCTGTTTGAAGCAGGCAGGGCACCACCAGGCGCCATAAAAGATCGCGCCCTTCAGGCGGAGGTGCTCCACCAGAGCCAACTGATCGGCAGACGACGCCTGCAGCGCCGGCCCCAGGGTGGGCGTGGTGGTGGCGCCTGGGGTCGCCCCCAGGACCGCCGGCACCATGGCGGCTCCGAAGGCCCATACGAGGGGGGCAAGAAGCGCGCTGATCAGGGTTGGAACCCGTCTGAAAGGCGGTGGCACCAGCATCGGCGGAGGTAAAGGAACCAGTCGACACCCTAGGGGGAAGGCCCGCCCCGTTCGGCCTTCCCCCCATCCATCCCCGCCACTGGGCTGGAGTGGGCTGAGAGAATGGATGGCAGGGGAGGCTCACCATGGCTGCCAACGGCTATCGCGACTACTTCAAGGTGCTGGAGGTGGAGCGTGGGGCTGATGCGGAAACAATCAAGCGCTCGTTCCGGAAGCTCGCCCGCCAATATCACCCGGATGTAAACCCCGGCGACAAGAACGCCGAGGCCCGCTTCAAGGAGATCAGCGAGGCCTACGAGGTGCTCTCCGACCCAGAGAAACGGCGTCGTTACGAACAGTTCGGCCAGTACTGGAGCCAGATGGGCAGCCCCGGCGGCGGCGGCGGCTTTGATGTGGATTTCAGCCGCTACGGAAACTTCGACGAGTTCATCAACGACCTTCTCGGCCGCTTCGGCGGCCCGGGCAGTGGGGGTGGCGGCTTTGGCGGCGGTTTCCCGGGGGGCTTCAGCGGGGGCTTCCCGGGCGGTTTCGGAGGGGGGTTCCCCGGCGGAGGGGGGCGTTCCACCCCTGTGAACCTCGATGCCGAAGCCACTCTCACCCTCTCCTACAGCGATGCCTTCCGCGGCTGCGAGCGCGCGCTGGCGGTGAACGAGGAACGGGTGGAGGTGCGCATCCCGGCGGGGGTGAAACCCGGGGGCCGCCTTCGGCTGAAGGGCAAGGGCAACCTGCAGCCCGGAACGGGCCGCAGGGGCGATCTTTATTTGCAGATCGAACTCCAACCCCATCCCATCTGGCGTCTCGACGGTGACCAGCTACGGGCCGAGCTGCCCCTCAGCCTCGATGAACTGGCCCTGGGTGGTGAGGTGGTGGTGGCCACCCCGGAGGGGGAGGCCAAGGTGCAGGTGCCACCGGGCATGAGCCTGGGTCGCAGCCTGCGGCTCAAGGGAAAGGGCTGGCCCCTGCGCAATGGTCGCGGCGACCTGTTGCTCACCCCCATCCTGAAGCTCCCGGAGGTGCTCAGTGAGCATGAACGCCAGTTGCTCCATCAACTCCGCCAGGCCCGCAGCGCCGATCCGCGCCAGGGATGGGTAGCCTCCGCCAAACTTTGAGCCCTTCCCCGCGGCCCCTCAAACGGCTGGGGCTGGCCCTGGCGGTCGGCCTTCTGGTCTTCCTCCTCGCGGTGGCCTTCTTCACCCGACCCACCTTCCAGAATTCCTCTGGGCCACGGCATGGAGGCAGCACGACTGGCGTGACGTTTCCAGCCAGCGCCCTGCCCCTTCAGATGGGGATCCACGTCAGGAACATCTACAATCTGGATCTCGAAAGCCAGACGTTCTCGGCTGATGGCTGGTATTGGCTGGTTTGGGATCAGCGACTCAATAACCTGATTGAGACAGAAAATCTGTCGATCAATCAGTTGGTGGAATTCACCAATCAAGTGGAAACATGGAATTCCAAGATTGAGCCAGATGCAGCCAATGCCAAGAAAGATCCTGAGGGTCGATACAGCCAGATCTTTCGTTTTTCAGCCCGCTTCTACATTGATTCTCTTGATCTCCACGACTCACCCTTTGAGAAGATCGAACTGCCCCTGGTGACCAAAACGCGCCCGGATGTTTTCAGCCTTGATCGCCAGGCCGTGCGATTGGAGCTCGCGCCAAACCTGATGCCACTGATCGGCGATTACGGCGATTTGGCGGGCTACAGCCTCAAGAGTGCTGATCTCAACGAAGGGATGAACACCTTTGAGAGCCATGGCACCACCAACCATCGGGTCTTCAGCCAACTGGTGCTACGGGTGGTGTACGGGAGCAACGTCATGGCCGCCTTCATCAAATGGGGGCTGCCCTTGCTGATCGTGATGATCATCGTGCTGCTTGCTCCCAGCCTGGAGGGATCCCTGGGCGAAATCCGGCTGGCCATCCCTTCCACCGCCATCCTCTCCCTGGTGTTCCTGCAGCAGACCTACCGCGCTGAGCTGCCAGCCACCCCCTATCCCACCTTTCTTGACCAGCTCTACGCCTACAGCTACGTGGTGGCTGTGGGCCTCTTTGTGCTGTTTGTGTGGAGCTCCAACCTCTTCGAATCCACCCCATCCGACCAGCAGGATCAGGTGCGGCGGCAGATCAACCGCATCGATGCCCTCTGCCAGAGGGCAGCGTGCGTGGGGCTCGGGATCTGGGCCGTGCTGGCCTGGTTGCTGTAGGGCCTTCGATCCGTAGGATCCAGCCAGAACGTTCCCACCCATGGAGCTCACCTACCGGCCGCGGCGCCTGCGGCGCACCCCGGCCCTGAGGGCCCTGGTGCGCGAGCACCACCTCGCCCCCACCGACTTCATCTACCCCCTGTTTGTGCATGAGGGGGCTGGCAACGAGCCCATCGGGTCCATGCCAGGGGCCAACCGCTGGAGCCTGGATGGACTGGTGGAAGAGGCGGGGCGGGCCTGGGATCTGGGCATCCGCTGCGTGGTGCTCTTTCCCAAGGTGGCTGATGGCCTCAAGACCGAGGACGGAGCGGAGTGCTTCAACGAACACGGCCTGATCCCCCGGGCCATCCGCCGCCTCAAGCAGGTGCATCCCGGGATGGCGATCATGACCGATGTGGCCCTTGATCCCTACTCCTGCGACGGCCACGACGGCATTGTGTCCGCCGACGGCGTCGTGCTGAATGACGAGACCGTGGAGATCCTCTGCCGCCAGGCGGTGGCCCAGGCCCGAGCCGGCGCCGACCTGATCGGCCCCAGCGACATGATGGACGGTCGGGTGGGCGCCATCCGTGAAGCCCTGGATGTGGAGGGCTTCAGCGATGTGGGCATCATCAGCTACACCGCCAAATACGCCTCCGCGTACTACGGCCCCTTCCGCGAAGCCCTCGATTCCGCCCCCCGCCCCTCCGGTGGCAAGCCCATCCCGAAAGACAAAAGCACTTACCAGATGGATCCGGCCAACGGCCGGGAAGCCCTGGTGGAAGCCGAGCTCGATGAGGGGGAAGGGGCCGACATCCTGATGGTGAAGCCTGGCCTGGCCTATCTGGATGTGATCTATCGCCTGCGCCAGGAGAGCGACCAGCCCATCGCCGCTTACAACGTGAGCGGTGAATACGCCATGGTGAAGGCGGCGGCCGAACGGGGCTGGATCGATGAGCGGGCGGTGGTGCTGGAGACCCTGCTCTGCTTCAAGCGGGCCGGAGCCGATCTGATCCTGAGCTACCACGCCACCGAAGCCGCAGGCTGGTTAAGGGAGGGGTAGGAGTCAACAGTATTGGGTGACAGCCGGCCGCCGTTGATCACCCGCACGACCTGCAGCAGACACTCTGGTGAGGGCGCCCGCCCGCAACAGCCTGCCCCCTGCGGGAGAATGGCCCCAGTGATGTGTTCCGCCATGGCGCCCGCCGCCGTCCATCGCCTCGGCCACGTGGCCCTGCGGGTGCAGGACATGGATCGAGCCAAGGCCTTCTACACCGCCCTGGGCCTGCGCCTCACCTGGGAGGCCGACGACTGGGCCTACCTGCAATGGCCCCACACCGGTGAAGGCATCGCCCTGCTCAGCCCCACCTACAAGGCCGCCGGTCCCCATTTCGCCTTCCACTTCCAGAACCGCGCCGCCGTGGACCAGACCCGGGAGGAGCTGGTGGCCCGTGGCCACAGCTGCGGCCCTGTGCACAACCACCGGGACGGCACTGCCTCCTTCTACATGCAAGACCCGGAGGGCAACTGGCTGGAGCTCCTCTACGAACCCGAAGAAGGGCTGCCCTCCAACGTCGGCGCCACCCCCATCCCCCTCACCTACCCCAGCGGCGCGGCGTGAGCGACGGCATTCAGGCGGAGGCGCTGGTGCTGCTCGAATGGCGGCGCCTCTGCAACCAGGTGGCCAGCTTTGCCGCCACGCCGGCAGGCAGACGCCATATGGAGGCCCTTCCTCTGGGCGTCTCCGTCGCCGAGAGCCAGGAACTCCTGGCTGAAACCAGCGAACTCCTCGCCCTTGATGGCCTCACTGAGGGGGGCCTGAGCTTCCAGGGCGTGGCCGACCTGCGCCACACCGTGGATCTCTGTGCCAAGGGGGGCACCGCCTTAGGGGAGCCCCTCCTGGAGGTGGCCACCACCCTGGCCGCAGCCCGGCGTCTGCGGCGCCAGATCGATGAGCCCACCCTGAGGCCAATCACCACCGCCCTGATCGACAACCTGCGCACGTCCCCGGAGCTGGAGCAGCGGCTCCAGTTCTGCCTGGAAGAGGGAGGCCGGGTGGCGGATCGGGCCAGCCCGGCCCTGCAGGGCCTACGTCGCCAGCTGGCTGGCGTGCGGGCCGAGCGGCGGGAGCGACTCCAGGACCTGCTGCGCCGGTGGGCACCGACGTTGCAGGACACGGTGATCAGCGAGCGCAACGGCCGCCCCGTGCTGGCGGTGAAGGCCGGCGCGGTCGCCCAGCTGCAGGGGCTGGTGCACGACAGTTCCGCCTCGGGCAGCACGGTGTTCCTCGAACCCCAGGCCGTGATCCCCCTGGGCAACCGCATCAGGGAGCTGGAAGGCCAGGAGCGGGAGCTGGAGGAAGCGGTGCTGCGGGAATTGAGCGCGCTGGTGGGCATGCAGAGCGAAGCTTTGCAGCACCTCCAGGCCGTGCTGCTTCGCCTGGAAACCGCCCTGGCCCGGGCCCGCTATGGGGCCTGGCTGGGGGGCCTGCGGCCGGAGCTCTCCACGGATCCCCTGGCGCCCTGGGCCCTGGAGGGCCTGCGCCACCCCCTGCTGCTGTGGCAGGAGCGCAGGGAGGCAGGCCGACCTGTGGTGCCGGTGAGCGTGCGGGTGGCTGAGCCCGTACGGGTGGTGGCCATCACCGGCCCCAACACCGGCGGCAAAACCGTAACCCTCAAGGCCGTGGGGCTGGCGGCCCTGATGGCCCGCGCTGGGTTGTTCCTGCCGTGCAGCGCCACGCCCCAGCTGCCCTGGTGCGCCCAGGTGCTGGCCGACATCGGCGACGAGCAGTCGCTCCAGCAGAACCTCTCCACCTTCAGCGGCCACATCCGCCGCATCGCCCGCATCCTGGAGGCGCTCCTCCCAGCGGGCGAAGGGGCCCCGCCCGGCGCCTCCCTCGTGCTCCTCGATGAGGTGGGCGCCGGCACCGACCCCACCGAGGGCAGCGCCCTGGCCATGGCCCTGCTGCGCCAGCTGGCGGAACGCGCCTCCCTCACCATCGCCACCACCCACTTCGGCGAGCTCAAGGCCCTCAAATACGCCGATCCCCGCTTCGAGAATGCTTCGGTGGCCTTCGATGTGGACACCCTCTCCCCCACCTACCACCTGCAGTGGGGCATCCCGGGCCGCAGCAACGCCCTGGCCATCGCCACCCGGCTGGGACTGGAGCCCTCCGTGATCGAGGAGGCCCAGGCCCTGCTAGGGCCCAGCGGGGAGGGGGATGCGAATGCGGTGATCGCCGGGCTGGAGAGCCAGCGCCAGCGCCAGCAGGAGGCCGCCGAGGAGGCCGCGGCCCTGCTGGCCCGCACCGAACTCCTCCATGAGGAACTGCTGGAGCGCTGGCAGCAGCAGAAAGAACAGAGCGCCGAGCTTCAGGAGCAACGTCGCCAGGAGCTGGAGCGCTCCATCCGCGCCGGCCAGGGGGAGGTGCGGCGGTTGATCCGGCGCCTCCGCCAGGCCGGCAGAGCCCAGGCAGCGGAGGCGGGGGAGGCTGCCCGGCAGGTGGGCCAGCGGCTGCGGAAACTGGAGGAGGCCCACCGGCCCACACCGGAGAGGCGGGAGCATCAGGGCTGGCTGCCGAAGGTGGGTGAGCGGGTGCGGGTGCTCTCCCTCGGCAAAGCCGGCGAAGTGCTGGCTCTGGCCGACGATGGACAGGAGCTCACGGTGCGGTGCGGCCTGATGCGGCTCACATTGGAACTCACCGCCATCGAGGGCCTACACGGGGAGAAGGCCACTCCACCGGAGCCCCGCCAGCCGGTGGTGGCTATCCGCAGCCGCCGCAACCCGGCCAGCCGTGGCCCGGAGGTGCGCACAGAGCGCAACACGGTGGATGTGCGCGGCCTGCGGGTGCACGAGGCGGAGGCGGCGGTGGAGGAACGGCTGCGGGGAGCCAATGGACCTGTCTGGGTGATCCACGGCATTGGCACCGGCAAGCTCAAGCGGGGCCTGCGGGCCTGGCTGGAATCCGTGCCCTACGTCGAGAGGGTGAGCGACGCCGAGAAGGGCGATGGGGGGGCCGGTTGCAGCGTGGTGTGGGTGAAGTAAGGCGCTCCGCCCTGCTCCAACGCGCTGGACTGCCTGAACAGCCAGGGGCGGGATCAGCCCAGCCTGGGCAGCTGGGGCTCCCGGCGGTTGGCTTCGTGCTCCGGCGGTGGAGGGGGAAGCAGGGCCTCCCCTGCCCCATCAAACAGGCGCCATCCTGTGGGTTCCACCTCCAGATGGAGCGTCTCCCCCACCCGTGCCTCCTGATCCGGCCCGCTGCGCACGTGCACCAAGTGGTGGCCATCCATGAGCCGGCAGGTGAGCAGCTGCTCGTTGCCCAGAGCCTCCACATGACTCACTTCGGCGGGGAGGTTGCGGTTGGCGGAGGGGGCCAGCCGCAAGTGCTCCGGCCTTAACCCGCCCGTGAGCATCTCCCCCTGGCGGCTGGCCACCAGGGGCTCCAGGGAGGGAGGCAGCGGAAACTTCTTGCCCGCCACCAGCAGAAGCCCAGGCCCCACCACCTCGACCGGAAGAAGGTTCATGGGGGGGCTGCCGATGAACTGGGCCACAAAAAGATTGGCCGGCTGGCGGTAGAGCTCCAGGGGGGTGCCCAGCTGCTGAAGGCGGCCCTGATAGAGCACGGCAATGCGATGGCCCATGGTCATGGCCTCCACCTGGTCGTGGGTCACATACACCGTGGTGGTGCCCAGCTGACGCTGGAGCTCCACGATCTGGGTGCGGGTGCCGGTGCGCAGCTTGGCGTCCAGGTTGCTGAGGGGTTCATCCATCAGGAACACGTCGGGCTGGCGGGCAATCGCCCGGCCCAGGGCCACCCGCTGCTTCTGGCCCCCGGAGAGCTCCTTGGGCAGGCGCTCCAGCAAGGGTTCCAACTCCAGCATCCGCGCCACCTCGGCGATGCGCCCATCGATCCGGTTCTCCCGTGCCGAAGCCACCCGCAGTGGGGAGGGCCAGGGGCGGCTGAGGCGATGGAGGCCGTCCTGGAGCTGCTGGACCAGGGAGCGGGGTTGCCGACGGCGCAGGCCGAATCCCAGGTTGTCGGCCACCGACAGGTGGGGATAGAGCGCATAGCTCTGGAACACCATCGCCACATTCCGCTGGGAGGGCTGGAGCCCGCTCACGGGCCGGCCGGCCACATAGATCTCCCCACGGGTGGGGCGATCGAGCCCCGCCAAAAGCCGCAGCAGGGTGCTCTTGCCGCAGCCCGAGGGGCCCACCAGCACCAGGAATTCCCCGTCGGCGATGGCCAGATCCAGCTCATGCAGCACGGTCACGGGCTCCCCGCCCCGCCGGGGGGGGTAGGTCTTGCTCACCTGTGCAAACCGAACCTCGGCCAAACCTGTGCTCCGACGGGCGGATCCTAAGGTTGCTCCAATGCAGTTCATTGACCAGGCCCGCATCACGGTGCGCGGCGGCCGCGGCGGCGACGGAATCACCGCCTTTCGGCGTGAGAAATATGTCCCCGCAGGGGGGCCCTCCGGTGGGGATGGGGGGAAGGGTGGCGATGTGGTGCTGCGCGCCGACAACAATCTCCAGACCCTGCTGGATTTCAAGTACAAGCGCCTGTTTGCGGCTGGCGATGGCGTCCGGGGCGGCCCCAACCGCTGCACCGGCGCCAGCAGCCCCAACCTGATGGTGCCCGTGCCCTGTGGCACGGAGGTGCGTGATGCCCGCACGGGAATCCTGCTTGGGGATCTCACCCTGCCGGGCGAGGAACTGGCGGTGGCCATGGGCGGGCGCGGGGGGCTGGGCAACGCCCACTTCCTGAGCAACCGCAATCGGGCCCCGGAGCGCCACACCGAGGGAAAGGATGGGGAGGAATGGATGCTCCAGCTCGAGCTCAAGCTCCTGGCGGAGGTGGGCATCATTGGCCTGCCGAACGCAGGCAAGAGCACCCTGATTTCCGTGCTCTCGGCAGCCAGACCCAAGATTGCCGACTATCCCTTCACCACCCTGGTGCCCAATCTGGGCGTGGTGCGCAAGCCCAGCGGGGATGGCACCGTGTTTGCCGATATCCCCGGTTTGATTGAGGGAGCGTCCGCAGGGGCAGGCCTGGGCCACGAGTTTCTCAGGCACATCGAGCGCACCAGGCTATTGGTGCATCTTCTCGATGCCAATTCAGAGGATGTGGTGGCCGATCTGACCGTGGTGGAAAGGGAACTAGAAAGCTACGGCCACGGGCTGGCCGACAAACCCCGCCTGGTGGTGCTCAACAAGGGGGATGTGCTGGATGAAGCCATCCAGAGGGAAAAGGTGGCTGCCGTGGAGCAATGGGCGGGAGAAGCCTGGATTCAGAGAAGACCTCTCCTGATCTCTGCGGCCACCTCCCAGGGGTTGGATCCCCTGAAGGAGGCAGTCTGGCAGCATCTGGAAGCTGATCAGTCGTCGTAAACCCGGCACTCGGGGGCTTCGGGATTCAGGTCGCAGAACACTTCAAGGGGAGTGGGATCGTGGCTGTCCTCAGGATGGTGCGACTTGAACTCCTCAAGGCCCTTGAGTTCCTCCTCCAGGTGACGGACTTTGCCGACATCTCCAGCAGCTCGGGCTTGCTCAATGTCTTGCTTGTCCTTCTGGATGTGCTCGTCGATGCTTTTCATGACAGACGGCCGCGGTTGCCGGCGGAAGTTCACGCGGCCCACCTTACGGGGCCCGTCGACCATGCGACAGCACCATGTGCGCTGGTGCTGACCACAGCAGGAGCCCACAACCGCCATTCCAAACAACGCCAATGGCGGGCCGGCCTGAGGCCTGTCAGGCGTTCGCCACCACCCGCTCGCTGAGGGAGAGCCAGCGCTCCTCCGCCGCTGCGATCCGCTCCACCAGCTCGGCCAGTCGGTTGCTGAGATGCTCGCGTTCGCTGAACGACACAGCCGCTCCTACCAGGGCGATCTGCTCCTCTAAAGAGCGCCGTTCCTCCTCCCAATGGGGGAGATCCCGTTCGAGAGCGTCCAGTTCCCTACTTTCCTTGTTGCTGAGCCGCTGAGGCCCCCCCGATCCTCCGCGGGGTCGCGATGGGTGCGAAGGAGAGGGGGTGGCCGCTCTGGACGGCACAGCAGCGGGGGCGGAGGAGGCCTTCTGTGCCTCGAGATAGGCGCTGTAGTTGCCCTCAAATCGCCGCATCTGGCCGTTCCCCAGCACAAACAGGCGATCGACGGTGCGATCGAGGAACCACCGGTCGTGGGACACCACCACCACGCAACCGCGGAAATCCTCAAGAAAGTCTTCCAAAACCGCCAGGGTGGCCACATCCAGATCATTGGTAGGTTCATCCAGCAGGAGCACGTTGGGGGCTTCCATCAACAGACGGCACAGGTGCAACCGGCGACGCTCCCCGCCGGAGAGCTTGGCCACCGGCTGGTGCTGCTGGGCGGGTGGGAAGAGAAAACGCTCGAGAAGCTGGGATGCGCTGAGCTCCTTGCCGTCCACCTGCACCCGGGTGGCCGCCTCGTTCA
>JAYKIG010000085.1:0-40446 GCA_035286045.1 Cyanobacteriota bacterium | reverse complement strand
GCTCGAGCTTTATTTTCTCTGGGTTTTAGTCTCTCTGACCCAGAGCGCTTGATCACCAAGCGAATCAAGGTTGCTCTTCCCGCAGCTTTGCCCTCCGCTACCAGCTTCTGGCCTCCACCATCAACACAGCCGAGGTGAACGATCCCCTCGCTGCCGCTAGCAGCCAGACGGTGCGCGATCGCCTCAGGGCCGGTACCCTTCTGGGGATCCTTGACAAGGGGAAATGGACCTCCCCAACTCTGGCCGTTCGACGCCGATGGCCCCAACGGTGTGATCGATGGCCTGGCCCAGGTGCTGCAGGCTCCGCAGCTCTCCAACCTGGCCAAGGCACGCTGGCCGCAACAGCCCCATCCGGTCTTTGGCGGCTCCACCCCCTTGGATCTTCTCCGGCAAGGTCGCCTCGAAGACGTCTTGGGGGAAGCAGCCCAGGTGGGTCGTGGTCAGGATTGAACCCCCCCGTCCAGCCCTCAGATCAGCCCGGCCGAGCGCAGGGCGTCGCTGAACCCGAAGGCGTGGGGATCGTGCAGGCGATCGGGGAAGAGCACGCCGTCCAGGTGGTCGCACTCGTGCTGGGCGACGCGGGCCTCAAATCCCTCCACCACCCTCTCCCGCGCCGCGCCGTCGGGATCCCGCCAGGCCAGCCGCACCCGCTGCCAGCGCTCCACCCGCCCGCGCAATCCCGGCACGCTCAGGCATCCCTCCCAGCCCAGCTGGGTGTCGGATCCCACCGGCGTCAACTGGGGATTGATCAGCACGGTCTCGGGGATGGGTGGGGCCTCGGGATAGCGGGGGTTGTGGCGGAACCCGTAGATCACCACGCGCAAGGGCACGCCGATCTGGGGCGCCGCCAGGCCCGCGCCGTCCCGGGCGGCCATGGTGTCGCGCAGGTCGGCGAGCAGGGCCGCCAGGGACTCGCCACCAAAGCCGTCCTCCGGCACGGGCGCGGAGACCTGCCGCAGGCGGGGATCTCCCAGGAGCAACACGGAGCGCACCGCCACGGGCCTGGCTCCACGCGGAGAACCCCTCAAGGGTGCCAGGTGCCGCCGCCCCGGCACCAGTCCCCGTGGGCCTGTCGCGCGGCCCAGTCCTCCTCAGGCCACCGCCGCCGCCCAGTCCTCCTGGCGTTCCTGGCTGTCGCTCCAGCTGCCACAGCGATGGGTGAGGTGTTCCCCATGGGCCAGCAGCGCCTGATGCTTCGCGCAGGCGAGTTGGGGGATGGCGTGGGGGGCGCTGTGGTGGCAAAACCAATGGCAGGTCATGCAGACCCTGGCGCTGCTGGCGGGGATCAACAGCCCGTGATCCAGCCAGGGCCAGTCCCCGCTGGCCTCCGGGCGGGGGAAAGGGGGATGGGGACGCTCCATGGCCCTCACGGATTCGGTACAAGTGTACTGTCGCGGGTTGGGGCGTCGGGTCCACCACGGCCCTCGGCACAAATCGCCCGCCTGGAGAGATGCCCCAGCCAGCCCGCGCCGTCTGCCAGGAGTTGCCTTGCCAGGGCTCGCCGCGCGGCGCGTGCTTCAGACGGCTTGGCCGGGAATCACCAGCGGCCGGCGCTGGGGCAGGTTGCCGAAATGCTCCCGCGCCACGGCCAGCAGTTGCCCCTCACTGGGATCGGCGATCGCCAGGGTTTCCACCCCCACCAGGCGTTCGAGCAGATCGGGGCGGTGACGGCGCACATGGGCCAGCAGCAGCTGGCGCATGTCGCTTTCCCCCGTGCCATGGCCCAGCGGCAGCACGGCGTCCGCCTCCTCCATGGCCGCCATGATGCGGCTGAGGTAGTCGTAATCGCGGGGCGCCTTCTGGCCCGCGATGTCGCGATCATGGCGGTGGCTGAGGGTCTCGCCGCTGCCCCAAACGCCATGGGGGGTGAGCTGCCCATGCTCCACCTCCTCGCCCTCCAGCCGGTACAGGTCGGTGCGGTGGTGATCCAGGTGGATCACCAGCCGGCGGCTCTGATCGCCCCGGGGGCTGGCGGGCTCCGCCTCCGGGTGTTGGGGCGTCACCCCCGCCGCCTCCAGCAGGTGACGCACCCGCAGCACGGCATCGGCATCCAGGTCGGGGTGGTGCACGCCTTCGCCCAGCTGGAGCCAGGTTTCCTGGCCCCCAGGCAGGCGAATCCCAATCCGGCGTCCCTCCAGCGGCGTCACCTCGGCGCCGAGGGCGTGAAACAGCGCCTCCACCTTGGAGGCGCGCAAACCATGGACGAGAGGGTGGCTGAAGAGGGCCTCAAGCGTGCGCTGGTGCTGGCGTTTCATGGCTGGACTGCCGCTGTCTTGACCCTATCGAGTCCAGCCGTCTCCGCCGAGAACCGTCACAAACGGCCGTTCAGGCCAGCCCCACCTTGACGACATCCAGGGGGCCGCGGCCGAGGCGATTGAGCTCCAGGGCCGCGCGCAGGGCCGCCTCATGGGTGCGGAAGGGATGGGCCTCGTGCAATGGGCAGTCCTCCCGCAGGCTCTGATCGCTGGGGTTGAGGCCCAGGTAGACCGCAGCATTCGGGGCGGTGGCCCCTGGGCTCGGCGGCGCCCCCGACCTGGGCGTCCCCGTTGTCTCGGGCGTGAGACGCCGCAAGACGTACCGCACCGGCTGGGGGCCGGCCGCGGTCGGCAGGGGATCGAGGGCGAAAGGCGAAAGCGTCATGGGATCCTTGGCACGCCAGCCCATGGGGCGATCCCAAGGTAGGTGGATCAGCCCCTTGGCAGGGTGCCGTCCTCCTCCGTCAAATCCCGATGACACAGCTCCGCCCGCCGCACCCGTTGCTGGGCTTCCCAAAGCGTCTTGGTCTTGAGGCAATGGCGGTGGGGGTCGCAGATGCGATAGGACCCATCGGCTTCTGGAGTGATCGTGAACCCCGCCGGTGTGGTGATTGTTTCGCTCACGGGAGGGTGATGCGGCCTTCCTTTGGCCTACTCCCCCAGCCCCCCGCCCGCGGCGACCGTGAAACGACTTGTTGCAGCCCCTGTCCTCGCGCTGGGGACCCCGGGGCTGGGATGATGGCGAGGCACTTCAACCGCAGGGATGTACACAGACTGGACCGCCGTCCTTCTCCTGTTGCTGACCGCCGCCCCCCTGGCCGCGGTCGTGGGCACGGCTGTTTTCTTCATCTGGCGATCGAAGAAGCGATCGGGGATGCGCTGAGCTGGCGGGGCGGGGCGGCACGACCCCGGCCGACGTCAGGGTGAGGCCCTGGCCCAGGCAGTCCAGGCAGGTGCGAAATCGGCCGTCCGCCAGGCGGAGGATGCCGCTCCCGCCGCACCGCTGGCAGGTGGGGGCGACCGTGGACTTGGTGGCGGAAGCCAGGGGCGAGGTGGTTGTCATGGCCTGGCCACAAATGGTGTTCGTTTACACACTTTGCATCCGCCGTCCCCGGCCCGCGGGGGTGGAAACCGAAAGCTTTCTAAAGGCTTGCCCCTGGGCCCGCCGCCCCTAGGGCGCCCTCCAGCAGAGCGGGGTTGCGGCGCACCTCCGCCAGCAGCTCCGCGGCGCTGAGGCGCGCCCCCGGTGGCACCAACCCCGCACTGGCGGCCAGCTGGCCGATCACCGCCGCCCCATCCAGCCCCTGGGAGCGCAGTGCCGCCAGCCCCGCGGAGGCCACCCGCTTGCTCAACCGCTTCCCTTCCGCGTCACACAGCACCGGGACGTGGCCATAGCGGGGCGGCGCAAAGCCCAGGGCCTGGCACACCGCCACCTGGGCCCCGGTGGCGGCCCAGAGGTCCGCGCCACGCACCACATCGCTGATGCCCAGGCTGAGCTCATCCACGGCGGTGGCCAGGTGATAGGCCACCACCCCATCGGCCCGTCGCAGCACCACATCCCCCACCTGCCGGGCCCCATCCAGGCAGCCGGGTGGGCCCCAGTGCTCCTGCCAGTGGATCGGGCCCCCGGGCAGGCGCAGGCGCCAACTGGGCTCCCGTCCCCCCCGCGCGTCCCAATCGGGCGGCAGGGCCCGGCAGGTGCCGGGGTAGACGGACAAGCCCCCATGGGGCGCGGAGATGTCCGCCAGGAGCCGGCGGCTGCAATGGCAGGGATAGAGCGCGCCTGTCCCTCGCAGGGCCGCCAACGCGGCGTCATAGAGCTCCCGCCGCGCGCTCTGCTGGATCACGGGACCATCCCAGTCGAGCCCGAGCCAGGCCAGGTCGGCGCGGATGCTGGCCTCGGCCTCCGGCCGGACCCGGGGGCGGTCCAGGTCATCCAGCCGCAGCAGCCACAGGCCGTCGAACCGGCGCGACGCCAGCCAGCTCAGCAGGGCCGTGCGCAGGTTGCCGAGGTGGAGCGTGCCGCTGGGTGAGGGGGCAAAGCGGCCCACCACGCCGGCCTGGCGCTGGCGCAGCCCCCGCTCAAACCGCTCCCTCAGGGACTCTGGACGCACGACCGATGGCAGCAACGAAAAAGCGGCCCATCCAGGCCGCCCATCCACACAAATAGAGAGAGAAGGAAACCCTCAGCCCTGGACCCGATCCTTGAAGAGCTTGCCAGCCGTGAAGGCGGGCACCCGCTTGGCGGGGATTTTGATCTTTTCACCGGTTTTGGGATTGAGGCCCTGGCGCTCGGAGCGCTCCCTGGGCTCAAAGGAGCCAAAGCCAAGGATGGACACTTTCTTGCCTTCAACCACCGAGTCGATGATGGTTTCAATGGCCGCGTCGACGACCAGGGACACATCCGTTTTGGTGAGTTCGGTGCGGGCGGCGACGAGATTGACGAGATCAGCTTTGTTCATGATTCAGGGAATGAGCCTCCGGTTGGCGGTCTGTTGAGTGATTTTGAAGAGGAGGCGAATCGGAAATCCGACCGCCACAGGGCTTACGCCGTCCAATCGTATGGGGATTCGCCCGAGGCGGCAACAGCAAAAAGTAGGGAGAGCCCAGCTTTTTGGCCGTTCATTCTTTGCGTGAAGCCTTCCCGCCCCCCGCCCGGGCCCTCCTAAGGAGGGTTGGCGTTCGTCTCCGGGGCCAGGCATTGGGCGGCCAACAACGCCAGAAGACGGGCCCCATCGGGCACCAGGGCCTCCCCCGCCAGGGCTCCCAAGCCCGCGCCGCTGGCGATCCAGCTGGGGGAGCCGGGGGGGAGCCAGCGGGCCAGGGCCACCACGCTGCGCCGCTGCCGGGGCCAGTGAAAGCCCCGGGGGGAGGGCACGGGCGCCAGTCGCCGGGGGGCCACCGGCACCAGCAGACGCCCGCAAAACAGGCCATCCACGGGTCCCGCCACCCCGCCACGGCCATGGAGCACGGCGGCCCCCGGGCTGGGTCCGGGGGTCCAGAGCAGGTGGAGTCCCTCCAGCGGCTGGTGCTCCGCGCCGAAGGAAAGGAGCGGGGCCACCCCTGGCAGCAGATAGGCCTCCTGCTCCTGCACGAGCACGGGCCAACCCAGGGACTCCTGCAGGCGCCGGCAGCGGCCGTGGCCATCGCGTCCGAGCAGAACGATCCAGCCCGGGCCGCGGCGGGCCCGCTCCTGGAGCAGGGCCAGATTCGCCTCCGTGTGGGCTGGGCAGTCGATCAGCACACTCCCCTCCCGGGTCTCCAATAGCCAGGCGCTGCCGCCGTGGGCCTCCGGATTGGGGGGGAACAGCCACAACCCTGGCCGCACCTCCTGGGGGGGGCGCCCCCCCCGCCCGGGCGATGGGGGAAAGGCCGATCCGGCCATGCGCCAAACAGACAGGGGACGGTGAAGAGCCTAATTTGACCCCATTCGCGTCGTCCTTGACGGTGATCAGGATCGGGCATCCCTGGCCGTTGGGGTCGTGCGCCACCCCGCGGGGGGTCAATTTTTCTGTGGTGGCTCCCCTGGCGACGCGGGTGGAGTTGCTGCTCTTCACCCATGCGGAGGCCCAGGAGCCGGCGGCGATCATCGCCCTGGAGGGGGAGCACCGCTCCGGGGATCACTGGCACGTGGAGGTGGAGGGCATCGGCATTGGCTGCTGCTACGGCTATCGGGTGTTTGGTCCACTGGAGCCGGGCAGCCATGGCTTCAACCCCTCGAAGGTGCTGCTCGATCCCTGCGCCCGGGCGATCGGTGGCTGGGAGGGCTACAGGCGCGGCGCGGCGGTGGGCGCCATCCCCAACACCTCCTGCTGCCTCAAGGGGGTGGTGACGGAGCGGGACCGCTTTGATTTCAGCCAGGCCCCCCGGCCGCGTCACCCGTGGCAAAAGAGCGTCATCTACGAACTCCACGTCGGCGGCTTCACCCGTGGGGAGGGGTGTCCTGTCCCGCCCTCCCGGCAGGGAACCCTGCGGGGGCTGATCGACACCCTGCCCCACCTGCGGGAGCTGGGGATCACGGCCCTCGAACTCCTGCCGGTCATGGCCTTCGACCCGGAGGATGCCCCCGCCGGCCGCCACAACCACTGGGGCTACAGCCCCTTGAGCTGGATGGCTCCGCACCCGGGCTACCTGGTGAGTGCCGATCCCCTCGCGGCCCGCGACGAGGTGCGCGCCCTGGTCACCGCGTGCCACCAGGCGGGTCTGGAGGTGCTGCTGGATGTGGTCTACAACCACACCACCGAAGGGAATCAGGCCGGACCCACCCTGAGTTGGCGGGGATTCGCCGATAGCACCTACTACCACCAGAACAGCCGGGGCGACTATCTCGACGTGAGCGGCTGCGGCAACAGCATCGCCGCCAACCAGGCCCTCACCCGTCGCCTGATCCTGGAATCGCTCTGCTGTTGGGCCAATGAGCTGGGCATCGATGGCTTCCGCTTCGATCTGGGCATTGCCCTGAGCCGGGGACAGGAGCTGATGCCCCTGGATCAGCCGCCCCTGTTCGAGGCGATGGAGGCCCATCCCGAACTCAGCGATCTCAAGCTGGTGAGCGAGCCCTGGGATTGCGGCGGCCTGTACCGCATGGCCGACTTTCCCGCCCGCCGGGTGGCCACCTGGAACGGACGCTTCCGGGACGACATGCGCCGCTTTTGGAAAGGGGACGAGAAGTGCTGCTGGCCCGTGAGCCAGCGCCTGGCGGGCAACCCCGATCTCTATGGGGGGCAGCCCGCCGCCATGGGGCGCACGATCACGTTCCTCACCGCCCACGACGGCTTCACCCTGGCCGATCTGGTCAGTTACAACCGCAAACACAACCTGGCCAACGGCGAGAACGATCGCGACGGCGATAACCACAACAACAGCTGGAACCACGGCGTGGAGGGGCCCACCAGCGATCGGGCCGTGGCCGCCCTGCGGGACCGCCAGATGCGCAATCTCCTCACCAGCTTGCTGCTGGCCCCGGGCGTGCCGATGCTGCTGATGGGGGATGAGGTGAGACGCAGCCAGGGGGGCAACAACAACGCCTGGTGCCAGAACAATCCCCTGGGCTGGATGCACTGGCGGCCGGATGCGGGCGATCTGGCCCTGCGGCGGTTCCTCTGCCGCCTGATCCGGCTGCGCCAACGGTTGGCATTCCTGCTCAACCCGGAGGTGCCCCTGGCGGAGGCCCCCCCCCGGCGCCTGGGAGAGGGGGCAGGGCCGTGGCGGCAGTGGCACGGGGTGGAACTGCACAAACCCGACTGGGCCAGCTGGTCCCACAGCCTGGCCTGGAGCCTCCACGACGCCCGCCATGGCCCGCTGCTCTGGTGCGGCTGGAATGCCTACCACAAGGCCATGCACTTCGATCTGCCTCCCTCCCCCGCCGGTTGGATGCGGGTGATCGATACGGCCCTGCCGCCCGATCAGGATCTGCCGGAAACGCCCGAGCGCTGGACGCCACCCGGCGCCCCCTTGGAAAGTCGCAGCCTGATGTTGATGCTGCATCCTTCCCTGGTGTCCTAGATCGCCGCAAGGGGGGCTGGGCCGCCCGAGGCCGGGCCTGAAAGAATGGACCCTGAGGCGCATCCGGCCGCTGGCACTGGCTCCATGGACTCGCTCCCCACGCTCCCCACGCTCCCCCGCCCCCACCTCGCCGCCCCCCTGCGTCCCCTCCCCTGGCGCTTCGGTGAACTCCCACCCCCGCCACCTTCCGGCGCGGCGTTTCCCCTGCTGCTGCTGATCGACCGCCGCGACGCCCTGGCGCCTCCGCACCGCACCAGCGTGGTGCCCCCGCACCCCGAGGCCCTGCTGGCCACCCTCTCCGCCGCGGAGCGCCAGCGCCACGCCAGTTACCGCCGCCCGGACGACCGCGAGCGGTTCCTGCTGGCCCGTGCCGCCCTGCGCCAACTGCTGGGCGGCTGGCTGGAACGGCCGCCCGCGGCGGTGGCCATTGCCATTGGCCCCCATGGCAAGCCCCACTGTGGCGGTGCTCCCGCCTTCAACCTCAGCCACTCGGGCGATCTGATCCTCCTGGGGTTCCACAGCGCCAGCGAGGTGGGGGTGGGGGTGGATGTGGAGCGGGAGCGGCCCGACCTCGACTGGCGTCCCATTGCCCGCCGCGTGCTGCCCCCTGCCGCGGTGGGGGACCTGGAGGCCCTGCCCGCTCCGGAGCAAGGCCAGGCCTTTCTTCAGGCCTGGTGTCGGCTGGAGGCCCGGCTCAAGGCCCAGGGCGAGGGGCTGGCTGGCCTGGACCGGGGGCGCGGCGACGGCGGGGACGCTGGCACCCCTGGGGAGGCCGTCTGGGAGGTGGCCGTCCCGCCGGGTTACCGGGCCGCCGCGGCCCTGGGGGCCGCGCTCAGGGACCCGCAGGCGGGGGCGGCAGGGGGCGATCGTCCCAGTCCTCGGGCGTGAGGGGCTGGCCCAGCAGCCGCTTCTCCGCGCGCCGCACGGCCCGGGGATGGCTCAGCACATCGCCGGCCTCCAGCAGCGGCACCGCCTCGGGCGGCAGCTCCTGGGGCCGCCGTGGGGGCGCCTGCCACTGAAAGGCGCTCTCCGGCGCCCGGGCCCGGCAGAGCCGCTCCATCTGCCGGCGCAGGGCCAGGCGCACGGGGCCGTGGGCGATCGCCTGGAAAAATTCCTCCCTTGGCGCCCGGCCCATGCTCGTGGGTTGGGTCCCGTCCCCCCCCCGCAGGCGGGCCGCGTCGGCGTTCCAGATCGGTCGGCAGATCCCCCTCGTTCCGGTGTCCACATCCAGCCAGAGGTGCAGGCCCGCGCCGCCGGGGCGGGTGACCACGGCCAAGCCATCGCCGGGCCGGTGCCGCGGCAGGGGATACACCCGCCAGCTGGGTCGCTCCAGGGCGGGCACACAGGCCGTCAACGTCAGCGCCAGGGCGGGCGGGAGCACAGCCAGGGGCAGCCTCGGGGGCACGGCCAGCGCAGCGACACTCGCGCCATGATCCGTCCTCGATCCTCCCGGCGTGGTTCCCCATGGCGCTCACCCCCTCCACCATGCTTCCCCTGGGCACGCCCCTGCCCTGGGCCCGGATGGCCGAGGCCCTGGTGCCCGTCTGCGGCGGCCCCCTGCCAAACCCCCAGGCGGTGCGGGGCCAGCCCGTGCTCGTGCTGTTCCTTTGCCCCCACTGCCCCTTCGTGAAGCACATTGAGCCGGAACTCACTCGCCTGCAGAGCGACTTCGCCGATCGGGTGGCCTTCGTGGCCATCCGCAGCAACAGCCTCGCCACCCATCCCCAGGATGGCCCCCGGGAGATGACCGCCCAGGCGACCAGCCAGGGCTGGCGCTTTCCCTACCTGGCCGATGACAGCCAGGCCGTGGCGCGAGCGTTCCAGGCGGCCTGCACCCCCGATCTTTATCTTTTCTCGGCCGATCACCGTCTGGCGTACCGCGGCCAGCTCGATGGCAGCCGCCCCGGCACGGCCGTTCCCCTCGATGGGCGGGATCTGCGGGCGGCCCTGGCGGCCGTGTTGGCGGGCCAAGCCCCCCCCGCCGAGCAGGTGCCCTCCATCGGTTGCAACATCAAGTGGCACCCCGGCCAACAACCCGCCTGGGCCTAGGCCAACGGTGGAGGGGGCCACGCACCCCTTGGCGCTTGTTTCGTGGGGCTTAATGTTGGCGCCATGCATGTGCCCCCCTTCAGCCTCGCGGAACAGCTGAGGCAACTCGGCGATCAACTCGATGAGGCTGTGACTCAGGTCCTGCGCAGTGGTCAGTACATCGGTGGTCCCACGATCAGCGGCTTTGAAACGGCCTTCGCCGAGACGTGTGGCGTGCCCCATGCCATCGGCTGCAACAGCGGCACCGATGCCCTGGTGCTGGCCCTGCGGGGTCTGGGCATCGGTCCGGGCGATGAGGTGATCACCTCCTCCTTCAGTTTTTTCGCCACCGCCGAGGCCATCAGCGCCGTGGGGGCCACGCCGGTCTTCGTGGATGTGGAGGAAGACACCTACCTGATCGATCCAGACCGCATTGACGCGGCGATCACCCCCGCCACGCGAGCCCTGTTGCCTGTGCATCTCTTCGGCCGACCGGTGGACATGGAGCGGATCGGCGCCATCGCCCGTGCCCATCGCCTGCGCGTGATTGAGGACTGTGCCCAGGCCTCTGGCGCCAGTTGGGCGGGCCGCCCCGTGGGCGGCTGGGGGGACGCGGCCTGTTTCAGTTTCTTCCCCACCAAAAACCTCGGTGCCGCTGGCGATGGCGGTGCCGTGGTCTGCCGGGATCCGGAGCTGGCCCAGCGGGTGCGTGAGCTTGCGGTGCACGGCATGCCCCGGCGCTATCTGCACACCGCCCTGGGCTACAACAGCCGCCTGGACGCCCTGCAGGCGGCCGTGCTGCGGGTGAAGCTCCCTCACCTGGCGGGCTGGGTGGAGCGGCGACGGGCCATCGCCGAGCGCTACCTGCTGGAGCTCGCCGAACTCCCCGGTCTCCAGCTGCCGGACGCCGGACCTCCGGGCCACAGCTGGAACCAATTCGTCGTGCGTCTGTCCGCCTGCCCCGTCGGCCAGCCCTCCTGCGCCCGCCGCTGCACCCCTTCCGCCGACAGCGCCGCCTACGGCCTGCCCGAGGCCTGCTGTCGCGACTGGCTCAAGCACCAGCTCCAGGAGGCCGGCGTGAGCACGATCATCTACTACCCGATCCCCATCCACCGCCAGCCCGCCTACGCCCACCTGGGCTACATCAGCGGCAGCTTGCCCCACACCGAGCGGCTCTGCGCGGAGGTGCTCAGCCTTCCCATCTTCCCGGAGCTGGCCGACGCCCAGCAGGACGCGGTGATCGCGGCCCTGCGCCAACTCCTCCACGCCAGCTCCGCCAGCCCGGCGGGCGCCGCCCTGCCCGTCTGACCCTCAACCCCGCGGCAGGGCGGCGTACAGGGCCTTGAAGTGGGCCTGCTGGCGTTTGTGATCCACCACCGGGGCGGGATACCCCCGCCGCTCCACTGGAGCGATCTCCCCGCTGATCAGATCGGCCGTGGCCACATGGGCCAGTTCCGGCAGCCAGTGGCGGATGTAGGTCGCCTCCGGGTCGAACTTCGCCGCCTGGCTCGCGGGGTTGAAGATGCGCAGCGGCTTGGGATCCATGCCGCTGCTGGCGCTCCACTGCCAGCCGCCGTTGTTGGCCGCCTGATCCCCATCCACGAGCCGAGCCATGAAGGCGGCCTCCCCCAGCCGCCAATCGCAGATCAGATCCTTCACCAGGAAGGAGGCCACGATCATGCGGCAGCGGTTGTGCATCCAGCCGCTGCCATTGAGCTGGCGCATGGCGGCAT
Organism: Cyanobacteriota bacterium; assembly: GCA_035286045.1. Taxonomy (GTDB): domain Bacteria; phylum Cyanobacteriota; class Cyanobacteriia; order PCC-6307; family Cyanobiaceae; genus Cyanobium. Next base: position 28,925 of record JAYKIG010000085.1, on the reverse strand, counting down.
CCACGATCGGCACCCCCGTCAGCCCCTCCCGCCAGGCCTGGACCCAATCGGGATCGTTCCGCCAAGGGAACTGGCGCCATTGCGGGCGGTAGGGCCCCTCGGCCAGCTCGGGGAAGTGGAACAGGGCCTGCTGGTAGAACTCCCGCCAGGCCAGCTCCTGCTCCCAAACGGCGATGGAGTCGAGCGCCTCAGGGCCACGGGCCAGGGCCCGGGCTTCCTGGGCGGCCGCCCAGGCCTGGCGGGGGCTGAGGGTGCCGAATTTCAGGGCCGCGCTCAGGGCGGAGGTCCCCTCCTCCCCCGGCAGGTTGCGCCCCGCGCCGTAGCGCAGCAGGGGCCCGCCGCCGGTGTCCCCCTGGCAAAAGGCGTCCAGCCCCGCCAGGGCGGCGGCTTCCCCCGGCCGGCAGGGACAGAGGGCCGCCCCAGAAAAGATCGCCCCGAAGTCCGCCGCCGCCGGCACGGCCTCCAGCCGCGGCAGGCTGGCCCAGAGCCGCCGCCGCTCCTCGGGCCAGCCTGCCGCCGCGGGATCGGGGCCCAGATCCAGCAGGCCCCTGGGCGCGGCCACCGGCTCCAGGCCCCCCGCGGCCGCCGAGCCGAGGGCGGCGCGGCGCTCCACCTGGCGTCGCCAGTTGCGCAGGAAGGGGCCATAGACCCGGTAAGGATCCCCACCGCCGGTGCGCAACAGCTCCGGCGGCACGAGCAGCTGGTCCCAATCCACCAGCACCTTCCGTCCCTGGGCTTGCAGTGCCGCGGCCACACGCCGGTCCCGCTCCCGCCCGTAGGGCTCCACATCCCGGTTCCAGGTCACCACCTCCGCGCCGAGGGCCTCCGCCAGCCGGGGCAGCAGCTCCCCCGGATCCCCCCGCAGCAGCAGCAGCCGGCTGCCCGCCTCCCGCCAGCGCTGGGCCAGCTCCACCAGGCTCTCACGCAGAAACCACAGCCGCGCCGGCGCCAGGTTCGGGGCGGAGAGGAGGCCAGGATCCAGCACGAACACCCCGGTGACGGCGGGGGTGGCGGCCGCCGCCGCCGCCAGGCCCAGGTTGTCGGCCAGGCGGAGATCACGGCGGTGCCAGAAAAGCCAGCGGGGGGGAGCCATCAGAGGCCCCCCCGGCGCCGCGCCAGAAACCAGGCGCTGGCGCTGCGGCCGTCCACGGGCTCCGCCAGGGAGGACAGGGCGGCCTCCAGGGCCGCGGGGGGGCCGCACCAGAGGCGCAGGGGGCCAGCCTCCGAGGCGTTCCGGGGGGGCCACGTCGTTCCCCCCTCGCCCGCGACCTCCTCGCCCACGACGTCCCCCCAGGGCACCTGTTCCGCCGCGATTTCCATCCAGCCGAGGGCCATCAGTTCGTCGGAATAGCCCGGATTGGGCCGCAACTGGCCCAGGTCACGCCAGTCCCCGCCGTCCTGGCCGGTGAGCCGCCGCAGCAGCCGCGCCGCCCCCGCCGCGGCCGGTTCCCCCGGCTCCAGCGGGCCGCTGGGAAACTCCAGCACCCAGCGGCCCACCGCCGGCCGGCAGCGGCGCACCAGCAGCAGGTGGCCCGTGGCGGTTCGCGGCACCACCATCACGCTGGGGGGATGGCGCAGCCAGCCGAAACTCCCCTCCAGCCCCATGGGCAGGCGCAACCGTTCCCGCACGAACCGGCGGGGCCCATCGGCGAGCTCGGCCTCCACGGCCAGGCGCCGCTGGCTGGCGGGCGGCGGGGGGGCCTGGGGCAGGGACACCCTCAGAGCCCCAGCAGCTGGCGGGCGCGGTACCAGGCCGTCACGCTTTTGCCATCGAGGGCCTCGTCGCCACTGGCGATGGCCGCATCCAGCTGGTCCGGCTCCATCAGCAGCACCTCCAGATCCTCATCATCATCCCCGGCGGGCGGATGCTCCAGGGGGGTGAGGTCGCGGGCGAGGAAGAGGTGGATCACCTCATCGGAATAGCCCGGACAGGGGAACATGGCGCCGAGCGAATCCCAGCGGCTGGCGGAAAACCCCGTCTCCTCCTGCAGTTCCCGTTCCATCGTGCCCAGGGGATCCTCCCCCGCGTCCAGGGTGCCGGCCGGAAACTCCAGCAGGCGGCAGGCCACCGCGAAGCGATATTGGCGCAGGATCACCACCCGGCCGTCCGCCAGCACCGGCACCGCCAAGGAGGCCCCCGGATGGCGAATCACCCCGAACGTCGCCTCCATCCCGCTGGGGAGGGCATAGCGGTTGAGCTCGAAGCGGATCTTGCGGGCCTCCAGGGTGGCGATGGTGTCCAGATGGCGCGAGGGTTCAGGGGGCGGCAGGGGCGCCATGGGGCGGGGACTCGGTCGGTGGACGCCAGCATGCCGCAGGCCCGCGAAGGTCGCGGTCTTGGGGAGGGCGGGCCTAGGCGCCGCGCTGGCGACGCCGCTGGAGCAATTGGCGGCAGACCAGCGCGGCGGAGGTGCTCACCCCGGCGGTGCCCTCGCCGGGATGGAGGGAATCGCCGCAGAGCCACAGGCCGGGCAGGGGCGTGCGGCTGGCCAGGCCGAAGGGGCCGTAGCGGCTCGGATCCTGCCCCAGCCCTCCCACATAGCCCCAGGGCCGGCCCGTCCACCCCTGCCATCCCCGCGGGGTGGCCAGTTCCCCATGGCGCCAATCGGCCGCCGCCAGGCCCAGCAGCTGTTCCAGCCCCGCCTGGATGCCGGCCAGGGCGGCCCGCTTGCGCGCCTGGTAGGTGGGCTCCTCCAGCCCAAACCAGGGTCGGGCGGGGGTGAAGACGCTGGCGATCACGGTCGCCTCCCCCACCGGCGCGCGCCCATCCCCCTCCTCACTCACCGACACGAACAGGGGGCCGGGATCGGGCCAGTCGAGCTGCAGATGGCTGGCCAGCCCGGCGGGTAGGCGGCGGCGCTCCACCGCTCCGTAGAACACCAGGGCGCCACTGGGCTCGTTCAGACTCTCCAGCCGTCGCCGGTAGCCCGGGGGCAGGGCGTCCCCCAGCAGGCCGGGCAGGGTTTGGGGCGGCAGGCTGAGCACCACCTCCCGTGCCGCCAGCGAAAAGGGCGCGCCACCCGAACCCAGCCCCTCCACCCGCCAGGGGGCGTCCCGCCCCTGGGGCGGCCGCAAGCGGCAGACCCGCTGGCGCAGGCGCAGCTCTCCCCCGGCCGCCGCCAGGGCTTCCTCCAGCGCCGTGCTCAGGGCCTGCATCGATCCCGCCAGATGCCACAGCCCCCGCGGCTCCTGCACGACCGACAGCACGGTGGCGCCATAAAGGGCGGCCGTGCGATCGGCGGGTTCCTGGGAATAGAGGCGCAGTTGCAGATCCAGAAAGCGCCTCAGCCGCGCCCCCCCCGGGCCGGAGGCGGCGCCCGTCAGGTGGAGCAGGTCGGCGACGGTGCTGGCCGTCAACACCCCCGTGGCCAACACCCCCGGATCCAGCGCCCCGAGGAGCTGGCCCAGGTCCCACCAGGAGCGGGGCGGCAGGATCGGATCCCTTTCGGCAAAGGCCCAGGTGGCCCGCTGCAGCCTGTCGCACAGCGCCCAGAAGGTCCCGCTTCCGGGGAATTGGCGCTCCCGTTCTTCGCGCCACCGCCGCGGATCGCGCCAGAGGGCCACCGGCGGCAGGCCATCCGCCAGATCCACCACGCAGCCAGGATCCAGGGGGGTGGCCGCCGGGGGAGCCACGCCGAGCCGGGCGAAGAGGCGGGCATGGATGCCGTTGGCCTCCAGCCCGGCCACCTGGGTGGCACCGACATCAAAGACGTAGGGACCCCGCCGGAAGGTGCCGGCGCAACCTCCGCTCTGCCGGTGGGCCTCCAGGAGCACCACCGCCAATCCCTCGCGGGCCAGCAGGGCCGCCGCCGTCAGTCCGGCAATGCCGGCACCCACCACCAGCACATCGGTCATGGTTTCGGAGCATAGAGTTCGCGGCGGGTTTGCCCTCCCCCGCCACCGCCCCGATGGCCCGCTCCGGTGACGACCCCCTGGCCGCCTGGTTGGCATCCAGGCTCCAGGTGCGCCTGGTGGACCGCACCCCCGTGGCGGGCGGCTCCATTCATCGCGCCTGGTGTCTGCGAACCGCCGGCGAAGGCCGCCTGTTCGCCAAAACCAATCGGGCCGACAAGCTGCCCCTGCTGGAGGCGGAGGCGGAGGGGCTCGAGGCCCTGGCCGCGCTGGCACCAGCGGCGTTGGTGGTCCCCCAGCCCCTGGCCGTCGGCCAGGCCGGCGACCAGGCCGTGCTCGTGTTGCCCTGGCTGGCTCTGGAGCGCGGCGGTGCCCGTTCCGGCGCCTGGGCGGCCTGTGGCGCCCAGCTCGCCCAGCTGCATCGCCGTAGTCGGCGCCCCAGCCTGCCGGGGGAGTCCGGGGGGGGCTTTGGCTGGCATCGGGACAATTTCATCGGCGACTCCCCCCAGCCCAACGGCTGGCGGGACGCCTGGAGCCCCTTCTTCGCCGAGTGTCGCCTCCAACCCCAGCTCCAATGGCTGGCCCAGAGAGGCAGCCCGTTGCGGGGCGCGGAACGGCTGCTGGAGCGGCTGCCCACCTGGCTCGCTCACCATCCCGTGGAGCCGTGCTTGGTGCACGGGGATCTCTGGAGCGGCAACGCCGGCCTGTGCGAGGGGGGTGGGGCGAGCCTGTTTGATCCAGCGGTGTACTACGGGGATCGGGAGGTGGATCTGGCCATGGCCCGGTTGTTTGGCGGCTTCCCGGAGGCCTTCTTCCAGGGCTACGCGGAGGAGTGGCCCCTGCCGGAGGGTTGGCGCGAGCGCGTGGCGATCTACAACCTGTATCACCTGCTCAATCACGCCAACCTGTTTGGCGGTGCCTATAAAAATCAAGCGCAAACAGTGGTGGATTCACTGTTGCGCTTGTGAAGATCCTCGCCGTAATAAGAGATTCAGCTCAGGTATTCCTTTTTCAGCTGATCGATCTTGACCATCAGCTCGGACCGCTTTTCGCTCGTCGTCAGGTTGCGCCACCCCCAGGTGCCCACCACCACCAGGCCCAGCAATTCCAGCAGTCCGGGCACGATGGGCAACAGGTTGATCGTGTCCAGAACTCCCTTGATCAGGATCTGGGCGATGATCACCGCCAGCAGGATGCCGGTGGCCTTGCCCACCTTGCCCAACTGGCTCCAATCCACGTGGGCCAGGGTCTCATTGACCTTGCTCAACACTTCGCCGTAGCGCTTCTGGAAATCAAATCCCGCCTTGCCGCTGTCTGTGCCCTCCGCCGTGGTCGCCTCGGCAGTGTCGGTTGTGGCGTCACTCATCTCCGTTCAGGCCCGCTTCAGAAAAGACCGGCCTAAGCTACCGGTGTGGCGCACGCCTGGCCAGACCAACTTGTTTTCAGTCGGAAGGTGCTGACCGTTGCGCGGCGCCTCGTGCTGGCTGCCCATCCGGAAGAAGCCTGTGCCCTGCTGGTGGGTCCCCGCTGGCGGGTGGCGCGCCTCTGGCCCTGCCGCAATGTCTGGCTGCCGGCGCGGGAGCGCCTGCGCCGCTTCGCCATCGACCCCCGCGAGCAGCTGCTGGCCCAGAAGTGGGCCAGGTCCCGGGGGTGGCAGGTGCTGGGCTCCCTCCACAGCCATCCCCAGGGGGAGCCCGTGCCTTCCGCCACGGATCGGCGCCTGGCCGTGCCGCCGGCCCTGCTGGTGATCCAGGGGGCGGCGGAACTGGCCTGCTGGTGGTTGCCTGAGGAAGGACCCCCCCGCCGTCTGGTGTGGACAATGGAGAGCCAGGTTCCCCGCGGGGTTGCCCCTCATGCTCCCTCCCGACACCAGCGGCGTGCAGTTGAGCCCCGATGAGGTGGCTCGCTTTTCCCGCCACCTCATCCTCCCCGAGGTGGGCATGGAGGGGCAGAAGCGCCTCAAGGCCTCCTCCGTGCTCTGTGTGGGCACCGGTGGCTTGGGATCACCGCTGCTCCTGTATCTGGCCGCGGCGGGGGTGGGCCGTCTGGGCATCGTGGATTTCGATGTCGTCGACGCCAGCAACCTCCAACGGCAGGTGATCCACGGGACCAGCTGGGTGGGCAAACCGAAAATCGAATCGGCGCGCCATCGCATCCTGGAGATCAATCCCCACTGCCAGGTGGAGCTCTACAACACGGCCCTCACCAGCGAGAACGCCCTGGAGATCTTCGCCTCCTACGACGTGATCTGTGACGGCACGGACAACTTCCCCACCCGCTATCTGGTGAACGATGCCTGCGTGCTGCTCGATAAGCCCAATGTCTACGGCTCGATCTTCCGCTTTGAGGGACAGGCCACCGTGTTCAACTATCAGGGTGGACCCAACTACCGCGACCTGTTTCCCGAGCCTCCGCCTCCGGGCATGGTGCCCTCCTGCGCCGAAGGGGGCGTGGTGGGAGTGCTGCCGGGCATCATCGGCGTGATCCAGGCCACCGAAACCGTGAAGATCCTCACGGGCATCGGCACCACCCTCAGTGGCCGCCTGCTCCTCTTCGATGCCCTGCGGATGTCGTTCCGGGAGCTCAAGTTGCGCCCCAGCCCCGAACGGCCGGTGATCGATCGGCTGATTGACTATCAGGAGTTTTGCGGGGTGGCCGGTGCCGCCCCTGGCCAGGAGGAGGCCGGTGCCGTGGATGCCATCACTGTGCAAGAGCTCAAATTGCTGCTGGATCAAGGGGGATCCGACCTGGTGCTGATCGATGTGCGCAATCCGCCCGAAGCCGAGATCGCGGTGATTCCAGGTGCGATCCTGATTCCGCTCGATCGGATCGAGAGCGGGGAGGCCGTGGAGGAGGTGCGCGAGCTGGCGGAGGGGAAAACTCTGTACGTCCACTGCAAGATGGGGGGCCGCTCCGCCAAGGCCCTGATCGCCCTGCAGCGCCATGGCATTGAGGGCGTCAACGTGACGGGAGGCATCCAGGCCTGGAGCCAGGAGGTGGATTCCAGTGTGGCGCTCTACTGAGAGCGCTCAGTAGTCCACCCCGCGCTTGAGGTCCACCCCGCGCTCGGCGTAGTGCTTGTGGCACACCATCTCAGAGTGCACGCTCGCCAGATCGAAGTAGGCAGGCCGCCCCTTGCAACGGCCGGTGATGATCACCTCCGTTTCCGCTGGCTTGCGCAGTAGGGTTTGCACAATGGGCTCCACGGGCAAGAGCTCGAGATCCACGGTGGGATTGAGCTCATCGAGGATCACGGTCTTGTAAAGGCCGCTGGCGATGGCCGCTCGGGCAATCTCCCAGGCCCGCTCCGCCTCCACATAGTCAATCGGCTGCTGTTGCCCCCGCCAGACAATGGCATCACGCCCACTGCGCAGATGGTCGACCAGGTGAGGATAGCTCTCACGGAGGGCCGCAATCGCCGCATCTTCCGTGTAACCATTTCCCCCCTTCAGCCACTGCAGGATCAACACCCTGTGGCTTTTGTCCTGGCTGATCCCCCTACCGATCGCCTGCAAGGCTTTGCCTAGGGCACTGGTGCTCTTGCCCTTGCCCTCCCCGGTGTAGATCTCGATTCCCTGCAAGCCCTGGGTGTCACTGCTGTGGGCACGCATCTCCGAGTGGAGATCCGCCAGTTGCACCAGGGCAGCCGGCGCCCCCCGGCCGGTGCAGATCACCTCCATCCCAGGAGGTTTGGTCGCCAGTGTGCGCACCACATCGTCCACATCCAGGAGCCCGAGATCCAGCACGGGGTTCAGCTCATCCAGCACCACCACGGAATAGAGATTGCTCGCCAGAGCACCCTTGGCGATGTCCCAGCCCCGCTGGGCCTCCTGGCGGTCGAAGGGGGTGACCTCACTGGAGCTGAAATACTCGCCGCGACCCGTGCGCACCTGATCGATGAGGTGGGGGAAGCCCTGCTGCAGGGCCTCGATCGCCCCGTCCTCGTCGTAGGCGCGGCCGGGGCCCTTCAGGAAGCGCAACAGCAGCACCCGGGTGCGTTTCTGTTCGCAGATCCCCAGCCCGATGGTGCGCAACACCACTCCCAGGGCGGCCTGGCTCTTGCCCTTGCCCTCGCCGTCATACACATGCAATTGGCCCCGGGAGCGCTCATCGCTTCCAGCGGCGGTTCGGATGCCAATGCCGCTGCCCGTGCCCCGTTTGCTGGTCTGGGATCCGGTGGGCGGGGCCATGGCTCTAGTGGGTGGGCTCGGATGCTAACGGCGCCGACCTTCCAGCCCCCCGGCCGCCTGGGCGACTTGCCAGGATGGGCGGATAGCCCTGGAGTGCTGGATGGCATCCGCCCGTCCTCTCACCCTGCTCGAACCCCTCTCCCCCGCGTTGCATCAGGCCCTCGATCGGATGCGGCAGACGATGGAAGCCCTGGAAACGGTGGTGGTGGCCTATTCCGGCGGGGTGGATTCTTCGCTGGTGGCGGCCATCGCCGCCGAACGCCTGGGGGAGAGAGCCCTCGCCGTCACGGGGGTCTCCCCTGCCCTGGCCCCCCACCTGCTGGAGGAGGCCCGCGGGCAAGCCAGCTGGCTCGGACTGCGTCAGCGGGAAATCCCAACAGCCGAGCTGGCTGATCCCACCTACGTGAGCAACCCCCCAGACCGTTGCTACGCCTGCAAACGGGAGCTCCATGGCCTGCTGGCCCAGATCCGCAACGAAGCGGGCGCCACCCAGGTGCTGGATGGGGTGAATCTGGACGACCTGCAGGATCATCGGCCCGGCCTGCGGGCAGCCAGGGAGTGGAACGTTCGTTCCCCCTTGGCGGAAGCCGGCGTAGACAAGTCCGGGGTGCGCCAGCTTTCCCGAGCCCTCGGGCTGCCCTGGTGGGATAAGCCCGCCCAGCCCTGCTTGGCCTCCCGGTTTCCCTATGGAGAGCCGATCACCGCCAGCCGCCTGCAACGGGTGGGGGCCGCCGAAGCCTGGCTGCGCCACCAGGGGTTTGCGGAGGTGCGGGTTCGCAGCCAGGGGGAGGCTGCTCGGATTGAGCTGCCAGCCCATGGGCTGGCGGCCGTATGCCGAAGCCTGGCTTCTGGTTCCCTGCGTGAGGAGATGGTGGAGGCGTTTCTTGCCCTGGGGTTCAACGCCGTGGCGCTCGATCTGGAGGGGCTCGTGAGCGGAAAACTCAACCGGGATCTGTCGGGCCCCGCAGGGCGCACGATCCCGGTCGCGTCGCGTTCCTGAACGGTCAGACCGGGGTGAGGCTGGGATCCCGATCTCCCTGCCCCACCCCCAGGGGAGTTTCCCGACGGAAGCTGGTGAGCTTGTGATCGGCGGCTTCAAGCTCCGTCAGCAACACCTGACAGGCGCGCTCAGGCATGGTGTGGTCCCCGCAGGTGAACACATCCACGGCGGCGTATCCGGATTCAGGCCAGGTGTGGATCGAGATATGGGATTCGGCCAGGAGGGCGAGACCCGTCACCCCCTGGGGATCAAAACGGTGGGTGATCAGATGCAACAAGGTGGCACCAGCACGTTTGGCAGCGCTTGTGATGGTGTCCCTCAGAAAAGCTTCGTCGTCGAGCTTGGCACTGTCGCAGTTGTAGAGCTCGAGGATGCAGTGTTTGCCAACCGTATCGGTGGTTGAGGGGGGAACCGGGCTAGCGGTGAGGGGGGAGGCCGCGCCCCATCCCGGGTTGGGATGCAGGCAAGACAGGCTCTGATTCATCAGGGGTACTGAGGTAAACAGCACCCCAACATAGGGGCTGATCTTCCCGAATGCAGGACGAGATTGCCGCACAGGCCCCCTCAGCCCGTATCAACCAACACCCCTGCGCGCATCGCCACCACCTGGGCCCGAGTGGACCAGCCGCGGGTGAACATCTCCACATGGGTGGCGCTCACCAGACACTGATGGCCTTCCCCCACGGCTTCCAGCAGCAGTTGCTGCCGGGTGGGATCCAGCTCTGCCAGCACATCGTCCAGCAACAACAGGGGTGGGGCACCAACAACCGTGGTGACCAGTTCCAGCTCCGCCAGTTTGAGAGCGAGCACCAGGGTGCGCTGTTGCCCGGCCGATCCATAGCGCCGGGCGGGGAGGGCGCCCAGGCGCATCTCCACCTCGTCCCGATGGGGGCCCACCAGACATTGGCCCAGGCGTTCCTCCTCCCTTCGCTGATCGTGCAGCTGGCTCTCCAGGGCCATCCGCCAGGTGGCCTCCTCCACCGTCTGATCGGTGAGGCCGGCCTCCCCATCGCTCGCAGGCAGGGGCGTGCCACTGCGATAGGCCAGCTCCAGGATCTCTCCCCCCCCGCCCAACCGCTCCTGCCAGCGGGCCGCCAGAGGGGCCATCCGCTGCAGGGCCCGCAGCCGACGGCGATGGAGACGGGTGCCCAGCACGGCCATCTGGGTGTCAAACACATCCAGCAGACCGTCGTGGACAAGGCGCCGCCGCAGGAGCTGGGCCCGCTGGCGCAGCAGTCGGCCGTACTGACTCAGCAGGGCGCCATACACGGGCTCCAATTGGCTCACCACCCGATCCAGCCATTGCCGTCGCAGGGCTGGTTCCCCTCGCACCAGGGCCATGTCCAGAGCACTGAAGCCCACGCAGCGCAGACTTCCCTGCAGATCCAGCTGCCGTTCCAGGAGTTTGCCGTTGCGCAGGGCCTGGCGGCCTCCAACCCGCCGCAGATGAAGCTCCAGGTCGTCCCCTTCCACCGTGGAAGCACGGATCTGGCCCAGGGGTTGGCCATGTCGGATGAGATCGCGATCCGTGCTGCAGCGATGGGAACGGAGGCTGGTGAGCAGCTCCACACTTTCGAGCAGATTGGATTTGCCTTCGCCATTCGCCCCCACCACGATCAGCCTGGGGGCCCGCAGAGACAGCTGCAGGGCTTCGATGTTTCGGAACTGGTGAAGCTCCAGGCGCTGCAGCCGCATGAGGTCGAAAGGGCGGCCAAGGGGTAAACTAAAACTTCAGGCAGAGGCCTGAGACGGGTCAACCACAGGCGCAAGCCTGAAGGGGGCATGTAGCTCAGTTGGATAGAGCATCAGATTCCGGTTCTGAGTGTCGGGGGTTCGAGTCCCTCCATGCTCGTCAACCCCCTGCCGGAACAGGGGGCACCATTGGGGATCAGGGGGTCGGGTCCGCAACAGGCGCCTGACTCCCACCACGCTGCAGATCCCCTGCCTGGGGGGTCTGCAGCCGTGTGGAGAGCACAAGGCCCATGGCGCGGATGCCACCGGGATCGATCACAAAACCCGCCTGCTGCAGCACAGCGATGGCCTCCGCAGGGGCTGAGATCGAGATGCTGCAGCCGCTCAGCTCGCGCCTGAGGCGGTCGAGCGCGGCCATCACCAGGCCCCGAATCACCGTGTCTCGGGCTGGGTCTGAGGGCACCGTGAGGAGGTCCCAGAGATTGGCGTTCAAGGCCCGATCGCTGGTGGCCCGCACAAATCCCACCCAGCTCCCCTGAGGGTTCCTAACCACCAGATGCCAGATGCTCTGGTGCAGCACCCGGCCCCAGAGGGCCGCACTGCGGGGGGTCTCCCCGCAGCTCTCGAGGAGCTGGTTGAGGGCCGTCACCTGGAGACTCGGCTGAACCAGGAGCTCATAACCCGCATGCAAGGGGCTGGAGGGTGGACCGCGGAAGGGAAGAAGCAAGGATCTGTGGGGTCAGCCGGTGTTGCGCATGCCAGCGGCGATGCCGTTGATCGTGAGCAGGGCTCCCCTGAGAAGCTCGCTGCGGCTGTAGGTGTGGCCCCCTCCAGCGGCGGCCCCATCCGTGGAAGCCTCGCTGATGGGGGGTTGGCGGTTCTGATCCCGCAACCTGCGGAGCAGGGCCACCTGCAGATAGCCCAGGGGAATGATGGTGCGGTTGCGGAGATCCACCGAGAGCTGGAGCGCCGGATCTCCATCCAGGAGACGGCCGTGATTGCTGATCTGCAGGACCAGCTGGTGGGTGAGAGCGAATTCAGCGGCAATTGCCTCGAAGATTCTGGCGAAGGCCTCCCGGTTCTCCTCCCTCCCGAGGTGGGTCACATAGTGTTTGGCCAGGTCCAGATCCACCTTGGAGAGGGTCATCTCCACCTTGGAGATCAACATGCGGAAGAAGGGCCAGCGCTGGTAGAGCAGCTGCAGCAGTTCAATCTGCTCCGTATCCTGTTGCAGCTCCTCCTGAAGAGCCGTGCCCACGCCATACCAGCTGGGGAGGAGAAAGCGGCTTTGGGTCCATCCGAACACCCACGGGATGGCGCGCAGGGCGGAGAGATCCTTAGCCCCGCTCTTCCGGCGGGCGGGCCGACTGGAAATCTGAAGTTTGCTGATCTCCTCAATGGGCGTCACCTGCTGAAAGAACGCCACCAGATCTGGGTTGTCGTGCACCAGGGTTCGATAGTGCTCCCTGGATCGGGCCGCCAGGCGCACCATCAGCGCATTCCAGCTCGGGGTGTCATCTATGCGCGTGCTCACCAGGCTGCTCTGGAGAACGGCCGTGGTAACGGTTTCCAGGTTATAGAGAGCCAGCTCAGGCAGGGAATACTTGGACGCCAGAACTTCCCCCTGCTCCGTGATCTTGATCCGCCCGCAGAGGGTGCCACTGGGCTGGGCAAGAATGGCCTGGTAGGCAGGTCCACCACCCCGGCCCACAGATCCCCCCCGGCCATGGAAAATGCGCAGATTCACATCACTCTGGGTGGCCAGTTGTTGCAAGGCGATCTGGGCGCGGTGGATTTCCCAGTTACTGGAGAGAAAGCCTGAGTCCTTATTGCTATCTGAATAACCCAACATCACCTCCTGGAGCGGTACCGGCTGATCCGATCGCAACAACTCTCTATAGAAGGGCTCCTGGAACAGACGCTCCATCACCGCTGGTGCCCTTTGAAGATCCTCCACCGTTTCAAACAACGGAATCACCAGCAGCTGGGATTTCTTCTCCACCGGATCCACCAATCCCGCTTCTTTGGCCAGCAACAGCACTTCCAGCAGGTCGGACACGGTGTGACTCATGGAGATCACATAGGTGTGACAGATGCGGGAGCCAAACTCCTGCTGGAGTCGCTGCAACATCTGAAAGACCGCAAAGGTTTCCGCCGTGGAAGAGCTCCATGAAGCGGCTATCGGCAGCAGGGGACGCCGGGTCTGCAGTTCGGCAAGAAGCCACTGCACCCGCTCCTCCTCTCCCATCTCCCCGTAGGGAACAGGAAGTTGCAAATAGCGGGTGAGTTCGTCGATTGCATCGCTATGACGGGTGCTCTCCTGACGAATATCCAGACTGGCCAGACAGAAGGCAAAGATGTGAACCTGGGAGAGCAGAGCCGTCAGGCCCTCACAGCAGAGACCCGTGGCCTGCAAGCTGTTACGGATCAGCTCAAGATCGTTGCGAAATTCTTCTGCTGAAGCGTAATGCAGTTCCTGGGCCGAGGCGCTGGGCACTTCACTGGGAGGAGATTCCCAACCGGCTTGCGCCAGCAACTGATTGCGTCGTTCCGAAAGACGAAGCCGCTCCAGCATGTAGCTGAGCTTGAGCCGATAGGGTTCGAGGCGATAGCGGGCTGCCCTCTCCTCATAGATTTCAGGAAAGCGCAGTCGATCCATTTCCAGCGATTCCAACAGAGCTGGACTGACCTGACTCCACTGCATCGAGATGCTGAGCTGATCCCGAAGATCCGTCACGGATTTGACGTAACGGCCGAGCATGAGCTGGCGCTGATAGCAAGCCGCACGCCACGTGATCTCAGGCGTCACGGAAGGGTTGCCGTCCCGATCGGACCCCACCCAAGAGCCAAAGGTGCAAAAGGCATCCCGCGGGGGCTCCACATCGGGATAACTCGACTTCAACGCCGCCCGAAGACGCTGCTGCAGCAGGGGCATGGCCTCGAAGAGCACCTGCTGAAAGTAATGCAGGGCAAATTCCACTTCATCCAGTACGGATGGCTTGAACTGGTGCAATTCATCCGTTCGCCACCAGAGGCGAATTTCCTCCTCGAGTTGTTTGCGCAGCAGTTCCTGATCATCCTTGTTGGTAGATTCCTCAAGCCGATCGATCAATGAGGCCACTTTTCGCTGTTTGTGGCGCACGGTGTGGCGCACAATCTCTGTGGGATGGGCTGTAAAGACAAGCCGAATATCCAATTCCCTCAACAGGCCCTCCAAGCCGCTGGGGGGCACATTCAGGGCACGCAAGCGTTCAAAGAGCTGACGGAAGGTTTCCGGCTCGCTCTGGTTGGCCAAAGGGGGGAGAAAGGGATCCCACTGGCCACCGCTCGACGCCTGGCGCAGGCTTTCAATATAAGTGTTTTCTTCAATATGCTGCTCCAGAATATTAATCAGCTGAAAGTAGAGCGAGAAGGCTCTCGCCGCGGCGATGCCATCGGCGAGATCCATCTCCCGGATCACCTTATCGATGGCCTCACTGTTGACCCTGGCACTGCAGGGCCCATTGCGACCGGCCCCATCCTGGGGGTCGAACCTGCCGCAGAGCTCCTTCAAGCGGATCAGCCGCTCCAGTTGGCCGGGGGGGCATTCGCTATGGAGCACGGCAAGCCAGAGCTCTTCGACCAGCTCCAGCCGTTCCACGAGCTGCCGCGTGGTGCGAAGGGGCACTTCAGGCCCGGGTCGTTGGACGATGGCGGTCTCCCGCATGGGGGGAGTGGCAGAGGCTGCAGCCATGATCATCCCAAAGCGTGCGCGCGGTCTGTGCTCAGCTCTGCCCAAAGGGCAGAATCCCTGGCCTCCATGGCCATGGCTTCCGTGGCGATGATGCGATCGATGGGTTCTCCGGCCCGGTGGCGATCCAACCAGCGCATCGATTCGCTCCCCAAAGCCAACGCGGCCTGCAGTGGTTCAAGTGTGGCACCAAGATTCAGATTTTCCGCCAGGGGGGCCATGACCTCAAGCTCCTCGGCCAACCAGTCCCTGGCGAGGCAGGGCTCCCCCGTGCGCCAATGGCTCAGCACGGCATTCAATCCATGCTGGGCCGCAGCCCGGTCGTTCTGATCCGCCAGGCTGGCCAGCTCTGCGGGGCTCAGGGCACTGGCCACCAGGGGATCCAGCCGATCAGGGTCGCCCATCAGCCGCAGCAGACGGAGCTCGGCCCAGGCCGTCACCGCCAGAAGGAGCAGGGGATCACTGATGAGGTCGCAGATGCGAAGTTCCAGCCGATTCAACGATTCGGGCCGGCGCTCTCCATTGGGACGCACCGAGGTCCAGAGGTGGCGAACGTTGAGCATGCTCCCCAGAGCCAGTTGGTCGTGCATCCAGGTCACGTAGTGCGCGTGGCTTGTGAACAGGGGCACATGGGGGGGGGTGAGGGGGAACTGGAGCCATCGCTGCGACTGGGCTCCGGTGGCCTGGCCATCCAGGAAAGGGGAGCTGGCGCTGATGGCCAGGAGAAGGGCCCCTTCGCAGCGCAGCAACCTCAGGCCGGCAAACAGGGGCTCCATGGCCTGCATCCCGAGGTTGATGTGGACACTGGCCGTCACCACCCGGGTGCCATAGAGCCGCTCAATGTCTGCGTGGTAAGGGTTGGCGGGATTGGAACGCACGAAGTGGCTGCTGTCGCCCAGGCTCAGCGTGCTGCCAGGAAGGAGGGTGAGATCCCGCAGGGCCAACCAGTTGCGCAGCTTTTGCCGGGGAGAGAGCAGGTAGGCCAGCTGCCGGTCATAGTCGGCATCCGGGGGGGTGGTGTACTCCAGGTTGCGGTTGTCCGGCTCGGTCACGAACCCTTCCAAGGCAGATGCCGCTTGCGCGGCACACCCCTCGACCGTGCCATCTCGCCTGCCGGTGAACATCTCCACCTCAAAGCCTTTCGTGAGCAACGGGCCACTCATAGATCCTGGGAATGGGGGCGCTGCAAGCAAGCCAGTGCCTTGAGCATGCCACGGGCCTTGTTCAGGGTTTCCTGGTATTCCAAATCTGGCTTGGAATCCGCCACGATGCCTGCTCCGGCCTGCACGAGAACACGCCATCCCCCCTCGGGATGGGGTAACACCACCATGGAGCGGATGGTGATGGCCGTATTGAGGGCTCCATTGAGATCCACGGCTCCATACACCCCGGAATAGGGCCCTCGCGCATCGGGCTCCAGCGCGTGGATGAGCTGCATGGCCCGAATCTTGGGAGCACCGCTCACCGTGCCCGCAGGGAAGCAGGCCATGAGCAGATCCCACACATCATGGTTGGCCTTGAGCTCCCCCTCCACCTGGCTGACGATGTGCATCACGTGGGAGTAGCGCTCGATCATCATCAGTTCCGTCACCATCACCGAACCGGGCCGGCAGACCCGGCCCAGATCGTTCCGGCCCAGATCCACCAACATCACATGCTCCGCCCGTTCCTTCGGATCGGCCAGGAGCTCGGCCTCCAGGGCCCCGTCCTCGGCCGCATCGACGCCTCGGGGGCGGGTGCCGGCAATGGGGCGAAGGGAGGCACGGATCCCCCCGTTGGGCTGGGGATCGGCCTTCACCATCACTTCCGGACTGGAGCCGATGAGAAACCAGTCGCCAAAGTTGAAGTAAGCCATATAAGGCGAAGGATTCACCATCCGTAAGCTGCGGTACAGATCAAACGGATCGCGCTCCACCAGCGTTTCCAGGCGCTGGCTGAGCACCAGTTGAAACACATCTCCCGCGGCGATGTGCTCCCGTCCCAGATCCACCACCCGTTCAAAATCGCTCTGGCGCCAATTGCTGCGGGTGTTCAGCCCCAGGCTGGGATCGCCGGTACCGGCCTCATGCCAGTCCAGAGGGGCGATGCCAGGGGGCAGGGGCTCATGCATCCGCGCCTCCAGCTGGGCGATCGCCGCGGCCGCATGATTCCAGGCCGCTTCCGGATCGGCCCCACTGCTGAGATCGGCATAGGCCACCGCCGTGATCTGGCGCTTCACCTGGTCAAACACCAACAGGCTGTCCGCCAGCATCCAGCACCCATCCGGCGGATCGCCAGGCCCTGGGTGATGGACCTGCACGGTGGGTTCAATCCAGTGGATCAACTCATACCCCCAGCTGCCAAACAGCTGACCCACCGGCGGCAGGTGGGGGATCGGGGCCGGCCGAATCGACGCCAGACATTGGCGCAACAACTGGAAGGGGTTACCCGCCAGGTCGTCCCGTCGTCCATCCCGCCACTGGCGCACCGCCTGCTCGCCCCGACAGGTAAGGGTCCAGAGCGGGTTGCTGACGACAAAACTCCAGCGACCCAGCTGTTCCCCCCCCTCCACCGACTCCAGGAGCACCCCCTGCCTACCGCCGGCGCCCACCTTCAACCAGGTGGTGAGCGGGGTCTCCAGATCCGCAGGCCAGCACTTCCAGAGCGGAACAAACGTGCACCCCTGCTTCACCTTGGCGAAATAGGCCGTGCGATCAGCGAGTGGAGACATAGGGGGAAGGCAAAAAAAACGGCGGGTGGTTCCCCGCCGCCTTTCGTTCACAACGTGGGTGGTCAGGCGTCGTAGGTGGCTCTACCGGTGAACTTCAGGTTGGAAGGATTGGGATTCTCGCCGATCCGCCTGGGGTTGTGCCCCACAATGGGACGTCCTTCATTCACCTTTTCGGGGAAAACCCCATCTTTGGGATGGAGGAATTCCACGTCTCCACCGGCGTAGATACGGTAGATTTTGTAGTCTTCGATCTTGGGCTTGAACTTCGTGCGAAGTTGGGTTCCAAGGGCCAAGCACTGCTCTTTCCTGGCGAAATACATGATGTTTTCGCCCGAATTCATCTCCGCAGCACCCCCAGTGGGCAGCTCAAAGACCTGGGCAGAGGGGCTGGTCCAGGTGATGGCGTATTTCTCTTCGGTTTCTGCGGAATTCAGCAGACCGCCTGTGCTGCCGATGTACTTCGGAAGTTGACCGTTGAGGGCCGTTGCTGGCATGGCTCTGCTGACCGTTTCAGGCGGAAGCTAGCACCGTGCTTTTGGCGAAATGAAGGGCAGTCGCGCACTCTTCACACCCCGTCAACAAACGGGCCCCCCATCCGCTCGGCCAGGGGGAAAAACACCGTGAGACTGCTGCCCCCCCGTTCGGTGAAGCGTCCGCCCAGACGGTGGAAGAGCGACTGGGTGGCCTGCCTGCTGAGGTTCAGGCTGCCCGTTGTGGGATTCCAGCTGAGCACGGGCCCCACCCGGGCCCCCTCGCTCTGGGAATCCTGGGGAAAGGGGAGCTGGGAGCTCCGGGGGCCATCGCTGCTCAGCTGAAGTTTCAGGCGCTGCCCGGCGGGCCGCAGGCGCAGGCGCACATGGCTGCCAGCCGGAAGGGAGCGACTGAACCGATCCATCAGACCGCCGAGCATGGTCTCCAGCCGCGCCGGATCACTGAGCACGGGAGGAAGATCCTCAGCGATGGAGAGGGTGAGCTGCAGATCACGCCGTTGCAGCTGACGCTGCCAGATCCCCTCCAGATGGCGCAGCAACTGACTGAGATCCGTGCGGGCCAGGTCGCTGGCCTCCAGGGGTTGGCCCCGGCCCGGCTGGCGCTGCAACTCGGCCGCCAGAAAAATCAGTCCGAAGCGATCGATCTGTTCGCTGCATTCCCCATCGATCTGCTCCAACCTCTGGCGCACCACAGGGGGCAGATCGGATCGCCGCAGCAGAGAGCGGATCAGGGTGCGGATGGTGGCCAGCGGAGTGCGCACCTCGTGGGTCAGGGCCTCGAGCAGGGCGAGTTCAGCGGCCACCTCGGAGGAGAGGGCTCCCGAAGAGGAAGACACCGGGGGCTCCACGGGCTGGAGGGTCACGCTCGGAGCCATGGCCGCCAGGCGTTCCGCCAGGAGGGGCCAGAACCGCAATCCCAGAGCGGGATCGTTGTGAAGCGGGCCAAGGGCCTTGAGAAGCTGCCGCAGCTTTACAGCTGCCGTGGGATCGTCCTGGCTCAGCCGCTGATCCAGTCCCTGGAGGGCCGAGGTGATCACGGCAGCCTCGAAGCGCACCACCAGCCGGCGGGCCTGGGGGGGGCCATCGAGAGCCATCACCACCTGCAGGCGGGGGGTGACCAGCACCAGGAGGGGGTCGTTCCCATCCTCCTGGCGCAAGGGAAGCCGCTGGAACCGGCCTCTGGGCGCGAGGCCCGTGGAGCCCATCCCTGGCCGTTGCGCCCCCACCACAGGCAGCAGGGGCCGGGGCTGGGAGAGCGCTTCCGGCAGGCCAGCTGGAGTCCACACCCAGCCGGAAAGATGCTCCAGCAGGGCAGGTTCGTAGAGGGCCGGCAAGGGGGATGCTAGCCACACTCCCTTGATTGAAGTGGAGTCCTTGAGCAGTAGATCCTCCTGAAGCGTGGCCAGGGAGGCCCACCAGAGACGGCGCACCGAATCCTCATCACAGCGACCCTGGGGGACCCCGCTGCTGAGCTGCTGGCACAGGGTGACGAAGTTCACCGCCAGCGCTGGCGAGGACGACTGCGGCGGCTCACAGCCGCACAGAAGCCGATGCAGAGAAAGTTGACCAACATGGCAGAGCGCCCATAGCTCAGCCAGGGCAAGGGGATTCCAGTGACCGGACCAAGGCCGATGGTCATGAAAATGTTGACCACGACCTGAAACATCAGCATGGCCCCTACCCCGATCACAAGGAGGGATTCCACATCCGTGCGGGCGTGGAGGGCGATCTGGATCAGACGCCAGCAGAGAAGCAGATAGGCCATCACCACCAGCGTGGAGCCGATGAAGCCCATCTCTTCCCCCAGGGCACTGAAAATGAAGTCGGTGTGTTGTTCGGGGATGAAGCGGAGCTTGGTCAGCTGGCCATGCATCAGCCCCGTTCCCAGCAGGCCCCCAGAGCCGATGCCCACCTTGCTCTGCAGCAGGTGATAGCCCCCCCCGAGGGCGTCCTTGGCGGGATCCAGGAACAGCACCAGTCGCTCGCGCTGGTAGTCCTTCAGGCCGTGATTCCAGAGCTGGGGAGTGATGGCGGCAAAGAAGATCTGCACGGCCGTCACCACCGCCAGGCCGATGCGTCTCCAGGGAAGGGATCGCCAGGCCAGGAGAGCCATGAGCGGGATCCAGATCGCCAACCCCCAGGGGGCCACCCCCGCGATGATCGCCGTCACAAGGGGGGAAAGCAGAAGCATCAGCCAACTTCCTGACATTCCTGCCCAGAAGAGCATCACCAGCAGGATGGCCCCGTACACCAGGGAGGTGCCCAGATCGGGTTGGAGGAACACCAAAGCCCAGGGCACGCTGATCAAGGCGATGGGACGGATCAGATCCACGGGCCGCTCCACAGGAAAGCGGGCCAGCAGACCCGCCAGGAGGAGGATGGCGGCCACCTTGGCGAATTCCGAGGGCTGCACGTGGAAGCCAGCGATGTTGACCCATCGCTGGGCGCCGAGAGCGGAGGTGCCCACAAACCGCACGGCCACCAGGCTCAGATTCGTGAGGAGATAAATCGGCCATTGCGCCACCTGAAGCCTGTCCATGGGGAGCCTGGCCGCCACCAGGGCCACGACGATGCCAACGGCCGCCGTGACCCAGTGCTGATACCAGTCGGCGTAGTCCGCCTGGCGCTGGGTGCTGGCAATCAGAATTCCCGCCAGGAAACAGAGGGTCAGGGGCACGCCCCAGAGCACCCAGTCGATGGAGTCGGCCCTGAGCCAACCCTGGCGGGACAGGGTTCGGCCCAGGCGGCGCTGTTCGGCAAGGGCCACCATCGGCTACACCGCCGCACTGCTGCGTGAGAGTTGTTGGCAGAGGTGGTCTGCCAAGGCCAGGAACGCCTGGGCCGTGGCGGATTCTCCGTGGGCCAGAACGATCGGACGCCCCTCATCTCCCCCTTCCCGCACCGGCATCTCCAGCGGAAGCTGGGCCAGGAGAGGAACGCCCGCCTCATCGGCCAGAAGGGCGCCACCTCCACTGCCGAAGAGGGCGTAGCGACGCTCGGGCTGGTCTGGCGGGAGGAACCAGCTCATGTTTTCCACCACGCCAAGCACCGGGATGTCCATCTGCACAAACATCGCCAGGCCCCGCCTCGCATCCTGAAGCGACACCTGCTGGGGGGTGGTCACCACAATCACGCCAGCCATGGGCACGGCCTGGGCCAGGCTCAGCTGGGCATCACCGGTGCCGGGGGGAAGGTCGACCACAAGCACATCCCGCTCTCCCCAATCCACCTGATAGAGGAACTGGCGGATGATGCCATTCAGCATGGGGCCGCGCCAGATCACAGGCTGGTGGTCCTCGATCAGCAACCCCATGGACACCATGGCCAGTCCACAGGTGTCGATCGGCTGAAGCACCTGGTCGGCCCCCTGCCCCCGCACCTCTGGCATCCGGTCGGCCACGCCGAGCATGGTGGGTGCATTCGGACCATAGATATCGGCATCGAGCAACCCCACCCGCAGCCCTCGCAGGGCGAGGGAACAGGCCAGATTCACCGCCACGGTGCTCTTGCCCACCCCTCCTTTGCCGCTGCTGACGGCGATCACCTGTCGCACTCCGGGAATCGCCTGGCGAGAAGGCAGGCCCGTTCCGGGCCCTGGAGAGGTTCCATGGCCCGCCCCCCCAATGGGGCCTGAGGACGGGGGAGTGACGAGCTCGATCTGCACGTCCTCGATCCCCTCGAGCTTCAACAGGCCCCCCCTGGCCTCCGCAGCAATGCGATCCCGCTGGCCCCCGGCAAAATTCGGCAGGGCCAGGCGGAAGATGGCGCGGGAGCCCTGCACCCGCACGCCGGAGATCCAACCCAGTTCCAGCAACGGGCGGTCCGTTCCCGCGTCCCGCAGGGGGCGAAGGGCCTCCATCACCTGATGCTCCAGCGCACTGGGGCTGGGATCGGGGCCCGGATCGGTGCTGGAAGTGGACATGGGTGGAGCAGCCTTACCCGTCGGATGGTCGAGATCCTAGGCAGCATCTGGGGTGACAGAGCCTCTCGATGGGTTGTGGATGACCCCATCGGACTGGGAAGGTTGGGAAAGCTCCAGCGCCCGCTCCCCATGTCGATCTCCTCCCCCCATCAGACGCCCCCGGCCGCGTCCAGGAGCCGGGCCAGGGATCTGCTGATGGCTCTCCAGGAGTCGATCTGTGCCGGGCTGGAGGCCGTGGATGGGGAGGGTCGGTTCCAGGAGGAGAGCTGGGAGCGGCCGGAAGGGGGAGGGGGCCGCTCCAGGGTGATGAAGGAGGGCCGGGTGTTTGAGCAGGGCGGGGTGAACTTCTCGGAGGTGCAGGGAGAGGAATTGCCCCCCTCCATCCTCAACCAGCGTCCCGAGGCCAAGGGCCATCCCTGGTTTGCCATCGGCACCTCCATGGTGTTGCACCCCCGCAGCCCCTGGATCCCCACCGTGCATCTGAACTACCGCTATTTCGAAGCGGGGCCCGTGTGGTGGTTCGGCGGGGGGGCCGACCTCACCCCTTACTACCCCTTCCTGGAGGATGCCAGGCACTTCCATCGCACCCTGAAAGAAGCCTGCGACGCCATCGACCCGGCCTATCACTCCGTGTTCAAACCCTGGTGCGACGAATACTTCTATCTCAAGCACCGGGGCGAAACCCGAGGGGTCGGAGGCATCTTCTACGACTACCAGGATGGGAGCGGTGTGCTCTACAAAGGACCCGATCCCGAGGGTGCTGCGGCCCAGGCGGACAGGGCCATCGGTCCGATCGAGCAGGATTGGGAACAACTCTTCCGCCTCGCCCAGGCCTGTGGAGGCGCCTTCCTGCCGAGCTATGTGCCCATCGTGGAGCGCCGGCAACCTCTCCCCTGGGGCGAGAGGGAGCGTCAGTTTCAGCTTTATCGGCGGGGCCGCTACGTGGAGTTCAATCTGGTGTTCGACCGGGGAACCATCTTCGGCCTGCAGACCAATGGCCGGACGGAATCGATCCTGATGTCCCTGCCCCCCCTGGTGCGCTGGGAATATGCCTACGTCCCCGAGGCTGGCAGCCGGGAAGCCCTGCTCACGGAGGTGTTCACTCGGCCCCAGAACTGGCTGGAAGACCCATCGCTGGAGAGCCGCTGCGCACCGTTGCAGGCTGTGAGCTGATCCTGCCCACCCCCTGGCGGGCCGGCACCCGGCCAAGGCCGATCTCGAGAGCTGTCACCACCCGCTCCGCGAGAAGGTTCACCGTCTGCTGGCGGGTGCGGGGGTCCCGCAGAGATGCTTCCAGCCGTCCCTCCAGCTTGCCCAGTTCCAGGATGGCCACGCCCCGCTTGGGGCCTCCGAGGCGATCGCGGAAATTCATGGGGTAGGCCCCGAATGCCTGGGCCAGGCTTTCGTCGATGCGGCTGAACGGCCGATGGAGGGGGGGGATCAGACCCGAACCCACCCCGGAAGGGCCATAGGCATCGAAATGGATTTCGAAGGCATAGCCATCCGCCAGGGCGTGCTGACGGCCCACACTCCAGTTGGTGCCAGGGTGATCGGCGTCATGGATGGTGCGAAAGGGGGGCTTGTAAAAATCGATGCGCAGGCCCCTGGCTCGACCGAGGCTGGCCACCGCGTGGGCCACCACCAGGTTCCAATAGTGCTCATCCGTGATGCCCTGCATCATCGGGGCTGCTCCTAGCACCCCAACCGCCTCCCCGCTGGTGCCCGAGCCAGCGATCCCCTGGGAATCCGCGTGGCCCGCCATCACCAGGATGGGGGTATTCGGATCAACGGATCTGAGGCCGATCCAATCCTTGCGCATGGCGCTGCGCACACCCGTGAGGGGGTCGATGGACCCTGGGCTTCTGGCCAGGAGGCTGGACTCCCCCGGAACCGGAATCTGGGCCAAAAGCGGTACTGGCCCGAGGGCAGTGGTGAGGGTGGCCAGGGTGGTGGCCGACAGCAGGGCTGAGAAGCGCATCGGGCTCAAATGGGGGAACGCAGGAGGCGACCATCGCTGGCGAGGCCCAGGGAGGGCCCCAGGTCTTTTTCCATCGCGATGAGTTCATCGCGGTGGGCCCGCAGGCGCAAGGTGCTGCCCCCATCGGGAGCCTCTTCGATCAATCGCAGTTCAAGGCTTTCAGGGCGTGCGGCCCGGCCCATGTAGATCCATCCGGCGAGGGGGCCCAGCAGGGTCAGGGCAAGCACCCACCACCCCACCCCAGGAATCAGCTGGTGGAGCACCAGGGCGAGGCTGCCCGCCCCCAGGCTGCCCAGGCAGGAAAGTAGGACAGCCAGGGGGACACTTGCCTGCACCTGCCCCGAGAAACACAGCACCTGTCGCTGGGGATCCTTCGAAGCGGGCTGCCACCCCCTGTTCCCGAGCCAGGCCACCATCCCATCGAGGACTTCCAGGGCGGGGCGGGGAGACTGCACCTCCACCACGGTGGTGCGATCTTTGCTGGCCGCCCGGAGGAAGAACACCAGACCAATCGCCAGGAGCACGGTCAGCAGGAGGGTGGAACCAAGAGGAGCCATCAATGCACTGCAGTGCGGCTACTGATTCTCTCCCGGGGCTCCCTGGGGTGGGGGCTCCGGCGGCCGGCTTGGCAAGGGCCCCTTCCCGAGCCCGCCATGGCTCAGCATGGACAAGCGATGTGAGCGGACACATGACGGGGACTTCTGCGCAGGGCCTGCCCCATGGGGGTAGCACCGGCGGTGGCGGCGGGAAAGGCAACCCACCGCCCAGCCGCTTTGCGGTTTTTGATGGGGATCTGGACGAAGAGTGGCTGGCGCTCTATGCCCAGGCGCCCGCCCTGGCCGTGGATACGGAAGCCATGGGGCTGATGCATGGCCGGGATCGGCTGTGCCTGGTGCAGATCTGCGACGGGCAGGATCGGGTGTGCTGCATCCGCCTGGCCCGGGGCCAGCAGGAGGCACCGAGGCTCAGACGCCTGTTTGAGAATCCGGCCGTGGAGAAGGTGTTTCACTTCGCCCGTTTTGATGTGGCCGCGTTAGCGGAAAACCTCGGGATTGCCGTGAATCCCATCTTCTGCACGAAGATCGCCAGCCGGCTGGCGCGCACCTATGCCCCTCGCCACGGCCTGAAGGAGGTGGTGAATGAGCTGGTGGGGGTGGAGCTCGACAAGCAGGCCCAGAGCTCCGACTGGGGACGGGTGGAGGAGCTGAGTGAAGCCCAGCTCACCTATGCCGCCGGCGATGTGCGCTGGTTGCTGCCGGCCCGCACGCGGCTGGAAAGCATGTTGCGCCGGGAAGAGCGTTGGGCCCTGGCCCAGCAGTGCTTTGCCTGCATCCCTGTCTTTGCCACCCTGGATCGCCAGCGGTTTGGGTCGGTCTTTGAACATTGACCCTTCCCAGGAGCGTCCTGGGCAGAGTGCTAATCCTCGGTCATGAAATTTTCTTCGCTGCTCAGGGCACCGAGCTGGGCATCGAGCAGGGCCTGGTGATCGACACCTGAAGCCTGGACTTCCGCCAGCATCCGCTCTGCCAGGGCAATGCGGGCAGCCGTCTCGCTGAGGCCCTCCTGAGCGGCGCGGATATCCACGCGGCGACGTGCCGCAGCAATGCTCACCCCCAGGCACCCGGCCAGCCGCCCGCAGGCGGCGTTGTAATCCCGATCAGGAATGGCAGGCATGGGCGGAGTCAGCAGGAAGAAAACCCATCCTCCCGTGACGGGTGTGGGCCGAGAGGGTGGAGCTGGTGAGGGCGCCTCAGGGATGCCCTCCTTACCTGCAGAGGCGGCACCCAGATTCGAACTGGGGATAAAGGATTTGCAATCCTCTGCCTTACCACTTGGCCATGCCGCCGCGGGGGAGCAAACTCCCGGGATGGATCGTATCAGCCATGGCATGCCCTTTCGCCTGCTGGTGCTCAGCAACGGCCACGGGGAGGATCTCATCGCTCTCCGGGTGATCGAAGCGCTGGCCCGCCTCGAACCGGAGCTGTCCATCGCCGTGCTTGCCCTGGTGGGGGAAGGGGCTGCCTTCTCCGGAGCGCCAGCGGATCTGCAGCTTGAGCAGCTGGGGCCCTCGCGACGCCTCCCCAGTGGAGGCTTCAGCAACCAGAGCCTGAAAGGGCTCGGGCAGGATCTGGCCGCCGGCCTGGCCCGCACCACCTGGCAACAGCTGCAGGTGGTGCGGCGCTGGGGGGCCACAGGTCAGCCGATCCTGGCCATCGGTGACCTCCTGCCCCTCACCATGGCCTGGCTGGGGGGAGGCCCCTATGGATTCATCGGCACCCCGAAAAGCGACTACACCTGGCGGAGCCCCCCCCCTCCTGGTTGGGGCACAACTCCCCTGGCCGATGCCTACCACCGGTTGAAGGGGAGCGAATGGGATCCCTGGGAATGGGCGCTGATGGCCCATCGACGCTGCCGATGTGTGGCGGTGCGGGATGGGCTCACGGCCCGGGGGTTGCGGGCCCATCACATCCGGGCCGAGGCCCCCGGCAATCCGATGATGGATGGCTTTGCGGCCAAGCCTCCGCCCGCTTTTCTGGATCGCGGACGAAGGGTGATGCTCCTCCCCGGAAGTCGTTTACCCGAGGCGATGGGCAACCTCCAACGGCTTCTGGCCTCCCTCCCCGATTCCGCTGCCTGCGCACGCCTGGGGGGCCTCACGGTGCTGGTGCCCATCGGCCGCGACCTCCATGATTCGTCTGCCCTGGAATCCCTCCTCCGCGAGCAGGGATTCCAGCCCATGTCTCCAACGCTCAACACCGGGGCAGGGGGCACCTGGTGCCGGGGACCTCTGCAGCTCTGGCTGGGCCCAGGGTGTTTTGCGGCTTGGGCGCCCTGGGCAGAGGTGGGCATGGCCACGGCAGGCACGGCGACCGAGCAGCTGGTGGGGCTGGGCGTGCCGGTCCTATCTCTCCCGGGCCCCGGCCCCCAGTTCACCGTGGGCTTTGCCCGGCGTCAGAGCCGATTGCTGGGTGGGGCCGTGCAGCCCTGTCGCACACCGGAGCAGCTGGGGGCCTGGCTGCTGGCCCTCCTTCAGGACAGCCGGGCCAGGGATGTCCTCGGGCAGAAGGGTCGGGAGCGGATGGGGCCGGCCGGTGGCGGCGACGGCCTGGCCCGCTTAGTGAAGAAGCGGTTGTTGCCCGTCGCTTGAGCGCTATTTACGGCTGTGTTGCCGCAGCCAGAACGCCTGGGCGGCGGTGTGCAGGGCCCCCTGGAGATCCCCCACCAGGCGCTCCAGGCGCTTCCGCCGGCTTCTCGCTGGAGAGAGGTGATCGGAGATCACACCTGCATGGCAGAGATCCAACAACAGGGCAGCCTCCTCTGAGGAGAGGCAAATCAGGTGTTCGTTGTTGTGGTGGATGACCTTCACCAGGCCTGCAAGCAGAACAACTCTGTTGTAGGACGGCACCGGCCCGGGTGAATGGGGAAATCCGTCATCGGAACAGTCCTTGCGCCTTCTGGGCCATGATCAGACACTGGCATGGAGCCGGGTGGCGATTTCCACCACCATCAGCCCGAACAGGGCCATGGCGATGAGCAGGGAGCTGGGGTGGGTCACACGACGCCTCGCCTTGTTCTGCACAGACCCTAAAGCAATCCTTAAGCCCCGTTGGCTTTGCCGGGGAAAGGCTACGAAACTGCATATCCCGCAACAATGGGCCTCACACCCTTTCCCATTGGGCCCTCAGTAGCCCGAGTCGGCCACGCAGATTCCCTGGCAGCTGATCCCATTGCTGGCCGTCCGGCCGCAATGGGAGCAGAGCACCGGATCCTGCTCAGGCGGACGTGCGGAGCCTTCCGCCGGGCTCTCTCCGGAAGAGTGGGAGATGCAAGGAGCTGGCTTTTCGTCGACCGATGCCACGTAGGGAACGGATGGAAGCGTGCATCATGGCCCTTCCAGCTGAAGGGCCCCGATGTCCCATTCCAAGGATCCTCCCTCCATCGGCGTGGGAACCTGGGCCTGGGGCAATCAGTTTCTCTGGGGGTACGACCCCCAGCAGGACTGCCAGATCGAGGCCACTTTCCAACGCGCCATTGCCCTGGGCCTCCCGTTCTTTGACACGGCGGATTCCTACGGCACTGGACGCTGGAACGGGCGGAGCGAGACCCTGCTAGGCGCCTGGTGTGCCGCTCTACCGGCCAAGACGCGGGATACGTTCACGGTGGCCACCAAGCTGGCTCCCTTTCCCTGGCGCCTGGGGCGACGAGGATTCGACCGTGCCCTCTCCGCCTCCAGGGAAAGGCTCCAGGGCAAGCTGGATCGGGTGCAACTGCACTGGAGCACGGCCCGCTATGCCCCCTGGCAAGAGAGGCCGCTTCTCGAAGGGCTCGCCGATCGGCTGTTGGCTGGGGATGTTGCGGAGCTGGGCGTCTCCAATTTCGGCCCCAGGCGATTGCGCCAGGTGCATGGCTTTCTGGCAGAGCGCGGGGTGCGCCTCACCAGCCTGCAGGTTCAGTTCTCCCTTCTTGCGCCCGAAGCTGCCGCTCCAGGGGGGGTCGGGGAGGTGTGCCGCGAACTCGGGGTGGAGCTCATTGCCTACAGCCCTCTGGCGCTTGGCTGGTTGGCCCCGAGCGAGCAGAGGCCCAGAGCCACGCCCACCGGCCCCCGCAAACTTCTCTTCAACCGGTTGGACCGGGGGGCTGCTGAGCTGCGGGAGGGTCTGGTGACCATGGCTGCCGAGAGAGCCGTTCCTGCCGCGGCTGTCGCCCTGAACTGGTGCCGAAGCCACGGAGCCATGCCCATCCCTGGGGTCCGACATCCCATCCAGGCGGAACAAACCGCAGCAGCTCTGAGCTGGATGCTCTCCAAAGAGGAAACCCAGGAGCTGGATCGGCTGGCCTTCACGAACAGGGAGCGCATGCCAGCCAATCCCTTTCAGAGCACCTGAAGGATCAGAGCTCAGCCGAGATCACCACCGGGAGGGCCACCTCCACCTCAGGCCCCTCTGGTTCACTGGCATCCCCCTGCAGCCTGCGAACCATTTCGGCTCCATCCCCTGAAGCCTCCAGAGCCCGTTCTGCGGGATCGCAGGCCGCGAGAGCCTCCTGCAAAAGGGAGTCAAACGTTGATCCTGGGAGCCGATGGCGCGCCAGCTCCAGAAACGCCCGGGCCAGGGATTCCCCGGCGGCCGCCCGCAGAGCCGGGTTGCTGCGTCGGAGGTCGTGCTCCTGAACGATGGCATTGAGAAAGCGTTCGGTGACATCCCGTTTGGTGGTGGCCCGGATGCGGGTGTCCTGGTCGGTTTCGGAGAGGTCAAACTGGGCTTGCAGTTCCTCCAGGCGACGATTCAGGCTGGTGAGCACCTCCCGGGCCTCCTGGGCCACCTGGATCAGCTGACCATCAGAGAGTCGCGGTAGGTCGG
>JAYKIG010000084.1:0-41817 GCA_035286045.1 Cyanobacteriota bacterium | reverse complement strand
GCAATCGGCTGGTGCACCGCCTCGCGGGGGAAATGGAGGGTGATGCGGCGCTTCACGCGGTCTGGCCCGCCGGCGCACAGGCTAACCAGAGCCAGAAAACTGGCAGATTGTGAGTCCGCCATCAGGCTCCACCCCCCGCCGCCTCGCCGTGAGCGCACCCACGCCCGACTCCCCGGCCCAACCCCTGCTGGGACGCCGCGCCCGCATGCTGCTGGCCGCCCTTGGCGCCGTGCTGGCGCTGGCCCTCTTTGCCCTGCGGGGCGGCCTGCAGCCAGCCGCACCCCTGGAGAAACTGGCGCGCCAATCCCTCGATCTCTCCGTGGCTCTGGGAGACGGGCGCCCCACCTTGGTGGAGTTCTACGCCGACTGGTGTGAGGACTGCCAGGCCATGGCACCAGCGATGGAAACGATCGAACAGCAACACCACGGCCAGCTCGACGTGGTGCTTCTCAATGTCGACAACCCGCGTTGGCAACCGGAAATCGATCGCTATGAGGTGAACGGCATTCCGCAGCTGGAACTGTTCAACGCCTCCGGCACCGCCATCGGCCGAGCCCTCGGCGCCCGCAGCAAACCCGAGCTCGAGGCCCTCACCACGGCCCTGATCGCTGAAACCCCACTGCCGCAACTAGCGGGTCTGGCCACCCAGAGCACCCTGCAGCCCACATTGGCGGCAACGCCGATGGCTGGTCCACGCAGCCACGGCTGATCCCCGCAACCCCGCCTACCCTGCAAGCGCCGGCACCGTCCCCATGAACCGCTTCCGGGTTGAGCTGATCGCCGCTACCCCGAACCCGCAGCAGTGCATCTACGCCGCGATGCACCAGGACTACAGCGAGGGCTTTGTAGCCGCTGAGCGGGACTCCTGGCCCGACGAAAAACAGGCCGGTGAGATCTGCGTCAAACGTCTGCTGGCCGGCGAGAGGGGCCACTACGGCCCCCTGGAACATGGCCAGATTGTGCTCAATGTGGGCTGGTTTCCCCATTCGGTGATGCAACAGGCCCGCACCCACCGGGTGGGGGTGAGCTTTGACGTTCAGTCCATGCGTTACACAGGCGACCGCATCCGCAAGGCCGCCAATGGGGAACTCGATCTGGAGGACGTGTTCTACCTGCGCCCTGTCGGCGACTATGCGGACCGCCAGGGCAAGAAGTACACCTACACCGCGGAGCAGCGGGCGATCGACCTGAACCACTGTCGGGCGGCGGCTGAGCGCTACCGCGACCTGCTGGCGGCGGGGTTTGCCGAGGAACATGCCCGCGGGATCCTGCCCTTCGACTACCGCCAGCATTTTGTGGTGAGCTTCAGCCTGCGGGCCTTTCTTCACTTTCTCGACCTGCGGGCCAAGCTTGATGCCCAGGAGGAGATCCGCGCCCTGTGTGATCTGATGTGGCCCCATCTGCAGCGTTGGGCTCCGGAGATCGCCGCCTGGTATGAGAAAAGCCGGCTGCACCGCGCACGCCTGGCCCCTTGACTCACACCTTGGCCAAGGTCACCCGCTCCGGTTGGTTCTGATATTTGCCTGCCCTGTCCTGGTAGGTGGTATCGCAGGGATCCCCCTCAAAGAACAGCAGCTGGCAGATTCCCTCCCTGGCATAGATCCGGCAATCGGCCCCGGAAGAATTGCTGAACTCCAGGGTGAGATGGCCTTCCCAACTGGCCTCAGCAGGAGTGGTATTGACGATGATCCCAAGGCGGGCATAGGTGCTCTTGCCCAGACAGATCACCGTGATCGTGGGGGGCACCCGTAGCTTCTCTAGGGCTACCCCAAGGCCGTAGGAGTGGGCCGGAAGAATGAAATACTCCCCATCCGGATCCTGGTGGAGCGGCGCAGACTCCAGATTGGCAGGGTTGAACCGCTTCGGATTCATCACCGTGCCCGGCACATGGCGGAAGATCAGAAATTCACTGGCGGAAAGGCGCAGGTCGTAGCCGTAGGAGCTGCAGCCGAAACTGAGCACGGGTCCACTGCGGGTCTCAGGATCGGTATGGCGTACCAGGGTGGACTGGAACGGCTCAATCATTCCCAGGGCAGCCTGCTCTTTGATCCAGCGGTCGTTCTTGAGCATGGGGTTTCAGACCTTGGCAGCAGAGGCTACGTGGATGGACACCAGCTAGGCCCTGCGGAGCTCCGTGACCTGATCGGCGATGGCCATGAGCGACGCGGGGATGGCAGGGCCGGTGACAATCACATCCAGATGGGAGGGTCGGTTCCCCACGGTCTCCAGCACCTCATCCAAGGCCAGATAACCCAGTTCGATGGCTAATCCCAGCTCATCGAGCACCAGTTGATCCAACCGCCCCTTCAGCAACTGGTCGCGGCTGTAGCTCCAGATCTCCCGAACCGCCTGGCAGACCTCCGTTGCATCCGCCACTCCCTCCGGAAGGGCGGCAGCAGTGGTTTCCAGGCAGAGGGGAGTGGCAGGGCGGAGCCACTCCAATCGCCCACAAAGCACCTGGCTCCCTCGAACCCCCTGATCCACGCCACCCTTCAGCAGTTGACACACCAGAACCCGACTGCCCAGGCCGGCCGCGCGCAGGGCCTGACTCAGCACCCCGGAGAAGCTGCCGCGATGGAGGGCGGTATGGATCTGAAGCAGGCCTTCTGGCTGGGGGGCCAGATGGAGCCTGGGGGGTTGCAGCAGGCGCAGGGCAACAGGGGGAACCTCGTTTCGCTGGGGATGGCCAGAGTGGGCGAGGCGGACAGTCATCGATGGGGTCAAACAAAAAGCGAGGGATCGTTGCGCCAACGCAAACCAAGCCGAAGCAGATGCAACGGCATGAATCTGGCCGAAGCGTTCGGCCAATGGATCGGACCCGTGGATAACACGGACCTTCAAACCGAATGTAGCGGGATCTACGGGTCGTGCACACCACCTGTAGCGGAAATAGCCCTGGCTCCCCCATCGCGCCCCCCGGAGCAAGCCGCCCGGAACGGCGTTGAATACGTCACCCAAGCGCAAAAAAGTGCGCTTTGATACAGGTGGGCCCAGGAGCGATCCTTAGCTTTCGCGCATTGGGCGTACATCGATGGTCGGTAGCCAGGGATTCAGCCGCTACACGCCAGCCCCCTCCCGGGGCACCCCTGCTGCCCCTCTTCCAACCGGGCCTGGCCTCGCCGCCAACCACCCCACCCTGCTTGAAGTGATGCCGTCGTTGGCTGGGAGCAGCACGGAAAGCGTGGAGAGGGGAAAAACCATTTTCTTCCCGGGGGATCCGGCGGAACGGGTCTATCTCCTGCGGCGAGGCGCCGTCAGGCTGTCGAGGGTTTATGAATCGGGCGAGGAAATCACCGTGGCCCTCCTGCGGGAAAACAGCCTGTTTGGCGTGTTGTCCCTTCTCACGGGCCAGCGCTCAGATCGCTTTTATCACGCGATTGCCTTCACCCGGGTCGAGCTGGTCACGGCGCCCGCCACCTCCGTTCGCCGAGCGATCGAACAGGATGCCAGCGTGGGCCTGCTGCTGCTCCAGGGGTTGTCATCCCGCATCCTGCAGACCGAAACCATGATTGAAACGCTCACCCACCGCGACATGTCGTCCAGGTTGGTGAGTTTTCTCCTGGTTCTCTGCCGCGACTTCGGCGTGCCAGGCAATGAGGGCATCACCATCGACCTTCGCTTGTCCCATCAGGCGATCGCCGAGGCCATCGGCTCAACCCGCGTCACCATCACGCGCCTACTGGGAGACCTGCGGAATGACGGCCTGGTTCAGATTGATCGCAAGAAAATCACGGTCTTCGATCCGATCGCCCTCGCCAAACGGTTCAGCTGAGCATCCGGCTCCCCTTCCCGCCCAGAGAACGGAGGCCAGGGATACTGAAGCCAGTCGGGAGGTGTTGTGTCCGGGTGGCTGCTGATCCTCGCCCTGCTGATGCTGGGAGGGATCCTCTCCACCCTGGGAGACCGGCTTGGCAGCAAGGTTGGCAAGGCACGGCTGAGCCTGTTCAACCTGCGGCCACGCAAAACAGCCGTGGTGATCACAGCTCTGACGGGCAGTCTGATCAGCGCCATTTCCCTGGGGTTGATGCTCCTGGTGAGCGAACGGCTGAGGGTGGGCCTCTTCGAGCTGGATCAACTGCAGGAGCGCCTGAGGGATGGTCGCCAGGCCCTTTCCCAGAGCCAGGCCGACCTGCAACGCTCCAAGGAGGCTCTGGAGCGCAGCCGTCAGGAGCTCAAAACCAATCAGCGGGCTCTGCAGGTGAGCCGCATCGAGCGCAACCGGGCCCTCGAAGGTCGTCAGGCCGCCATCACCAGTGAGCGCAAGGTCACTCAGGAGCTCTCCCAGGCCCAGCGCCGGGTGGGAGATCTCCGGCGGGAACTGCAACCTCTCCAGAATCAACGCCGCAGGCTGGAGGCCGAACGGGACCGGCTGACCAGGGAGGTCAGGGGGCGGGATGCGGAGATCCAACGCACGGAAAAGCAGTTGGCAGGCGTGCAGGCCCGGATTGAAGCGGGCGCCAAGGAACTGAAGGAACTCGAGGGGAAGGTGATTGCCCTGCGCCGGGGAGATGTGCTCATCGCCAGTGGCCAACCCCTGGCCATGGGGCGGATCAAACTAGGGCGCCAGGAGGATGGACGCCAGGCGATCGACACCTTGCTGCAGCAGGCCAATACCAGTGCCTTTCAGCTCCTGCTCCCAGGCCAGAAGGCCGATCGTCAGATTCTGCTGGTCCCCCGCAGTGACATCGAGCGCCTGGATCAGGCCATCCGCAAACCAGGCGTCTGGGTGGTCACCATTCGATCCGCAGCCAATATCTTGCGGGGGGAACAGCGGGTGCTGGCATTCCCTGATCTAAGGCCCAACCGGAGCGTGGTGCGCCGCGGCGATCTGTTGGCGCGCACGGTGCTCGATGGCGATGTGCGTTCACTGGAGGAGGTGCGCAGCCGGCTCAACCTGCTCCTGGCAGCGGCGTTTACCCAAGCCCAACGCCAAGGCACCCTGGTGGATGGGCTTCAGGTGGATGGCGCCGACTTCAACAGGCTCGGGTTGTCCCTGAGCCAGCGACCGGAAGGCGTACGGGCCACGGTGGAGGCGGTGGCTCTGGCGAATGCAGACACCCCGGATCCGATTGCCGTGGAATTGCGCTGGAAGCCATGAAGGATCACCCCCTGGCTGGACTGGATCCCGGTCGGAGCAAATGCGGCCTGGTGCGCACCGATGGGGCGGCGCTGGTGATCCTGGAGGCTGTCGTCCTCCCCCCGGACCACTGCTTCGAGAGGTTGCTGAAGTGGCAGGAGAAGGGATTGATCCATGCCGTGGTGATGGGCGATGGCACGGGCAGCGGTGCCTGGCGCTCTCGCCTGGTGGGCCAGCTTCCCGTTCACACCATCAACGAGCGGGGCTCCACATTGGAAGCACGGCAGCGTTACTGGGATCTGGAGCCAGCCAGGGGATGGCGTCGCCTCCTCCCTGGAGGGTTGAGGCAACCGCCCCGCGACTGGGATGACGTTGTGGCCCAGCTGTTGCTGGAGCGGTGGCTGGGTCACCCCCTCACAAGGCGGCCCTCACGGTGAAGGCATAATCCCCGCCCGCCTCCAGTTGGTAATCAGCGCGCAGTAGAAACCGCAGCAAAGCATCCTGGATCAACGCTCTGCCGAGGGAGGGTTCAATCGTGAGTTCCCCGCGATCAAAGGCCCAGCAGAAGGTCCACTGGAACCCTCCCGCTGTCACCTCCCCCTCCAGGCGACAGGGCTGGAAGCTCTGGTGCAACACCCTGAGTTGGGCGGTGGTGGAGGGCAGCCGGCTCAAGGTTGGAGAGCGCAAACGGGCGGAAGGGTTCAGGATGCCTTGGGGAGGGCACGGAAACTGTTCAGACGGTTGCCCGCCCGCTCCAGCCCCTGCCGGCGGATCAGCTCCACCCCCCTGGCCACTTCCTCCATCACCTGGGTGAGGATGGGTTGCTCACAGGCAGAGAAAGGGCCAAGGACATGGCCCACCGTCTGGCTCTTCCTGTCCCGGGGATCGCCAGCCGGGGCGCCGATGCCAATGCGCAGCCGGGCGAACTCCTGGGTGCCGAGGTGCTGGATGATGCTGCGCAGGCCATTGTGCCCTCCTGCACTTCCGGAGGCGCGCAAGCGCAGGCGCCCCAGAGGGAGGTCCATGTCATCCACGATCACAAGCATCTGATCGGCACGGAACCCAAACCAATCGAGGGCAGCGCGCACGGAGCGGCCACTGTCATTCATGAAGGTTTGGGGCATCAGCAGACGCATGCGATCGGCCCCCACCCCCAGCTCCGCAACGAGGCCATGCAACTTGCCCTGCTGCCGGAAGGTCTGGCCGCTCGCGGCAGCCAGCTGCTCGAGGACGAGGAAACCGACGTTGTGACGTGTGCGGGCGTAGCGGGGGCCGGGATTCCCTAACCCCACCAGAAGCTGGAGATCCACCCGATATCCGCTCAGGCTTGCGGTGGGGAGGATGGAGTGGTGCCTCCCTCAGATGCGGAAGCCGCTGCTGGGGATTCGGCACCCATGGCCCCAGGAGCCGTGGGCGAGGAAGGGGTAAGGGTGAGGGGATCAGCCTCCTCAGTACGGAGAGCCGAGCGGAATTCCTTCTCGAATTCCTGGGAGGCACTCTGGACGCCCTTCAGGGTGCGACCCAGGGTTTTGCCCATCTCTGGAAGACGTTTCGGGCCAAACACCAGTAAGGCGATGGCAGCGATCACGGCCATCTCTGGAAGGCCGATGCCGAAGATGTTCATCCTGGAGTGGGGGTCAGAGAGAGGGTCAGGCGGCGCTGTTCCAGTTGACGTTGATGCCCTCCAGCAGCAGGGACTTGTTGTACAGCTGGAGGATCACCAGCAGGAAGACGAGGAACAGGAGCATGAAAATGCCCATGACGGGTGTGGTACCCCAGCCGGGAACCACCTTGCCGTACTCGGAATTCAGGGGGCGCAGGATGTCTCCCAGTCGGGTGCGTTGGGCCATGGCGGCTCGATCCTCTCGGACGGGTCAGCGTGCTGGCTACTGTAAGGGTCCTGTCGGCTCCTCCACGAGGCGCTGTCGAGAGTTGTGACGAACTTCCGTCCAGCCCTGCCCCTAAGCCCCTTCACGAAAACGCCGATGGATCCCACCCTCAGCAGCACATCACCGGCTTTTTCCGTGGCCCTCACGATGTTGGTGGTCCTGCTGGCCCTCACCGGATTCGGGATCTATCAGGCCTTTGGTCCCCCCTCCAAGCAGCTGACCGACCCGTTTGATGATCACGACGACTGACGGCGACGCAGGGCCCAGAAACTGAAGCTCCAGGGAGCCAGCAGATGGGTTGAGGGCTCTTTCTCAGCCGGGAGAGGTGCATGCAGACCATCCACCCGGGCCACCACCTCCCAGTGGGTTCCAAGACGGAGAGATCTCCGCATGGGTCCCAGGTTCTGGAGGCTGACCACCACCTCGCCCGTCCCTCCCGTCCGGGCCTCGAACCCCACCACCTGCACATCCGGTTCCTGACTGGGAAACAGGTCCATCGGGGAGTGTTCCCCCGCCCTGAACACCGGCCTCAGCCAGAGGGGATCGCGAAACCGGCAGGCCTCCTGGGGTACCGCGGCCCGGCGCCATCCCTGCGGTGCGGGCATCAGCGCAAGCCTCAAGCGCTGCAGCCCATGGTCTGCGCCGGGATCGGGCCAGGTTGGGCCCCGCAGCAGAGACACCCCTAGTTCCTCCACTCCAGCGGATACGCCCTGGGGACCATCCAGCAACAGCGCAAGACCACCGCCGCCCCCCCCCTGGACAGAGGCGACCCAACTCACGGCTGGCACCTCCCAACGGGCCTGTTCCCGAGGTTTGCGTGGGTCTGCCGGACGTTCCATCACGCCCCCGGGCGTATCAGCGGCCCAGCGGCAGCTGGGGGACGCCAGGGGAACCTGGAGCCGCAGCAGCTCATGGCGCTGGCGCCAGTCGACCTGCAACACCAGCTCAAACCAGGGAGAGCCCGCCAGCAACGCGCCCTCCAACCTCACGGCGCTCTCTCCGCAGCGGCCGCGCCACACCAGGCGGGCACTGAGGGGGCCCCGCTCCAGCCACTCGGCCCCACCCTCCCAGACCCAGGGAAGGGGATGGTGGGGATAGTTTTCGGCCAGGTCCCAGGCATCCCAGAACTCCCCCCGATCTCCGTAGCGGCACCACCGCAGGGGTGCGGAGAGTTGGGCTCGGCCGTGCCGATCCCAGAGCTGCTCCACCCCGAAGGGCCCAAGGGTCACCGCCACCAGGCCGTTGTCCAGACGCCAGATCCCTTCTCCAGCGGGGCTGTTCCATGGCTGAACGACCACAGGGTGAGCCACAGGCACGCTGGGGGTGGGGCCAGGGTTCGTGCCAGTAGGGCGGCAGAGGGGCAGAGCCGCCACCCCATCCACCCCCGGAAGCTGGACCCATTCCCCACCTGCGGAGGCCTTCTGAGAGGGCAGGACGCCGCCGTGCCGCAGCTGCCACGGCCCCTTGGGCAGGCGCAGGGTGCGGGGAGCCGCGGGGAGGCAACGAAGCTGGCAAGCGAACCAGACGTCGCTTCCCTCGCACCCGGGCCCACCATCAGCGAGCAGCTGGAGGAGGACTTCATCCCTTCGCGCACGACTGTGACGGCGGGCCCGCCGCCAGATGGGCTCGGCCTGCTCAAACACCTCTGGGATGGAGGTGCCGGGGAGGATGTCATGGAACTGCTGGAAGAGCAGAGGGCGCCAATCCGTTCCCTCTGGCGGCGGTGTGCCGGGCCGATTCCCTCCGCCCATGGCAGCCAGCAGGGCCAGGGCCGTGTCGGCCTCCCGCAGCAGTCGCTCCAGGGTACGGTTATGGCGTTTCTGATCGGGCCGGCTGGTGGCACAGCCGCGGTGCAACTCCAGATAGAGCTCATCCCGCCACACCGGCAGGGTGGGTGCGAGGGGCTCAAGGCGTGAGAGATAGGCACGGAGGGTCCCGTGCTGCTGAGGGGCGGTGCCCTCCCGTCCCTGCCACAGGGCCAGCTGCTCCAGCATCTCCAGGGTCGGTCCCCCCCCGTGGTCACCGACCCCGGGCAACCAGAGGGCGTCCCCCACCCCCGTCCCCTTCTGCCAGGCAAGCCGGTAGCGCTCCATGGCCACGGGATCCCCGTCCGTGCCGATGGGGGCGGTCATCAACGCCAGCACCTCCCTCCCGCAGCGCCCACGCCAGCGGAACAGCCGGTGAGGGAAGGGGTTGCTCCCATTCCAAGCCAACTTGTGGGTGCAGAACCAGCGCACGCCGGTGGCCGCGGCCACCGGTGGCAGGCCAGCGCTGAAGCCAAAGCTGTCGGGCAACCAGGCCACGGGATGGCTCCACTCCGGGAAAGCACCCCTGCTGAACCACTGCCCCTCCTGAAATTGCCGCAGCAAGGAAAGCGTCCCAATCAGAACACAGTCACACTCCACCCACGGGCCATGGAGCGGCTCCCAGCGTCCCTGGCGCATGGCCTCCCGGATCCGCGCGTAGAGGGCCGGCCGATGCTCCTGAAGCCAGGCAAAGAGAGCGGGAGTGGAGTGTCCGAAATGGAACTCCCTCTGCTGCTCCATCAGGTTGAGAACGGAGCAGAAGGTCCGTTCCGCCGCCTGCCAGGTGTCGGCGACAGGCCAGAGCCAGGCCATATCCAGATGAGCATGGCCAAGCACCTGCCAGCTTCCGCTGGCCTCCCCATCGGAGTGCCGGGGGGCACTTCCTGCCTGCTGGCGCAGGGCCTGCAGCTGGGCCACGGTTGGGGCCAGGATCCCCTGGGGATCAAGGGGATCGCGGGGTTCCAGCACCAGCTGGCTCAGCACAAGAGCCCCATCGTCGTGCTTCGGGCTGCGCAGGCGCAGCTCCACTGACCAGGCGCCCCCCTGCCACCAGGCGTCCGGCAGGGACCAGCGGCAGCTGGCGTCGAAGAGATCGCCCTGATGCACCCGCTGCCCCTGCACCCAGAGCTCGGCCGTTTCGGCCCACCAACGCAGGGCCAGCCGTGCACGCCCCTCCTGCGGGCCGAGCTGGCGCCAGGCTTCAGGGCAGCTCAAAGCCAACCGCAGGAGGCACCATTGCCCCCCCCGGGGCCAGACCACAAGCCCCCGGGCCGCCCAGTCGGGCCGATGGCGGCTGGCCCAGGGATGGTGGAGAGCCGAGCAGGTGCTCCCATCAGACAGGGAGCGCCGCCAGAGGGATTGCAGCTCGAGAGGGCTCTCGAGCGCGGCTTCCGGGGGGGTAGGCATCGGCGGGGTGGGCAGGGGAGAGGTCCTCGGGGGAGGGAAACATTTCAATCCCGACAGGAACAGCCTCTCAGCAGGCCCTCTCAGCGTGGATGGCGCGGCAAGACCCATAAGATGATCGGGCCGCATCGGGGAACGCCTGTTCCAGACGCGCCAGTCTCCCTGTCACACGCCGAAGAGCCCATGCTCGCCCTCAAGATCTCGGTTTACTCGGTCGTTTTCTTTTTTATTGGAATTTTTGTTTTTGGCTTCCTCGCCAGCGATCCCAGCCGCACACCCAGCCGGAAAGACCTGGAGGAGTGAGGCTGAACCTTCGGCTGTCTGGACAGCCCCGGTCATCTGAACGAACTTTCCGAGTGGCAAACCGGCTGAATTGCGGCGCCATGGGAGGTGCTGCGTGGCAGGATCTGCATCACTTTTCGAGGACGGGCTGCAGGTGGTGCCCCATCGTCAGTCCCCAGGGGCAACGCCAGAGACACGTTTGAGATTTCCCGCTGGTGTAGCCATCTGCCTCGTTGGAGGATTGATCTGGGCCAAACACCCCCCGGCCTTCGCTGCTGAATCCAAGCTCCAGCCCTCTAGTCGCGCCCGGAGCATGGGCCCGGCGATCACCCTGGCGGACGTGGACCCTGTGCCGCTCCTGCCGAACCCCACACCCGAGACGCTGACGGAGGCTCAGAGCCCGTATCCGCTCACGGTCGTGCAGCTCCCTCCGCTGGCCGCCCCTGAACCGCAGAGCCCTTCCAGGGACGACACCTCACCCGCCAAAGCACCGACGGCCGCACCCTTCACACCGGCCAGACTTCCCGATCCGGGCCCGCCGGCCCTCCCCCTGGAATTGGAACTGATCAGCAACCAGCAGGAGTACGACGCCCAGCTGGAGCGCTATGTCAGCACGGGTAACGTCACCGCCAATCTGGCCGGTGGGCGCCTTCAGGCCGATCGCATCGAGGTGGATCCCTCCACCCGCACCCTGTTTGCCAGCGGCAGTGTGCGCTTCCAGCGGGGGCAGCAATTCTTCCAGGCCAGCCGGCTTCGCTACAGCCTGCTGGAGGGCATTGGCGAGATGGAGGACGTCTATGGCGTGCTGGACCTCGACGGCAGTGCCCAGGATCTGAATCTGGAGATGCCTCCCTCTGCCCCCCTTCCTGCTCCCGAGGAACTGAGCTGCACCCCGCCGATCCCCCCGGTGCCGGAATGGCAGCCCTATCCCTGGTCCATCACAGGCTGGGGCGGGAAAATGTACACCGCCAATTTCGGCGGCACATTCACCTTTCAGGGCGAGTATCGACCGGAAGTGCTGGGGGGCGTGGGCCTTCAACGCCGGGTGCTCGACGCGGGGCCCCTCTCCCTTGAAATTGATGCCAATGTGTTCGGCCACAGGGCTTCCCGACAGCCAGGGGGCCCCTTCAATCAGTCGGTGCCCTTCGCAGACAGCCCGGCCCAGACGTTTGCGGAAGGGACCCTTGGATTCGGGGCACGCCTGTGGTTGCAGCCATGGCTCAATGTGTTTTTCGAAGAGGGGGTGAGCCTGCTCAGCGAGCCCAGCAACTGGGAGAAAACAAAACGGAAGAAGTACTCAACCTTTCTCAACTACCTCGCTTTTGAAGTGGAGGGTCTGGTCACTCCGGAGTGGTCGGTGGTAGGGCGCATTCACCACCGCTCCGGGGTCTACGGCACCTACAGCGGCGTGCGGGAAGGAAGCAATGCCTACCTGCTGGGGGTGAGACACCGCTTCGGCACGGCCCCCGAACGGCGCCCTCCACCCCCCATGCCCCCTGCGGAAGGCTGTGCTGGAGCGCTGCCGCCGGAGCGCCACCCCCTCGACGGCCTGGCAAGCCGGTTGCAATCGGTGACGATGGGACCAGAACAGCGCCCCGGGGCTCCGATGGTCTCCCCTGCGGGGGGGGCGACAACGGCATCCCGCCAGCCCCAACCGCCAGCACAAACGCGGGGCTCAGTGTGGAGCCAGGCTCGCCAGGCCGAACGGGTTCGGCAGGAAGCCATCGCCAAGCTGAACCAGCGGGTGCGGGATGTGAGCTTCCAGCAAACCCTTACCGCAGAGCGACGCTTCGGCATTCCCAACCAGCCCGAAAACAACGAGGGGAAACAGATCCTCATCACCGACAAGCAACTGGACTACGGCCAGGTGCGGCCCACTCAGCTTCAGCTGGCCCAAAACAGGAAGAATGAAAATCTCCTGGAGGGAACGATCAGCCGCTGGCGGATCCAGGCCAGCAGGCTCACCCTGACACCGTCCACCTTCTCCAGCGAGCGGGTCGCCTTCAGCAACGATCCCTTCACACCTGCCCAGTCCTGGATGGATTCCGAGGGTGTGGTGGGCACCCTTCAGGCCAACGGCGACACGCTGATCCAGGCGAAGCGCAATGAGGTTGTGCTGGAAGACAGGCTCCGCATCCCAGCCCGTCGCCGCACTGTGATCGCAAAGAAGGAAGAAGAGGTGGAGAACCCCTGGGTGTTCGGCGTGGATCGGGAGGACCGTGATGGCATCTTCCTGGGGTACAACGCCAGGATCCGGATCGGCGAGCGTGGCTCGCTCACGATCCAGCCGCAGTTGCTGGTGGAAAGGGCGATTGATGGCACCACCAACAGCTACCCCTATTCCTGGCAATCTGCCGGGGCCAAGGCCGTGGAGCAACCAGCGACGGCTGCCGATGATTTTGGTTTCCAGGCTCGCCTCAAGACCCCCTTGCTCGGCTTCGACGCCCAGGCTCGGCTGGATGTCACCACGTTCAATCCTGACAACATCGCCAATGGCACCCGAAGCCTGGGGGAGCTGTCGCGGAATCTCCCGCTACCGGTTCTGGGTAACACCGAACTCCGCCTCTTCAGCGCCTATCGCTTCCGCACCTGGAATGGCACCCTCGGTGAACAGGATGTGTATTCCGCCTTCGGTGGATTCCTGGAGAAGGAAGGAGCCCTCCCCAACTGGGGTCGCCTGAGCGGCAACTACCTCTGGCGCGTTGGGCTGGGCAACTACCAGAGCGATGCCTTCAACACCACCAATCTCACGGAGCTCTGGCGAGCCAACGGCATCGGCTCCGTCAATTTGTCCTATCCGCTCTGGACGGGCAAGCCTGCTCCGGCCACACCGCTGGAGGGCTTCGCGAACACAGCCCAGCCTGTGGTGCCGGGCCTGACCCTGAATGCCAACATCCAGGGCACCTCGGCCTACTACGGCGATGGCACGAATCAGAACACCCTTGGCATCAGTGGTGGACCCACCCTCACCCTTGGGCACTTCGTCAAACCCTTCCTCGACTACACCCAGCTCACCATCACTGGTGGGGGCACGCTTCGCCAGGGCCAGAGCCCCTTCAGCTTCGATCGGGCCGTAGACCTCGGCACCCTGGGCATCGGTCTGACCCAGCAGCTCGTGGGCCCCCTGGTGTTCAACGGCGGGGTTGGGCTGAACGTCGATCCCAACTCCACGAATTTTGGTGAGGTGCTGCAGTCCTACGTAGAAGTGCGCTGGCAGCGCCGGTCCTTCGACGTCGGGGTGTTCTTCAGCCCTTACGACGGCCTGGGAGGCGTGAGGGTGCGGCTCCATGACTTCAACTTCAGTGGGCCTGGCCTCCCCTTCGTTCCCTACACCCCTGCCCAGCAGAGCCTGATGCGCCCCTTCTAATCGGATGTCCTTCGGCCTAGCCGGCAAAGCCACTCAGATACGGGAGTCGCTGGGCGGTGGCGGTCAACGCAGCTTCCTGGGCCAGCAACTGGCCGGTGGCATCCCACTGGCCGCTGAGGAACATGTGGTGAGGGCCCGGGTCGAGAAAGACAGGCCAACGGTTCTCGCCAGCCGCCTCACTCTCTAGAGCGACCTCCAGCGCCTCCAGATCAAGCTCCACGATGGCACCGGGATCGGCGGCCACGGCCTGCTGGATCGCTTGCACCGCATCGCTGCCCGCCGATAGGCAGGGGATGCCGAGGGCCACACAGTTGCCGAAGAAGATCTCGGCAAAACTTTCGCCAATCAACGCCCGGATGCCCCAGCGGAGGAGAGCCTGGGGAGCATGTTCCCGGCTAGAGCCGCAGCCGAAATTCCTGTTGACCACAAGCACCGATGCGCCCAGATGCTCGGGTCGGTCAAAGGGATGGGGTCCATCGGGATGGTTGGCTCGTTCGGCACGATCGTCGGCAAAGGCCCCGGCAGCCAATCCCTCAAACGTGACGCATTTGAGAAAGCGGGCCGGGATGATCCTGTCGGTGTCGATGTCGGAGCCCACCACGGCCACCGCCCCTCCCCGATGCCGAAGCAGGGGACCAGAGGGGAAGGGCCTGGGTTCGACTGGGAAGACAGCCATCGCGGGCAGG
The DNA here is from genome assembly GCA_035286045.1 of Cyanobacteriota bacterium. Lineage (GTDB taxonomy): Bacteria > Cyanobacteriota > Cyanobacteriia > PCC-6307 > Cyanobiaceae > Cyanobium. The sequence goes on along the minus strand of JAYKIG010000084.1, from coordinate 27,307 downwards.
GCAGTGGTGCAGGGAGGAAACAGGTCCGGCGTCAGCAGACAGCAGGGGCAGGCTCGGCGAGGAGTCGGCGCACGTCGGCCACATGGCCTCGGACGGCCGCCGTCGCCACCATCGCCGGGCTCATCAACAGGGTGCGACCCGTTGCGGACCCTTGACGGCCCTTGAAGTTGCGATTGGAAGAGCTGGCGCTGATCTGCCGACCCTCCAGCCGGTCGGGGTTCATGGCCAGGCACATCGAGCAGCCGGGCTCCCGCCATTCGAAACCTGCCGAGCGGAACACCACATCGAGCCCCTCGGCCTCTGCTGCGGCCGCCACCTGTTCCGACCCCGGCACCACAAAGGCCTTGAGGCCAGGGGCCACCCGGCGACCGCGGGCCACCTCCGCTGCAGCCCGGAGATCGCTAAGGCGACCATTGGTGCAACTGCCGATGAAACACACATCCACGGGCAAGCCGGCGATGGGCTGGCCCGGGCTGAGATCCATGTAGCGATAAGCCTCCTCCGCCAGGGGCCGCTCCTCCGGCTGGAGCTGCTCGGGGGTGGGAACCAACTCATCGACCCCGATGCCCTGGCCAGGGGTGATTCCCCAGGTGACGGTGGGAGCGATGGTGGAGGCATCCAGGTGCACCTCGTCATCGAACTCAGCCTCCGGTCCGCTGGCCAGCGTGCGCCACCAGGCGAGGGCCCGCGCCCAGGCTTCCCCCGAAGGGGCGTGGGGTCGGCCCTGGAGGTAGGCATAGGTGACCTCGTCCGGGTTGCAGTAGCCCACCCGTGCTCCCCCCTCGATGGCCATGTTGCACAGAGTCATGCGCTCCTCCATGGAGAGGGCGGCGATCGCCGGCCCGGCGAACTCATAGGCATGGCCCACTCCACCCTTCACCCCAAGGAGGCGGATCACATGAAGGATCAGATCCTTTGCATAAACACCGTTCTGGAGCGCCCCATCGATCCAGATTCGACGCACCTTGAGCTTTCCCATCGCCAGGCTCTGGCTGGCGAGCACATCCCGCACCTGGCTGGTGCCGATCCCAAAGGCAATGGCTCCGAAGGCCCCGTGGGTGGAGGTATGGGAATCGCCACAGGCCACGGTCATGCCGGGCTGGGTCAGCCCCAGCTCCGGGGCGATCACATGCACGATTCCCTGTCGGCCGCTGCCGATGCCATGGAGCGGGATGCCATGGGCCGCGCAGTTGGCCTCCAGCGTGGCGAGCATCTCCTCGGCAAGGGGATCGGCGAAGGGGCGGACCTGACTCGTGGTGGGAACGATGTGATCCACCGTGGCCACGGTGCGTTCGGGATGGCGCACCGGCAGTCCGAGATCCTTCAGAGCGGCGAAGGCCTGGGGACTGGTGACCTCGTGGATGAGATGGAGACCGATGAAGAGCTGGGTGGTACCGGAAGGCAGATCAGCGACGCGGTGCAGATCCCAAACCTTGTCGTACAGGGTGCGGGCGCTCACGAAAAACCCATAGGGTCGGCGACCCAGCCTAGTGCGCAGCGATGCAGGGCGAATCACTGCACGTTCCAGGATGTCCTGCGCAATCCAGGTCAAAACAGAGCCGCAGAGAGGGCTGCCAGCAGGAGCGTGGAAGGCTTCCTTTGGGGCTCCTGTCCATTCAAATTGTGGAAAACCCCCAAATTTCTGGGGAAAATGAGCCTAATCGGGGGAAAACTCCGATTGCCCGTACTCGTCATCCTTCGAAATTCCGCCCATCAAAGCCCTCCAATCAGATGGAATTGCATTTTTCAAGGCACAGGCGCAGGCGATTGAGGGCCTCACCCACGCTCAGGGCCTGAATGGCCAGGCGCCCCCGGCTGTCTCCAAATCTCAGGCCCTCACTCCATGCGCCCGCAGGCTCCGGCCCCACCACGGCCAGGTGGACGAGCCCAACAGGCTTCTCGGATGTGCCCCCCCCCGGGCCAGCGATTCCAGTGATGGCTAAGGCCCAATCACTGCCCAGCCGTTGGCGGACCCCCTTCGCCATGGCCAGAGCCACCGGATCGCTCACCGCTCCCCAGCGCTCCAGCAGATTGGCAGGCACGCCCAAGAGCTCTTCCTTCGCCGCATTGGCATAGGCGATCACCCCTCCCAGCCAGCTCTCGGACGCCCCCGGCACGGCGGCAAGCGCTGCTCCCAGGGCTCCACCGGTGCAGGATTCCGCCACGGCAAGAGTCTGCCCCCGCTCCACCAGCTGGGCAAGCACAACCGACGCCAGAGTCTCCCCATCCGCCCCGAAACAGGCCGCTCCCACCCGTTCACGGATCTCCCGCTCCACCGGGGCAAGAAGAGCCTGGGCGGAGGGGCCATCGCAAGCTCGCGCTGTGACCCGCAGGGTTACCTGCCCCCCGCCGGCATAGGGAGCCACGGTGGGATTGGACAGGGCCAGCAGGTCGGACACCTGCTCGGCCAGCAGCGACTCGCCGATGCCCCACACGTGCAGACGCCTGCTGAGAAAGACTCCCTCGGCGAGTTCCGCCTGGCGCAACCAGGGCACGGCCGTATTGCGCCACATCGCCTTCATCTCCGAGGGCACTCCCGGAAACGTCAGGATGGTGAAGCCGGGGATCGGGCTCCAGATCATGCCTGGAGCGGTGCCCGTGGGATTGGGCAGCACGGAAGCCCCCTGGGGCAGCAGAGCCTGGCGCCGATTGCTTGCGGGAACGGGCTTGCCCCGCGCACCCAGCTTGGCCTGGATATCGGACCAGACCTCGGGATGCTCCACCAGCGGTACAGCAAAAGCAGCGGCGATGGCTTCCGTGGTGAGGTCATCCGGCGTGGGGCCGAGGCCTCCCGTGGTGATCAACACCCGACACCGCTGGGACGCGTCCCGCACGGCAGCCATGAGCCGTTCACGGTTGTCGCCAACCACCTCCTGGCGATGGTGCGGCACGCCGAGGCCGGCCAGCTCCTGGGCCAACCATTGAGCATTGCCATTGAGGATGTCTCCCAGGAGGAGTTCGGTGCCGATGGCGAGCAGCTCCGCGCTCATGCAGCCCTCTCGGGATCCTTGCTGTTCTGATCTGAATCCTGCTGCAGACTCCGCCTGGTGAGAATCACGGCGGCCACTAGCACAGCCGTGGCCAGGGTGAGCCAGAGAAAGCGCATTTCCGCGTTCGCCACCACCAGGGCCAAAGCGGCAAGCCATTGGGTGAAGGCATAGATCATCAACACCGTGCGCCGGTGGCTCAGGCCCGAACGCAGCAGGCGATGGTGCAGATGGCGCCGATCGGGGTAAAAGGGGGATCGCCCCTCCCTAAGGCGGCCCATGATCACCGCCGACATGTCGGCCAAGGGGAGGGAGAGGATGAGCAAGGGCAGGAGCAGGCTCACGCTGGTAAGGCCTTTGGCCGGGCCGACGATGCTGATGGAAGCCAGGGCAAATCCCAGGAAGTAAGAGCCGCCATCGCCCATGAAAATGCGTGCGGGATTGAAGTTGTGGCGAAGAAAGCCCAGGCAGGCCCCGGCCAGGGCAGCTGCCAGCAGACCGGCAGCCGGCTGCTGGAGGCTGAAGCTCACCGATAGCAAAGCCACGGCGGCGATGCCGCTCACCCCAGCGGCGAGACCGTCCAATCCATCCAGCCAGTTAATGGCATTGGTGATTCCCGCCAGCCATACCACGGTGGCCACCAGGCTCAGGAGCGGCGGAAGCCGCAGCACATGGTCGCCCCCCCCACCGGCCCCAGGCAGATGGAAGGGCAGATCGATATTGCTGATGCGCACGCCCTGACTCCACACGGCCACCGCCACCGCGACCTGCCCGATCAGACGGGGAAAGGGAGGTTGGGCAAAGAGATCATCCCCGAGGCCGATCACGAAATAACAGAGGGCTCCCGCCAGGGAGGTCCAGATCAGTTGATCCTTGTCGGGAGGGAGCTCCGCAAACCCCCCAAAGAGCCAGGTGAAGAACAGCCCCAGACTGAATCCCGCCACAATGCCCACCCCGCCGAGCCGCACCATGGGGAAGGCATGCTGTTTTCGAGCATCCGGTTGGTCCACCAGGCCAAGATGGAGTCCCACACGGCGCACTTGAGGCACCACCAGAGAGGTCCCTAGGCCGGCGACGGTGAAGGTGAGAAGGGCCGCCGCATTCGGGGTAGAAGCGAGGTTCACGGGCCCTCCATGGGAGGGAAGACCTCCCTAAGCGGTCTGTAGCGCACGCTGGCCGCCATAGAGAGGAAAGCGCTCGCAGAGGGCACCGACCCTTTCCCGACACTGGAGTTCGACGCTGCTGTCTTCGGGGTGAAGCAGGCGACTGGCAATGACATCCGCCACCTCCCCGAAGGCAGGTTCATCAAACCCCCGGGTGGTGAGGGCCGCGGTGCCCAGGCGGAGCCCACTGGTGACAAAGGGAGACTCCGGATCAAAGGGCACGGTGTTCTTGTTCGCCGTGATGTTGACCTCACTGAGCAGGGCATCAGCCACCTTCCCCGTCAAGCCGATGGATCGAAGATCCAGCAGCACGATGTGGTTGTCGGTGCCACCGCTCACAACGGCGATTCCCCGCTCCTGGAGGCGTGCCGCCAGCACCTTGGCGTTGGCCACCACGTGCTGGCAGTAGGTCTGGAAGGCCGGCTGGAGGGCTTCTCCAAACGCCACGGCCTTGGCTGCCACCACATGTTCCAGAGGGCCTCCCTGGGTGCCGGGAAAGACGGCCTTGTCGAATTGTTTGCCGAAATCGGCGTCATTGCAAAGGATCAGCCCTCCCCGGGGACCCCTGAGCGTCTTGTGGGTGGTGGTGGTAACCACATGGCAATGGGGCACGGGATTGGGGTGCTCACCCGCCGCCACCAGGCCTGCAATGTGGGCCATATCGGCCAGGAGGTAAGCACCCACCTCATCGGCGATGGCCCGGAAGCCTGCAAAGTCGATCTGCCTGGGATAAGCGGAGTAGCCACAGATGATCAGTTTCGGACGGTGCTGCAACGCCAGCTGGCGCACCTCGTCCAGATTCAACCGATGGCTGACGGGATCCACCCCGTAGTGGACAGCCTTGAACCACTTCCCCGACACATTCACAGGCGAGCCGTGGGTGAGGTGGCCCCCGTGGGAGAGATCCATGCCGAGGATCGTGTCGCCAGGCTGGAGAAGCGCCAGAAACACGGCGAAATTGGCCTGGGCGCCGCTGTGGGGCTGAACGTTGGCCCAGGCGGCGCTGTACAGCTGCTTGGCCCGCTCGATCGCCAGCTCCTCGATGCTGTCCACGAACTCACAGCCGCCGTAGTAGCGCTTGTGAGGGAGCCCCTCCGCATACTTGTTCGTGAGAACGGATCCCTGGGCTTCCATGACCGCACGGGAGGCGAAATTCTCACTGGCAATCAGCTCCAGGTGCGTCTGCTGTCGCTTCAACTCCCTGCCGATCAGGGCAGCGATTGCAGGATCCTCGGTGGCCAGGGGCGCATCGACAGAGGGGGACATGGCAACGCTGCACGTCATCCGATCGTAGGGAACCCAGCGACCGGACGCCCGTATCCTGAGACTTTGCCCATCAAAAAAGCCACTCAAGGGAGCGGCTCTGAAAACGCGCCTGGAGAGATTCGAACTCCCGACCCTCTGATCCGTAGTCAGATGCTCTAATCCGCTGAGCTACAAGCGCCAACCCCCTCATTCTCATCAGAAGGGGTGCCCATCCGTCAACCGTCCCCCTGATTTCCCCGCTCCTCCATGCCCATTCGCTGGTACGGCCCCGCCGACCCGAACGATCCCACCTACCGCCATTTCGAGAGGGTGGTGAACCTGACGCTGCACGCGGCCCTCTTCGCTTCGATCAACAGTGGGCTCTGGTTTGTGCAAGGGCTTCGCCACCCCTGGACCCACCTGGGCTGGCTCACCCTGGGCTGGTCAGCCCTGCTGTTGCTCCATGGCAGCGTGGTGGTGCTTCTGCGGCCTCAACCCACCCCTCCTCCTCCGCCATGACCCTCTCCGCTCAGGAGCTTGAAGAGCTCACCCAGGCCATCGCAGACCGGTTGTATGTGGAGGTCGCCCAGTGGCACCTTTATCTCGGGGATGCGGGCCTGGCCGCCACCCTGGCCCAGGAGTGTGCAGGACGCCTGGATCAGGGGGCCGCTGTCTGCGCGCGCCAGGCCCTGGAGGCAGTGCAGGTGCCGATCGGGGGGGGGGCCACCCGTTTGCCTCTGGCCCGACTGATCCCGGCAAACCAGCTGCGCGACCTGGAAGAGATCCTTCAGGCTTATCGCTAGTCCGACCTCCTCCGGCCGCGCCCGACGAGGAACCATCCACGAATATGGTGAAGGAATCCGGGGATCCGACGTGTTGATCATCGAGGTCACGAACGCCCGAGATGTGGTGAGCAAGCGCATTGGCCGCCTCGGCAGCCGGCTGATCGGGAAGGTGGTGGATGCGGAAGCGCAGGTGGAAAAGGCCCTGATCAATGAGCTGGAGTCCGCCTTCAAGGACTTCGGGATCGAAGCGCGGATCCTCTCGATCGATGGCCCTGAGATGATCGGACGCTCCCGCCTGGAGATCCCTCTGCAGGTGAGGGAAGAACGGGATGTGAGGCTCTCCTAAGCCCGGCGGCGCCGGAGTCCATGAGAAATCTCCCTCACCTCTTCGACCCCAAACCAGGTGCCCAGCAGTCCGTAGATCGCTGTCGCCAAAGCTGCACACAATCCGTTCTGGAGCAGCAAGCCAAGCAAGCCGCTCGGCCACTGCACATATGAAGACAGCACCCAGGCCGCTCCCCCCCCCAGCATGGCCGCTAGAAAGAGCAGCGCCGTGTCCCGTCCCCAGGTTGTCAGGGGGAGCCCACCGAGCCGGCGATGAAGCACAAGCAGCAGCCCCAGACAGGTGATGACATTCACCAGCACCGTGGCCAGCACCAGACCTGGAGCCCCGAGATAGAGACGGGGAACGATCTGGCCAAGTCCAGGAGTGGGCCCTCCCACCAGCAACCAGTCAAAGAGGGCATTGAGTCCGATTCCCCCGACAGACCAGCGGAACGGGGTGTTGGCATCGCCGAGGGCGTAGAACACCCGCACCAGCACATCCCGTGCCAGATAGGCAGGCATGCCCACCCCGTAGGCCATCAGAAGCGATGTCACCAGGGTGGCGGCCCCTTGATCGAAGGCCCCTCTCTGGTAAATCAACGCCACGATCGGAGCCGCCAGCCCCACCATCAGAGCTCCCAGAGGCAACATGCTGGCGTTGGAAAGCATGAGGCCCTGCCGGATGCGGGCGATGAGCTGGGGACGAGCCTCAGGTGCTGTGAGCCTGGCATAGACGGGCAGCAAGGGCACCAACAGGGCGTTGGAAAGCAACCCGAGAGGCGTCTGAACAAGAAGGTTGGCGTAGCCCAACCCGGCAGCCGCTCCAAGAATGCCGGATGCGAAGAACAGATCCACGAACACATTGATCTGGAGCATCCCTGAGGAGAGGGTCGCTGGCCCCATCACCTTCAGAACCTCACGCACCCCGGGATGCTTCCAATCCCAAACCAACCTGAGGGAATGCAGGCCCTGCCGGGCCAGGGCCGGCAACTGGATCAACCACTGGAGCACGGCCCCGAGGGTCGTGGTGCCTGCCAGCACGAGGCCCCCCAGTACGGCCGTGGAGGGCAGGGTGATCGTTTCCCCCAGCTGCCACCACAGCAACCCGATCCCCCCGATCATGGCCAAGCTGGAGAGCAGGGGACTCACGGCCGGAAGCCAGAACTCATCGGCGGCATTCAGGGCGCCGAATCCCAGGCCGATCAGACCGGCGAACAGGGCCATGGGGGCCATCCAGCGGAGCTGCAGGACGGCAATGTCGTGTCGTGTTGCATCCAGGCCCGGCCCCACGAGAGTGATCAGAGGATCGGCGGCCACCACGAGCAGCACCGTGACCACCAGGAGGGCCGCTCCCACAAGGGTGTTGATGGCGGCGAGCACATGGGCCCCCTCCTGGCGGGGGCGTCTGGCGAGCACACTCACCATGGCGCTGTGGAAGGGGCCATTGATGCCACCCAGAAGAATCAGCAGAAAGCCTGGGAGCACATAGGCGTAGTTGTAGGCGTCATAGGCGGCACCCACGCCGAATGCCGCCGCGATCACCTGCTGGCGGAACAAACCCGCCACCTTGCTGAGGGCCGTGGCGACTGCCACGATCAGGGCAATCCGTTTGAGGGATGGAGCCAATCCAGGCGGGCCCGAAGCCCCACACGTCGCACGGCAGTATGGCGGCCCGCCCGGCTGGTCCCAAGCCCTCACGCCCATGTCCCCCTCCACAGCTCCTTTGACCCCCCGCAGCGGGGGGCCTGGCGGGCTGGTCCATCAGATGCCTGCCCTGATCGAGGGGGTGCTGCTGCGTCGCTACAAGCGGTTCCTCGCGGATGTGGAGCTGGTGGGGGGGGAGGTGGTGACGGTTCATTGCCCCAACACCGGGCCCATGACCGGCGTCTTGCTACCGGGCGGCAGGGTGCGCCTGCGGCACGCGCCTGCGCCCACCCGCAAACTCGATTGGACCTGGGAACAGGCTGAGGTGCCAGGGGTGGATGGCCAGCCGGTGTGGGTGGGGGTGAACACAGCCCTGCCCAATCATCTGGTGCGGCAAACGATCGAAAGGGGCTACCTGGAGCCCTGGCTGGGGGCGGTGGAAGCCATCCGGGCCGAGGTGCCCTACGGCCAGGGCCGGCGCAGCCGCATCGATCTGCTGCTGCAGCCTGATCCCACCAACACCGATCCAAGACCGATCTATGTGGAGGTGAAGAACACCACCTGGTGCCTGAACGCGGTGGGCTTGTTCCCGGACACGGTGAGCGAGCGAGGGCAGAAGCATCTCGTGGAGCTCATGGGGGTGCTCCCAGAGGCGCGGGCCGTGCTGGTGCCCTGCCTGAGCCGCCCCGACATCCACCAGTTTGCCCCTGGCGACAGCGCCGACCCCCGCTACGGCTCACTCTTCCGTGAGGCCTTGGCCGCAGGGGTGGAAGTGCTGCCCTGCCGGTTTCGCTACGAGGTGGATGCGGTGCACTGGGTGGGGATTGCCCCCGTGTTGCCCCACCAGCCCCCTGCGGACCCAGCAGCAAAAGACATCCCATAGAGTCGGACCGGTTTGCCAGTGCGCTCATGGATACTCACGCCTTCAAGCGCGCCCTCCATCATTCGGAGCGTTACAACCGCCGGGGTTTCGGGCTCGGCGACGAGGTGGCCGGCAACCTGCAGACGGCTTATCAGAGCGATCTGATTGCCAGCATTCGTGATAACGGCTATGCCCTTCGTGATGGCCGACTCACGGTGCGGCTTGCGGAGGCCTTCGGCTTTTGCTGGGGTGTGGAAAGAGCGGTGGCCATGGCCTACGAGACCCGCCGATTTTACCCCCAGGAGCGCATCTGGATCACCAACGAAATCATCCACAACCCGTCGGTGAATCTCCACCTGCGCGAGATGAACGTGAGATTCATCCCCGTGGAGCAAGGTGTCAAGGATTTTTCTGATGTGGCCTCTGGGGATGTGGTGATTCTTCCGGCTTTTGGAGCCACTGTCCAAGAAATGCAGCTTCTTAACGAACGGGGATGCCACATTGTGGACACCACCTGTCCCTGGGTTTCAAAGGTATGGACAACCGTGGAAAAACACAAGAAACATGCCATCACTTCCATTATTCATGGCAAGGTTAAACACGAAGAAACTCTTGCTACAAGTTCCTTCGCTGGAACTTATCTTGTTGTGCTTGACCTGGAGGAGGCGCAACTGGTTTGCGACTACATCCTCGCCAGTGCTGATGATCACACCCCTTCCAGGGAGCAACGGGAAGCCTTCATGGAACGCTTTGCAAAGGCTTGTTCCCCTGATTTTGACCCCGACCGGGATCTGCAGCATGTGGGTGTGGCCAATCAGACCACCATGTTGAAAAGAGAAACGGAGGACATCGGCCGACTGTTCGAGCGCACCATGTTGAAGCGATATGGACCCAGCACCCTGAACAACCACTTCGTGGCCTTCAACACCATCTGCGACGCCACACAGGAGCGGCAGGATGCCATGTTTTCCCTAGTGGATGAACCTCTCGATCTGATTGTGGTCATCGGGGGCTACAACTCCTCCAACACCACTCATCTGCAGGAGATCGCCATCAGCAGGGGCATCCGTTCGTTCCATATCGATACCCCTGAGCGCATCGGGCCTGGCAACCAGATCTGCCACAAACCTCTCGGGGCTGAGCTGGCCACGGAACAGCCCTTTCTGCCAGAGGGACCGATCCGCGTGGGCATCACCTCTGGAGCCTCCACGCCAGATCGGGTGGTGGAAGACGTTATCCAACGGTTGATTCATCTCAGCAGGGCCTGATCCGATCCAGTCCTCAGACCTGGCTTTACATTCCCTAAAGGTTCATCCTCCGTCCTAGGGTCCGCACCCGTCTCAAGGATCGGCCCACGGCCCCAGCGCCCCCACCCATAAGGAGCCCCGTTGCCCTCGCCTTCCCTGGTGTCCACTCCAACGATCGATAGTCCTCCCGAGCCAGACCATCCCGCAGACAGGGACTCCGCAGGGCAAGTTGCCCCTGTCGCGCCACACCACGCGAGCCTGGTCCTTCGCCATTCCTACGGCAGCGATAAACAGGTGTTCCGCTACGCCAGCGCCTTCTCCGACATGATGGAGATGCGGGCGCCAGCTGACGTGGTGGCTGGGTATCTGGATGAACACCAGGGGTGGTTTCAGAGCTGCGCGAGCCCGATGGAGGTCACCTCCCTGGGGGAGCGGGGATACGCCTTGAGCCTGGGCCGGTTCGGCAACTTCGGCTTCGAAGTGGAACCCACCATCGGGCTTGAGCTGCTGCCGGAAGACAATGGGGTGTACTCCATCATCACGGTGCCCTTGCCATCGATGGATCCGGCTCTTGCAGGGGTCTACGACGTCGACTTCAACGCCTCCCTCGAGTTGGATGAAGCAGGTCCGGAGGGATCCAAGGAGGTTTCCCATGAGGATGTGGACCGGCTCATGGCCCACACCCTGGTGCGCTGGCAGCTCGATCTTGCCGTCTGGATCCGCTTGCCGTCCATGCTCACTCTGCTCCCCGGGGGGCTGTTGCAGAGCAGCGGCGACCATCTGCTACGCCAGATCGTCCGCCAGATATCCCGGCGTCTCACCTGGAAGGTACAGGCCGATTTTCATGCCCGCCATGGGATTCCCTGCCCCCCGCGCCGCCGGGCCCAATTTTGAGGAAGCCTGGAGGGGGCCGACCTGAAGGGTCCGGCACGCCCTAGGAGCTGGTGAGAATCTTGTTCACAATTTGCATTCCCGTAACGGCCTGCCAGAGAAACAGGGTCATCAAGGCCATATTCAGGCCCACATGAACCTTTCGGGCCACCAGATTGCCTTGCTGCATCAACGGCGACAGGGAAGCGGCCATGGCGATCAGGGCGGTCATGGCCAGGCCGACAAGAAGGTGGGGTCCAACAAAGAGTTTGCCGTTGTTGAGATAGGTGACGGCCATGCCACCCACCGTTCCCATCACCATCAGGGCCAGCAGCAGGCTGCCCATCAGATAGTGCCGGCGGGCGAATTGACCTTTGATCAAGGTTTTGCGTTCCTCGGCATCCGCAGTGCGAGTTTTCTTGGCCTTCAGACCCAGCACCATGGAATAGACCGCCAGGCCGAACAGAACCCACATCAAAACCGGGTGAAGGAAATTGAGGTTGTGGGCCACAGAAGGGGGAATCAGCTCAAGCATGGCAAGGCCACTTATGGTCAAGCGAAGCTACATCTGGCGCTGACCAGCAGGGTCAAGGAGCCCTGGGGATCAGTGAAGGAAATGTCGGCGGCCGGTGGTCACCATGGTCAGGCCAAGGGCATCACAGGCGGCGATGCTGTCCCCATCCCGCAGGCTCCCCCCAGGCTGGATCACGGCACGGATGCCATGGTCTGCAGCCAGACGAACCGTGTCGTCAAACGGGAAGAAGCCATCGCTCGCGAGCACCGCTCCCTGAGCCTGGCTACCGGCGGCCTCCAGAGCGATACGGGCCGCTCCAACCCGGTTGGTCTGCCCGCCACCGATGCCTAGTGTCTGCCCATGGGCCGCCACCACAATGGCGTTCGAGCGCACATGGCGCACCACCTGCCAGGCAAAGCGCAAATCCTGCCACTCCTGATCAACGGGCTGGCGCTTACTCACCACCTGCCAGCCCGTCGGATCAATGGGCTGGTCATCCCTCTCCTGAACCAGCAATCCACCCAGAAGGGAGCGGATGTGCTGGCCTGGGGCCGCCTCCACGGCCGCGGGGGGCAGCTCGAGCACCCGCAGGTTCGGTTTGGCCGCCAGGAGCTCTCTGGCCTCGGCGCTGTAGCCAGGAGCCACCACGCACTCCAGGAACAGGCCCGTCAGGGCCTCCGCACAGGCCCCATCCACGTGCTGGTTGAGGGCCACGATTCCGCCAAAGGCGGATACACGGTCGGCGTCCAGGGCCCGTTGCAGAGCCTCCGCGGGATGGGTCGCCATGGCCACTCCACAGGGATTGGTGTGTTTGATCACCACGGCCGCCGGGGTCTTGTGGGACGTGGCGCCAGGCTCGCCATAGCCAAACTCCCGGACAGTGCCCAGGGCCGCCTCCAGATCCATGAGGTTGTTGAAGCTCAGCTCCTTGCCCTGAAGCTGGCGACCAGCCCCCCATCCCACCGACCGATCGCCGAACCAGGTGGCCTTCTGATGGGGATTTTCCCCATAGCGGAGCTCCTGAAGCGCGGGCAGGTGGATGTGAATGGGAGCCTCGCTGCCCCTCTGTTCGGCGCCCTCCTGATTGGCCCACCACTGACTGATCGCTGCGTCGTAGGCCGCCGTGTGGCGGAAGGCCTCCAGGGCCAGGCGGCGGCGCAGGGACCCGTCCACCTGATCGGCCCTGAGAGCCTCCAGGAACGCAGGGTATTGGGCCGGATCGGTAAGGACAGCCACATGGGCGTGATTCTTCGCCGCAGCTCGCACCATGGCCGGCCCACCGATGTCGATCTGCTCGATGGCCTCCTCCCAACCCACGCCCGGTTGGGTCACGGTGCGCTGGAACGGGTAAAGATTCACCACCACCACGTCAATGGGATCAATCCCCTGGGCGTCCAGATCCCGCTGATGGGCGGGGTCGTCGCGCTTGGCCAGAATCCCTCCATGGATCCGTGGGTGCAACGTCTTCACCCGACCTCCCAGAATTTCCGGGGCCCCCGTGACCTCAGCCACCCGAGTCACCGGAAGGCTGGCAGCAGCCAGGGCAGACGCGGTGCCCCCACTGGAGATCAGTCGGTAACCCCGGGCCAGCAACCCTTGGGCCAAAGGCACCAACCCCTCTTTGTCCGACACACTGAGGAGGGCGGTAAGGGCCATGGAGAACGGTGATGCGGAAACGCCAACCTAAACAGCGACTCTCCAGCCGCCTGTCCCGCCCTTCAACCTGCCGCGAACAACCCCATGAGCTCCGATTCCGCCCTCGTGCTTGGTCCCCAGGAGGCGGATCGGCGTCTCGTGCTGCTCCATGGCTGGGGAGCGGATGCTGATGATCTGCTGGATCTAGGGAGCGAACTGCTGGGATCGGAAGCCACCTCCGTAAGTGTGGTGGCCCTGCGAGCTCCTCTCCCACACCCAGGGGGGATCGGACGGCAGTGGTATGACCTGGGTTTGCCCAACTGGCCCGAACTTCCTCTCGCCAGAACGGACCTGCTCGCCCGTCTGCAGGAGCTGTCGGAAAGTGTGCCCCTCGAGCACACAACTCTGCTGGGATTTTCCCAGGGCGCAGCCATGGCCATCGATGTGGCCGTGGGCGCCGGCCTACCCCTGGCTGGTCTGATCGGCTGCAGTGGCTATCCCCACCCCGACTGGATGCCACAAAAGCCCAGAATGCCAATCCTCCTCACCCATGGAAAGGAGGATTCCGTGGTGCCCTACGAGGCCTGTGAGGCCCTTGCGAAGAGCCTCAGGGACAGCGGCGGATCGGTGGAAACCCTGGCCTTTCATGGAGGCCATGGCATCGACCCCGGACTGTTCCCTGCCATGCGCGCCTATCTCGCTCGCGTCTGGCAGGGTTAGGTCGGTAGGCCTTCAAACAAAGGCGTATTCGTACTCCTCCACTTCCTCCCAGTCGTCAGCGGCGAGGGCTTCAATCCCTTCGAAGAGCACATCTTCCCCGATGCGGTCGACGATCAGACGCAGGGAAGGGAACAGGAAGTGATTCTCCTCAGCGTATTGGGCACTGAACAGACCCTTCTCACCCCAGAAGAATCGGTCGGTGGTGTGCTCGTTGCGGCGAACGTTGAGGATGGCAGGAGCCTGCAGCTCAGTTTCGGCGATGAACCGGCGGGCTGCGGTGACAGGTTTGTGAGACCCGGTTTCCAGATTGAACGTGGGAACGTGGGCCAGCACGCGCTGACCGGCGAGACGACGGCGGCTGATCCGCTTGCGCTTCTTGGACATGCAGAGATCACTCCAGGGGTGGAGTAGAGAGGGGGGGGAGGGGGGAGGGCTGGGGAGGTGAGGAGAGCCAGGGTGAGCTTGCTCTCCGTTTGCCGGGACGCTGGAAGCGACCCACGGCCCTACGTTCTGTCGTCCGGGAAGCGATCAGGGAGGATCGCAGCCATTCGCCGGGGGCGGGTGACCCACTCGGAAAGCAGAAACATGCACCTGTCTCTGCTGTAGCCTCGATTGCAAGGGCTTTGCAACCTTTGGCCGAGATGGCTGAACAACTCCTCCCAGCAGGGGACTGGGAAGTAGTGGTCGATACATGCACTCTAAAGCTTTTTTTTCGATTTCGCCCGTCGGGATCATCAAGTTTTTTTAACTTGGCCCATACGCCTGGATCCCCGTCCCCGTGACACCTGTCTCCGAGAGGTTTCTCGTCCTGCTCCGCAGTCAACTGGGGCAATTCGTCGACTGCCCAGACGTGGAAGCCCTTGTGGTGTACGTCACCCATCCAGGCCAGGGGAACATTCCCACCCTGCTGCCCCTTGGCCAATGGCCGGAAAATGCACGACGGCTCTCCGCCGTCGGCAGCGACAGCCAGCTGCGCGTGCCGGCCGAAGAGCGGCGCTGGCTTCCCCTCCGGGACGGCCCCGCCCTGCTGGGAGCCCTGCAGGTGGAAACCCGGGGGGCCACCTGGTCGCCCCTTCTGCAGCAAAGGCTTCAGGGGGTGGCCGTCTGCCTGACCGAAGCTCTGCGCCTTGATCTGGAGCAACAGCGCCTGCAACGACGGGTGGAAGCCCAGGAGGAACAACTGAGGCTGTTGGTGCATCAGCTGCGCAATCCCCTCACCGCGGTCCGCACGTTCGGCCATCTGTTGCTACGGCGCCTGAAGGAGGACAGCGACAGTCGGAGCTTGGTGGAAGGACTGCTGGCTGAGGAACGCCAGCTCAACAAATACGTGGACGCGATCAGCGCCCTGGCCCAACCCGATGGGCTGTTGCCAGCTTCCAGCACGCCCGATCCCCTCCTTCTCCCCCCCCTCCTCTCCGGACCCCGGGGGGTGACGCTGGGCGATCTCCTTGCCCCTCTTCTGCAACGGGCTGAGGCCACAGCCGCCCTCCAGGGGCGCCGATGGGTAGGCCCCAAGGACCTCCCCGGGTGGAGGGGTGAAGGCAGCTCGGTGGCGGAAATCCTGGCGAACCTTCTGGAGAACGCCTTTCAGTACAGCCTTCCGGGAAGCCCTGTGGGACTGCACTGTTCCCTGATCTCGGGAGACCTCAGCCTCACGGTTTGGGATGGGGGGGAGGCCATCGCGGAAGAGGAGCGGGAGCGCATTTTTGAGCGGGGGGTGCGGGGGCTTCAGAGCCAGGACAAACCCGGCACAGGCCTTGGGCTTGCCCTGGCAAGGACACTGGCCCGCCATCTGGGCGGGGACCTAGAGCTGGTGATTCCCCCAGCCCTGGTGGATGGCTCCCTGCCGGACCGGGGGAACGCCTTCCAGCTCACCCTGCCGGCCCAGACGGAGCGATTCGCACCAGCGCCATGAGCACCAGCGCCATCCCCTCGGTCCACTCCACACAGGCTCCATAGCTGTCCCCGCTGTGTCCCCCCAGCCGGCGCCCCAGCCAGCGCGGCACCAGGAGGGCTGGCAGGGCCCCTGCCAGCCCGGCGGCCCCCCAGCCCTGGGCCATGGAGAGCCAGAGGAGAGCAACCACGGCCAAAAGGCCTGGACGGGCCTCCCGCAGCAAGCCAGCCCAATGCCTGCGGTGAAATCCTGCCGACCCTTGGGGATGCAGATAGGGGAACCAGGCCACGGCCAGCAAGGGGGCCATGCGGCCCCAGAGGGCTGCCCACACCAGGGCGAGGGGGGCAGCGGCCTGGAGGGTGGCCAGGGCGGCCGCCTTGAGAAGGAGAAGCATGGCGAGGGTCTGAGCCCCGCTCGCCCCCACCCGACTGTCCTGCATCGCCTCCAGCGCCCGCTCCCCCGCGGCCAGCCCATCGGCGGTGTCCATAGCCCCGTCCATGTGCAACCCTCCGGTGAGCCACAGACCCGCAGCCAGCGCGCCGCACACCTGGGCCAGCAGGGGCACATGCCCCTGAAGCAGGCCCCACAGGAGGGACTGAAGGGAGCCGATCAGCAGGCCCATCCAGGGGGCAAATCGGGCGATGCGCTCAAACCGGGGGCGGATGCCAGGCCAGGGGGGCAGCACGGAATAGAACATCCAGGCCCCGGCCAGATCCTGGAGCCAGGAGGGAGGGAAGGAGGGCGTGGCTGGGCTGGAACGGAACCAAACCACCCTGGCACGGCCCAGCGGGGGGGAAAGCCAGCCGTCTAGGGTCATTTCTGCTGGTCAGGAACGTGTCAGCCCAGGCCTTTGCATTCACCATCACGGCCCAGTGCCGTCGCACGCGAGCCCGGTGCGCACACTGGCACACCCCCCATGGAACGGTGAGCACCCCCCGGTTCATGCCTGTGGGCACCGCCGCCACCGTGAAGGGCATCAGCACCCCCCAGCTGGCGGAGACAGGAGCCCAGATGGTGCTCGCCAACACGTTTCACCTTCACCTCCAGCCAGGCGAAGCCGTGGTGGCCGAAGCGGGCGGAGTGCACCGCTTCATGGGCTGGAAGGGACCCATGCTCACCGACTCCGGCGGGTTTCAGGTGTTCAGCCTGTCGGCCATCAACCGCATCGATGACGAGGGGGTGGCCTTTCGCTCCCCCCGGGATGGCTCGGCCGTTGTGCTCACCCCGGAGACGTGCATGGCGATCCAAAAGGCGCTGGGCGCCGATGTGGCCATGGCCTTCGACCAGTGCCCCCCTTATCCGGCCACGGAAACAGTGGTGGCTGAAGCCTGCCGGCGCACCCATCTGTGGCTGGAGCGCTGCATGACCCACCATCCGGGCGGGACTCAAGCCCTCTTCGGGATTGTGCAGGGGGGGTGCTACAGCCATCTGCGGGAGGAGTCGGCACGGGTGGTGGCTTCGATGGATCTGCCTGGCATTGCGGTGGGGGGGGTGAGTGTGGGAGAACCAGTGGAGGAGATGCACCGGATCGTGGCCCAGGTGGCGCCTTTTCTTCCGGAGGATCGTCCCCGCTACCTCATGGGGGTGGGCAGCCTGCGAGAGATGGCGGTGGCCGTGGCCCATGGGTTCGACCTGTTCGACTGCGTGCTCCCCACCCGGCTGGGGCGCCACGGCTCGGCCCTGGTGGGGGGCGAGCGCTGGAATCTCCGCAATGCCCGATTCCGTCACGACCACACCCCCCTGGATGCAAGCTGTGCCTGCCTGGCCTGCCGGCAACACACCCGGGCTTATCTGCACCACCTTGTGCGATGCGAGGAAATGGTGGGCCGCACCCTGCTGAGCCTCCACAACCTCACCACGCTCCTGCGCTTCACCTCTGCCATGGCGCGAGCCATTGGGGAAGACTGTTTTTCAGAGGATTTCGCTCCCTGGGAGCCCGCCTCCCCTGCGGCACACACGTGGTAGGTTCCAGCCACTGCAAAGGGTTCCTTCCGGCATGGTCCTGCACGTGTTTGCCCAGCTTCCAGAGGCCTACCAGGCCTTTGCCCCTCTGGTGGACATCCTGCCCATCATCCCCCTCTTCTTCCTCCTTCTGGCCTTTGTCTGGCAGGCTTCCGTCGGCTTTCGCTGAGCACAGCTCCCATGAAGGCGGGCAAGGCCAGCATCCGGCGCCAGCGTGAAGGCTCCTGAATCAGGCGATAGAGCCACTCCAGGTGGATCTTTCCCATCCATAACGGAGCCCTTTTTTTGGTGCCGGCCCACACATCAAAGCTCCCCCCCACTCCCATCCAGATGCCCCGCAGGGGGTGGGGCAGGTTCTGGATCCACAGTTCCTGGCGGGGCACCCCCAGGGCCACGAGCACCAGATCGGGTTGCATCACCAGCAGACGCTGTTCCAGTTCGGGCCAGGCCTCAGGAGGGTTGTAGCCATGAATGGTCATCACAAGCTGGAGGTGAGGGATCTCCGCCTTCAACCGGTGGCACAGCTGCTCCAGCACAAGAGGACTGGCTCCCACCAGGGCCACGCGCCATCCCTGAACGGCCGCATACTCCAGGAGATGGCGAGCCAACTCGATGCCGGGGGCCCGCCGCACTCGAAGGCCTTGGCGCCCGAGGGCCCAGACCACGCCGGCCCCATCCGGAATCACGAGATCAGCGCCTCGGATGGCCCCTGCCAGGGCTGGATCCGCCAGGGCCGCCATGGTCATCTCTGCATTGAGGGTCACGATCTGCCCGCCGCCCTCGTCATGAAGCGAACGCGCGGCAGCCAGCACATCTGCGCAGATGTTCACCGGAATCCCTAGCACCTCCGCCTGCAGGGGGTCGGTGCCATTTGTTGCCATGGAAGGGGACATCGCGGAGCAGAATCTGAAGCAAACGTGAAGATGGATCAGCCAGTGGGGATGCGCACCGGTGACCTGACCATGGTGAGCCCGGGGGAACGGAACGCCTCCCCCCGGGAGGCAGCTGGTGACGCGGCCCCTGAAGCTCTGGTTCTGCTCCACCGCCTGGATCGGGAGATCGAGGCGGTGGTGTTGTCGCGGCAACACCCCCTGACGGGATTGCTCCCGGCCAGCACGGCCAACACGGTGCACGGCAACTACGGCGACGCCTGGGTGCGGGATTGCGTGTATTCCATCCAGTGCGTGTGGGGACTGGCCATGGCCCACCGGCGCCAGAGCGGCCCGTGCCGGCGGGCCTTCGAGCTGGAGCAGCGGGTCTTGCAACTGATGCGGGGGCTGCTCACCGCGATGATGCGCCAGGCCCCGAAGGTGGAGCGCTTCAAGCGCAGCCTGCGCCCGCTGGATGCCATCCACGCCAAGTTCGACACTGGATCGGGGGCAACGGTTGTGCCCGACGACGGCTGGGGCCATCTGCAGCTGGATGCCACCGCCGTGTTTCTGCTCCAGCTGGCCCAGCTCACCCGCTCCGGAGTGGTGGTGATTCAGACCGCCCACGAGCGGGATTTCGTCCAGAATCTGGTTTATTACATTGCCAGGGCTTACCGGGTGGCCGATTACGGCATCTGGGAGCGGGGCGACAAGAGCAACCATGGCCTGCCCGAGCGCAACGCCAGCTCCATCGGCATGGTCAAGGCGGCCCTGGAGGCCCTAGATGGCGTCGATCTGCTCGGCCCCCACGGAGATGGGAGCTACTGCCTCACCATCCCCCAGGATGCGATCGTGCGGCTCCGGCGGGCCCTGCGGAGCCTCCTGCCTCGGGAATCGGGAAGCAAGGAAGTCGACAGCGCCTGTCTTTCGGTGATCGGCTATCCCGCCTGGGCCGTGGAAGACCCGGATCTGGTGGCCCGCACCCGCAGCAAGATCCGCCAGGATCTGGGAGGCGCCTATGGCTACAAGCGCTTCCGCCGCGATGGCCACCAGACGGTCATCGAGGACGTGAGTCGGCTCCACTACGAACCGGAAGAGCTGGCGGAGTTCGAGCACATCGAGTGCGAGTGGCCCCTGTTTCTGGCCTACGAGCTGCTGACCGCCTGCTGCGAGGAGCGCTGGGAGGAAGCGCGCCGCTGGCGGCAACGGCTCTCGGAGCTGAGTGTGGACGTGGAGGGGGTGCCCCTGTTGCCTGAGCTCTATCTGGTGAACCGGGAGGCCATCGCCGCGGAGCGGCGCAACCCCGGGAGCCAGCCTCGCCGCCCCAATGAGAACATCCCCCTCCTCTGGACCCAGAGCCTCACCTGGCTGGCTGATCTCCTCCTCCACGGCCTGATCACCCCCGATGACCTGGACCCCCTGGGGCGGCGCCACCGCCAGCGCCTCGGGGCCGAGAAGGTATTGGTGGCCCTCGTGCCCGAAAACGCCGCCATCGCCGCCCAGCTCACCGCCTTCGGTCTGCCCGTGCACGATCCGAACGAGGACGGGCTGCGAGTGGCCAGTTCGCGGGAGCTCGCCCAGCGCATGGCCACGGTGGGCGCCAACGAACGCCTGGGGCTGAGCGGCCATCCACCGGTGCGGATGGAAACCATGGCCACCGCCAGGCTCTACCGGCACAACGGAGAGGCCCTGGCCTTCCAACCCGCCGTTCTGGAGGAAGACACCTTCTATCTGGCCGACGACCCACGCCAGCTGGTGGACACGGTGGCCAGCGAACTGCGCCTCCTTCGGCGCCACTGGCGGGGCGGAGGCCTGCCGGTGCTCCTGATCCCAATCGCCACCATCCCTTTCCAGCGGGATCCCGAGGCCTTTCTGGAGCTGGGCCGCAGTCTGCTGGCGGGGGAGGTGGAGGGGGTGGCCGTGCAACTCGCTCCCTTGGCCACCCTGATCACTGAAGCCAGCTGGGTCGAGTTGCCGCCCCAGGCCAAAGCCGCCTGCCGGCTCCATCAACCCCGGCAGACCCTCCTGCCAGCCAGCCGCAGCCACCAACCCCTCACGGCCCGACAGGAGCAGGAGCTGGAGGACATCTCCGTAGCCGCCCTGATCGAAAGGCTCTGGACCAGTCACTCCCTCCTGGAGCAGGCGGAGGTGCTGGAGGTGCTGGGCCGCCGGCTAGGGCCCGGCGCCCAGCTGAAGGGGCCCCAAGACGGCCCATCCCTGCGACTGATGGCCCTGCTGGAGGAGGCGTATCGGCGTGGGTTGGAGGAGGGCGACTGGAACGTGGTGCGTCGGGCGGCTGGAGTGATGGGCCTGGTGCATCCCCAGCTGGAGGATGCCCTCACCGATCTGCTGGTGCGGCAGAAGCAGGTGGTGGTGGGGCGCAACTACACGGGCCAGTCGCTGATCAGCCAGCCCCAGGGCAGCAAGATGATCGCGGCCATGATTCGCCGCTTCAGCGGCGAGGACGCCCGGGAGTGGATGCTGCAGCAGGAGCTGCTGCTGGCCATCGACAGCCTGGCCCGGCTGGAGCCGAGCCTGCTCAGCGGCAGCCTCACCGTGCAGCTGGGGCAGCTGCTCCTGCTGCTCACCAGCGAGCTGGCCAGCGAAGCCAACCTCAGCCCCAGCGATGCCTTCGAGGAACTTTGCAGCCTGCCGCCCCATGCCATCCGCCGCCGACTCCGTGCGGTGCTGGCAGATGTGGAGCACGCCAAGACGGCCCTGCAACGGAAGGAGGAGCTCCACCTGAAAGGGAGCCGGGTGCGCTGGGAGGTGCCCGATCCCCTCGAGGAACTGCCCAAGGGAGGTTGCTGGCTGCAGCACCGTCTGCGGCTGGGGGCCCTGCAGCGAGTGCCCCGGGATTTCTATCCCGGCATCTGGGAGCTGCTGCGGCACTGCCACGGAATCGTGATCGGCGACAAGTTGGAGCGGCGCAACCGACTCGAAAGTGCTCCCCTGATCAACGACCTCACCCCGGGCGAGCGGAATTTCGCAGCCCTGGTGGAGCAGCTTCTGGGCAAGATCGAAGCACCGGAATACCGCCAGCTGTGCACCGAAGCCCTGCTCACCCTGATCGCCTTCGTGGCGGCCAATCCCCAGGTACGTTTCGACGACGACCTGGCCCTGGATGTGGTGATCGGCCACGCCGTGCGGGTGGGCTGGCAGCAACGCCATCCCTTGGTGGGCGAGGCGGACTACGGCCGGCACAAGGCCGAGGCCTGGGATGCCTTCTACCGCTCTTCCCCGGCCCAATGCCGCCGCTGGCAACTGCTGGCTCTGCAGCAGCTGAGCCGCGCTGACCTGCCGCCGCTGGCGCCCCTGCCCTCGGTGCAGGCGGCTTGAGTGGCAGGCTTCACCTCTAGATCGGCTCGTCGAGCGTCATGCAGAGATTGGGGCGCTCCACACACTGCTCGATCAGATCCGCCAGCAGCAGGGCTCGGGAGGCTTGCAGGCCATCCACCGCCGGGGTCTCCACCCCGCGCACGCATTGCAGGAAGTGCTCCAGCTCGGCGTAGAGGGGCTCGATGGAGGTGGTGCTCACCTCCTCGATGAAGCCGTCGTTGCGATACACCAGCTCGCCATGGTCAGCGCTCACCGTGGTGTGGGGACGGCGGTGGATCCGAAGGTTGTGCTTGAGGAAATCAGTTTCCATCAGGCTGTTGCGGCAATGGGTATAGAGCCGCCGGACCTTGCGGTGGGCCATCTTGCTGGCCGTCAGGCTGGCCACCACACCGTTGGCAAAACCAAGGGTGGCATTCACATAGTCGATGGGTCCCTCGCCGCTGCGGCCCCCTGCCGCGGCCAGCCGCACCACCGGCGAGGCAGCCAGCTCAAGCACAAGATCAATGTCGTGAATCATCAGATCCAGCACCACCGACACATCGTTGGCCCGGTCGGGGTTCGGGCTGTGGCGCCGGGCCTCCAGCACCACCACCTCCTCACCGGCCACCACCTTCAGCAGCTCCCGGAAGGCTGGATTGAACCGTTCAATGTGACCCACCTGCAGCAACCGCCCCGCAGTTTCCGCGGCCCGAATCAAATCATTCGCCTCCTCCTGAGTGGCGGCAATCGGCTTTTCGATCAACACATCCACCCCCGCCTGAAGGGCCTCGAGGCCCACCCGGTGGTGGAGAAGGGTGGGGACAGCCACGCAAACCGCCTCCACCTCTGCCAGCAGGGTCTGATAGTCGGCAAACCAGCGGCATCCAAACTGCTCGGTGGCCAGCTTGCCCCGCGCTTCATCGGGATCGGCCACGCCCACCAGCTCGGCATCGCGGAGGAGGCTGAGCACCCGGGCGTGATGCCAACCCATGTTGCCGATGCCAATGACCCCGACCCGCACAGGGTTCATGGCTGCGCTCACGGACAGATACGCGCATTATCGGTGATCCCCTGCGCGTCCTGCAGCCGCAGGGTGCGGGCCAGCGCAAGCAGCACAAGGGTGAGCCCCAACCAACCCAGCAGGCCCCCCACCGGATTGGGGTTGGCCCCGCCGGGTCCCACCAACCAGAGGGGACTCTCCGGTGGAAGCACCAGGCCACCCTGCAACAGGGCAAACCAGCCCCCCACCAATCCTCCATGGAGCCCCACCGCTCCCCACAGCAGCCCCCCATCGGCCCGGCGCTGCAGGGCGAGGGCAAGGCCCAACAACAACAATCCCCCCAGCAAACCCACCAACCCCAAGATCCCCAGATCGACTCGGGCATGCACCAGGCTGAAGACGATGGCCTGGGCGATCGTCCCCCTGGCCCTGCCCAGGTGGAGCGCCAGCTCCCCCCAGAGCCAGCCCCGAAAGAGCAGCTCCTCCGCAAAGCCCACCCCCAGCCCCAGAGCCAGGGCATTGACCCCCTCCCCCAAGGAGAGATCGGGCTGCCAGCGGGCCATCCCGCTCCACAACAACAACAGGGCAATGGGCACCAGCAGGACCAGGGCTTTCGTCCATCCCCCCACCAAGGAGCCCAGGACCTGCGGAGGGGGGGCCACCACCCCGAGGCGGCACCAGGGGCTGGGCTCGTTCCATACCCGCCGCAACCTCAGCGGCAGAGAAAGCAGCAGGGCCAGAAGGGTCCAAGGAGCCGCAAAGAGAGGCCAGTCGTCGGAGGGGAGACCCGAGCGTCGGGCCACCAGCTGCAGACCCAGGAAGAGTCCCACCAGAACCGCGGGGTAACACAGGGTGCCAAGCCAGGTGGGACCGGGGCGCGCCACTAGTCGTCGGGCTCGATGGTGCTGGACAGGCCCTTGGCCTTGAGAGTTTCGCAGTAGAACTCCGCCGGCTCCAGATCGCAGACAATCACCAGCCCCACCCCTGTGTTGTGGGCCTCCAGCATCACGGCAATGGCATCTTCCTCACTGAGGCTCGGCACCACCTGCCGGAGCGTCTGCACCACATATTCCATGGTGTTCACCGGGTCGTTGTGCAGAAGCACCCGGTAGCGCGGTGCCGGCTTGCGCACCCGCTCCGGGGCCTTCTCCATGACCGCAGCTCCGCCACTCTCCCGGCCAGGCGCCTGGCTGGCTTGAAGGGACAGAAGGGGAGAAAGAGGCTCAGCCATGGCCCAAGGGGAGATCCAGGTGGAAAGGGTGGAGCGGGAACGGGCCCGTATCGTAGGCGTGCCTGCATGACAGGCTTCACCTCTGCAGCAGCCTGGAACCGGGTGGGAAGATTGCTGCAGCAGCTGAGATGTATGAGCCTTCTTCATCCCCGTGATCGCATTTTCGTGGCAGGTCACCGTGGCATGGCGGGCAGCGCCATCTGCCGGGCCCTTCGCGGCAGGGGCTTTGCCGATCCTTCCCAGGGCGGAGCCCTTCTGCTGGCGAGCCGCCAGGAGCTCGATCTGCTGGATCCTGACGCCGTGGCCGCCTGGATGGCCCAACAACGCCCGGATGTGGTAGTGCTCGCCGCGGCCAAGGTCGGCGGCATTGAGGCCAACAACACCTACCCGGCCGACTTCCTGCTCGAGAACTTGAAAATCCAGAACCATGTCATCGAAAGTGCCTGGCGCAACGGAGTTCGGCGCCTGCTGTTTCTCGGCAGCAGCTGCATCTATCCCAAATTCGCTCAGGAGCCGATCCGCGAGGAAGCCCTGCTCACGGGGCCTCTCGAGCCCACCAACGATTGGTATGCGATCGCCAAGATCACAGGCATCAAGCTTTGCCAGGCGCTGCGAAGGCAGCACGGCTTTGATGCAATCAGCCTGATGCCCACCAATCTGTATGGCCCGGGCGACAACTACCACCCCGAAAACAGCCATGTGCTGCCGGCGATGATCCGCCGCTTCCACGAAGCGGCGGAGGCCAAGGCCCCGAGCGTGACCTGCTGGGGCAGCGGCTCACCGCTGCGGGAATTCCTGCATGCGGACGATCTTGGAGAAGCCTGCGTGTTTGCTCTTGAGCACTGGCAGCCAGGCCCTGATGAGCTGCAGTTCCTCAATGTGGGAACCGGGGTTGATCTCTCGATCCGCGAGCTCGCGGAAGCCGTAGCTCATGCCACGGGGTTCACGGGTGGTATCCACTGGGACCCCAGCAAACCCGATGGCACACCCAAGAAGCAACTGGATGTAAGTCGGCTCAGGGCTCTGGGCTGGCAGGCGCGCATCCCTCTGGCGGAGGGGCTAAAGAGCACTGTTGCGCTCTTCCGTGATCAAGCGAACAGGCCTTTTGTTCGGATTTGATGGACCGAAGGGTGAATCTTGGAGCTCGACTACAGCGCTTCCGCGATTGTCATCGCGGTGAGCGGCTGGTCCTGATGTGCAATGGCCCCTCGCTGAATCAAACGGACTTTTCGCTGATCCGTAGGGAAGTTAGTATGGGATTGAACAAGATCTTCCTTGGTTTTCGCCGCCTTCGCTTTTATCCGCGCTACTACGTGGCCATCAATCGGCGAGTGATCGAGCAGAGCGCCCAAGAGATCGCTCAACTGAATTGCGTGCGCTTTCTTAAAGACATGAGTAGCGCTAATCCTCTGCCCGAATCAGCACTCACTTATTTCTTGCAGGGAAGACCAGAAGAACGCTTTCACCCCGATGTGAGCGAGGGTTTTTTCGAGGGTTACACCGTAACTTTCGCCGCCTTGCAACTGGCCTACTACATGGGCTTTTCCATAGTGGTGATCGTGGGGATGGACCACCGCTACAGCTACCAGGGCTTGCCCAATGAGCCCCATGTGCTGCAGGGTCCAGATCCCAACCATTTTGATCCCAGCTACTTCAGCAGCCACACCTGGGATAACCCAGATCTCGCTAACTCTGAGCGCTTCTACGCCATGGCACGAGCCGCCTTTGAGGCAGACGGGCGCCGCATCCTGGATTGCACAGTTGGCGGTGCATGCCAGGTGTTTGAGAAGGGCCGGCTTGAGGAGGTGCTGAGGTGAGTTCTATAACTCCCGCGAAAACAGTCTTGGTCACCGGTGCAGCAGGAGGCATTGGCGCCGGCCTGGTGGAGGCATTGGCGGAAGCCGGCTGGACGGTGCTGGGGTCCGATCACCCGTCCACCCCGCCGTCTAGCCACGTGCGCCAGTGTTGTCAGGCCTGGATTTCTGCTGATCTGGGGGCCCTGAGCCGTGATCCGCATCAACTGGGAGCCTTCAGAGCAGCCGTGCTCTCGAGTACAAAAGATGGAGGACTTATGGCGATTTTGCATAACGCAGCCGTGCAACGCCTGGGGTCGTTTGAACAGCTGGGGGCAGCCGATTGGCATGAGACATTGGAAGTCAATCTCATGGCGCCCGTGGTGATCACCAGAGCTCTGCTTCCTCAGCTCAAGCGCCAACGCGGATCGATTGTCCACATCGGCAGTATCCACAGCCAGCTCACCAAGCCTGGGTTTACGGCCTATGCCACCAGCAAGGCGGCGTTGGCTGGGCTGACGAGGGCCATGGCGGTGGAGCTGGGGGGCGACGTGCGGGTGAACGCGATCGAACCGGCGGCCATCGCCACCCCCATGCTCGAGGCCGGCTTCGCCGACGCCCCTGAGCTGAAGGCCCAGCTGGAGGCCTTCCATCCCACAGGCGCGATTGGTAGCCCTGAGGATGTGGCCCGCGCTGTGTTGTTTCTTTTGGACCCAGCCAACAGCTTCCTCAATGGCTGCGTGCTGCCGCTGGGTGGTGGCATTCACAACCGCCTCCACGACCCCGCTTGAACACCATGGCAGCCCATCGCGTCCTCGTCACCTGCCCGCCCATGCTCGGGATGCTGGAGGCTTTTAAGGCACCGGCGCAGGAGCTGGGCTTGGAGCTTGTGCCTGCAGAGGTCACCCAAACTCTCAGCGAAGCCGAACTGATCGAGCTGCTGCCGCAGTTTGACGGCTGGATCATTGGTGATGACCCGGCAACGCAACAGGTGTTCGAAGCGGGCCAACGTGGATTGCTGAAGGCGGCGGTGAAGTGGGGCATCGGTGTGGACAATGTGGATTTCAAAGCCTGTGAGGCTTTAGAGATCCCGATCATCAACACGCCCGGCATGTTTGGCGGGGAAGTGGCCGATGTGGCTGTGGGCTACGCGATTGCCTTGGCCCGCCATACCGTGGAGATCGACCGCGGCGTGCGTGAGGGCCACTGGCCCAAGCCACGTGGGCTGTCATTGGCAGGGCGCA
>JAYKIG010000083.1:0-16415 GCA_035286045.1 Cyanobacteriota bacterium | reverse complement strand
CGCTGAACAGGTGTTCGGCCGCAGCCTGGAGAATCGGGTGGCCGGCACCGATCAGGCTGCGCAGATCGCTCAGCAGGGCCTCGAGGTCGGCCTCGACGGGCTGGAGCAGCTCTGCAACGGTGGCCATATCCCCCTGCGGTGGAGCGATCCTAGGAGGCGCGGGCCATCGACCGCTGATTCACGGATCCGCCAGGCACAGCCCCAGCTCGCCGCGATCCTCCCAGCGCAGGGGGGCGCTGCTGCTGCAGGCACCCACCAGGCGGGCCACGGCGCGGTCGAACGCCGCCGGGTCGCCGGTGGTGAGGAACCGGTGCTGAGCGCCGCGGGCATCCGGCGGCTGGGCCAGGCCCCTCTGGCGCAGCACACGGCCGAGATGCCGGGCCACCGCCGGCGCCGGATCGAGCACGGCCAGCGACGGTCCCACCAATCTGCGGATGGCCTCGATCACGAACGGATAGTGGGTGCAGCCGAGCACGATCGTGTCGGCCCCAGCCGCCAGCATCGGCTCCAGGAAGCGGCGCAGGGTCGCATCACAGTGCGGCCCCTCCAGATCGCCCTGCTCGACCAGATCCGCCAGACCGATGCAGACCTGCTCGACCACCCGCACGGCAGTGGCATGCCGGCCGACCGTGGCGCGATAGAGCTGGCCCTGGAAGGTGGCCGGGGTGGCCATCACCCCCACCACCTTGGTCTGACTCAGGGACACGGCAGGTTTGACGGCCGGTTCCAACCCCAGGATCGGCAGTGAGGGATGGAGCTCCCGCAGGGCCTGAAGGGCCACCGCGGAGGCGGTGTTGCAGGCCACCACGATCGCCTTGCACCCCTGGTTGATCAACAAGTCACAAATGGCATCGCAGTAGGCCAGCACCTCCCGGCTGCTGCGGTTGCCGTAGGGCACGTGGGCCCGGTCTGCCAGATAGAAGGTGGATTCGTAGGGAAGCTGGCGCACGATGGCCCGCCACACGCTGAGCCCACCGACGCCTGAATCAAACACCCCGATCGGCTGACTGTTCACGGCACCGTCACTGTCCCAGGTAGGAGAGGATGCCGGCGGCCAGGGCCGCCGCCAGCTGTTGCCGGTAACGGGCATCCGCCAGACGGGGGGCATCGATTGCCCCTGTGACAAACCCCATTTCCGTCAACACCGATGGCATCACGGTGCGGCGGATCACGAAGAACCGCCCGGGGCGGGCGCCCCGATCGGGCGTGCCAGGGGACACCGCCATCAGTTGCCGCTGGATCGAGAGGGCAAGCTCATAGGCCCTTCCTCCCTGGTAGTAGAAGGTCTCGATGCCGTTGACATCGGGTCGGTCCATGCTGAGGGCATTGGCGTGGAGGCTCACAAACAGGTCCGCTCCGCTCCGGTTGGCCAGGGAAACCCGGGGTGGAAGGTCCACATCCACCTCGCTGGTGCGTGTGAGCAACACCTGAACGCCCCTGTTCTGAAGAAGTTGGGCGAGCTGCAGCCCCACATCCAGCACCACATCCGTTTCCCGCAGGCCGCCGATGCCCACGGCTCCAGGGTCTGGCCCCCCATGGCCTGGATCGATCACCACTCGATACCGGCCCCTCGGCACCCCCGGAAGGTTGCGTGCGCTGGGGATGCGCCCCGTGGGCACTGGGGTGATGGTGGAGGGGCTGAAGCGACCGCTCCCGGAGCTCCGTCCCCCCGCGAGCAGGGGCGGGGCTTCGATGTCGCCCTCCCCGATCTGGGGCAGGCTGCGCCGGGATACCCCCCGCAGGTCCATGCGCCACCGATCCCGTGACACCCCGATCAGCCGAAGCTGCCTGGGGTCGAGTTTGGTGCCCGGAGTGAACTCCAGAACAAGCCGGGTGGTCTGGGGGTCGGGCTTGCCGATCCGCACCTCCACGAGCGATCCCCCGCCTCGCACGCTGCGGCGGCGCGTGGGGGCACCGGGAAGATCGAACCACACCCGGGGTCCCTGTCCCCGCCGCCCCTCCTCGAAGTAGGCACGCACGGTCGACCCCGGCGTGGTGCGGAGCTCCAGCTGGCCCTGGCGATTGATCTGCCAGGCAAACAGGCTGCTGGCGGCCCACGCCGGGCCTGCATTCAGCAGAAACCAACCCACCAGAACGGCGAGCGTCCGGTTGGGCCAGCGCCGGGCTGTCCCTCGCCATCGCCAGATCACCATGGGTGCTTCAGAAGAGGGCGGGTTGGCGGTGCTGCAGGCTTGGCATCTGGGCACGCACCCGGCTCACATGCTGCGTGTCCACCGGAGCCATGGCCAGACCCGGCGCCTGCCCCGCATCGGCTAACACCGTGCCCCAGGGATCGATCACCAGGGCATGGCCGTGGGTCTGGCGGCGACCCTCATGCTGGCCCGTCTGGGCGGGGGCCAGCACGTAGGCGGTGTTTTCGATCGCCCGCGCCTGGAGCAGCACCTGCCAATGGTCCTTGCCCGTGTAGGCGGTGAAGGCAGCGGGAATCATCAGCAGTTCGGCTCCGGCTCCGGCCAGATGGCGGTAGAGCTCAGGAAAACGAACGTCGTAGCAGATCGACAGCCCCACCTTGCACAAACCCGGCATCTCCACCACCGGAGGCAGCTCGTGGCCCCGGCGAACCGTTGCCGATTCCCGATAGGTGCTTCCATCGGGAATGTCCACATCGAACAGGTGGATCTTGTCGTAGCGGGCCAGCAGCTGGCCCTCCGGACCGATCAGTTCCGCCCGGTTGAAGGTGGAGCCCTCCGAAGCGGGCACGGGGAATCCTCCGCCCAGGAGCGTCACCTGGTAGCGCCGCGCCATGGTGATCAAAAACTGGCTGCAGCGCTCCGCCAGACTGGGGGCCAACTCCAGCCGACGCTCGTCGTCGCCCATGAAGGCAAAGTTTTCAGGCAGTCCCACCAGATCGGCCCCCCGGCGGGAGGCCAGCTCGATCTGCTCCTCGGCAGCAGCGAAATTGGCCTCGGGGTCGGACGTGCTGGTGAGCTGAAGGGCCGCTGCCAGAAAACTACTCACCACCGCCAACGCAATGCAGGGGCGAACTGTAGGGGACGCGACGGGGAACACAAGGGGTGGCTCAACTGGCCCGCAACACCCCCGGCTCCGCCTGGACGGGCACGATCGTGAGGGAATCCACCGCAGCGCAACAGGTGAAATCGGCATCGTGGTTGCCGATGCCCTGGAGCCGCTGGCCATGGCTGGCGGCCCGCAGGCAGGTTTCCGTGTCGTGGCGCCACTGCTGCCAGAGGGCCAGGGCCGCCAGCATCTCATCGTTGCCGCAGCGCACACCCCGGTGGGGAGCCACGGCCAGCTCCATGGCGGCAGAAGCCACCGCTCCCGCGGCCAGGCTGTCCTCCAGAGAGTAGGCCCCCTCCCAACCGCTGCCCACCAGCCACACCTGCTGGCAATCGCGGGCGATCAGCCGCCGGGCCACGGCGGTGCGGTTCGGCAGGCAGGCGGTGACGAGCAGAGGAACGGCCCGCACCGCTGCCAGGGAGCGGGTGCCATTGGTGGTGCTCATGAAGATCCGCTTGCCCCCCACCAGCTCCGGCGTGACGGCCAGGGGGGAATTGCCCAGGTCGTAGCCGTCCACCCGTTTGCCCCCCCGCTCCCCTGCCCGCAGGCGCTCGTGCTCGGGCCATCCAGCGGCGGCCGCCTCCAGTTCCCCCAGATCCGCAAAGGCCTCAATGGCCTCGGCTCCGTTCTGCAACGACCAGGCGATGGTGGTGGTGGCCCGGAGCACATCAATCACCACAGCGGCATCCGGCCCCCCATCTGCGATCCCCACCACAGGGGGCACGTCTTCGGAGGTGTGAAAATAGGAGATCTGCATCGGCGGGCCTCAGGTGGGCCGAGTGTGGCAGAGCGGGGAATGGATCCACGGGCGCCACAAAAAAAGCCCCCACCGCGATCGGTGGGGGCCATGAATTGAAGGCATCTGGCTGGAGGGATTCAGTCCCTGCGGCCGCCGCCGTTGAGGGCAATGATGAATTGCAGGATGAAGATGAACAGATTGATGTAGGTGAGATACATGCCCAGGGCACCCGCCAGGTACTGGTCGTCCCGATAGGTGCGGGGCATGGTGTAGAAGTCGACGAAGGCGGCGCCGATGAACAGCACCGTGCCGAAGCCGGCGATCATCAGCTGGAAGGTGCCCATTCCGAAACCGGGGATGAAGATCCCCCCCACCAGCTGCACCACGATGGCGATCAGCAGCCCGATGATGCCGAGGCCCACCACACCGGAAAGGGCCTGACCCACGTCGTCACTCATCCGGCGGCCGAAGATGGAGGCTGCCACGAAGGTGAGGCCGGTGGCGAGGGCGGCGGTGCCGATGGCCCCGATTCCCGCCGTGCCGATCGCCAGCGACACGATGCCGCTGAGGGTGAAGCCGGTGAGGAGGCTGTAGGAGGCGAGCAGCGGGAGGGCTGTGCTGTTGTTGGCCTTGAGGGCCACGTTCTGGGCTACGAAGAACAGCACCAGCTGGGCGATCATCGCCACCACGAACAGGGGCATGAACAGGGGTGGATTGCTGGCCATGAGAGCCATTCCGCCCATCACCCCACCGGCCGTGAGCACCATGCCGCCCCCCACGTAGGGGAGGGCTTTGCGAAGCACGTTGGGGCCCACGAGGGCGCTGCGCTGGGCGGCCTGGATGGCCTGCTGGAAATCGCTGTTGGCGGGCATTTCCGAAGGGGAAAGCGGTAATGAATGCAGTGTGGCAGCTCCAAGCTCGGCTGTGTGGGTTTTGGCGTGCGGATCACCGGATGAAAGACCGCACAGATTCTTTGACTGCTTTTGACGATTAAAATCACTGATTTACAGCCAGGGCAGACCACCTGGGAGCCCTTCGTCACTTCAGGGGTTTTGT
The DNA here is from genome assembly GCA_035286045.1 of Cyanobacteriota bacterium. GTDB lineage: Bacteria > Cyanobacteriota > Cyanobacteriia > PCC-6307 > Cyanobiaceae > Cyanobium. The sequence continues at coordinate 11,581 of JAYKIG010000083.1, read as the reverse complement.
GTTGACTTCCATTCTTCGCTTCAAAACCGGCCTTTTCACCCGTCACCTCGGCCAGTCCTCCATCGCCTGTCTGACGGCCATGACCCAGGGGGATTTTGCCTCTCTCACGGCCGCCCATTGGCAAGTGGCCTTGGTCACAGGTGCCCTGGCTGGCTGTCTGGGGGTGTCTGTGAGCTTCACCCGTCTCTTTCGCTTCTACCGGCCCTGGTTCTCGTTTGCCCTGATCACATTTTTTTCCACTCTCCTGGCCGACCGCCTCAGCCATCCGAGCCACTTCGGATCGTCATGGACCGAAGCGCTCCTCACGGCTGCCGGGGCCACTGTGGTGAGCCTGTTGATTTCATTCGGCCCTCTGGGAGGTGCCGTGCAGCGGCTGGAAAGGCCCGACTTCCGCTCATAGCGCCTTCCCATCGGCCAGAGTGAGTTCTGTTTCAAGGTGATGCGTTGGCCGGTGTGATGGCCCAACAGGGCCGTGATCTGCGCGGCTTCCTCCAGTTGCTGGAGCGCCGTGGCCAGTTGCGCCGCATCACGGCACCGGTGGATCCGGATCTGGAGTTGGCGGCCATTGCCGATCGGGTGCTGGCCCTCGGGGGGCCAGCCCTGCTGTTTGAAAACGTGCGGGGCTCCGCCATGCCCGTGGCGGTGAACCTGCTCGGCACGGTGCAGCGGGTGGTGTGGAGCATGGGCATGGAGCGACCGGAGGAGCTGGAGGGGCTGGGGGAGAAGCTGGCCCTGCTGCAGCAGCCCCGGCCGCCCAAGGGCTTCGAGGAGCTCAAGCGCTATGGCGGTCTGGCCTGGAGCCTGTTTCGGGCCGTGCCCGATCGCGACCTCACGCCCCCCTGCCATCAGGTGGTGCTCAGGGGCGAGGAGGTGAACCTGGACGCCCTGCCCCTGCTGCGGCCCTGGCCGGGGGATGCGGGTGGGGTGATCACTCTGGGGCTGGTGATCACCAAGGATCCGGAAACCGGCACGCCCAACGTGGGGGTCTACCGGCTCCAGCGCCAGTCTGTGAACACCATGACCGTGCACTGGCTGAGCGTGCGTGGTGGTGCGCGGCACCTGCGCAAGGCGGCGGCGATGGGGAAGAAACTGGAGATCGCGATCGCCATCGGGGTCCATCCCCTGCTGGTGATGGCCGCGGCCACGCCGATTCCCGTGCAGCTGAGCGAGTGGCTCTTTGCCGGCCTTTACGGCGGCGAAGGCGTGCGGCTGGCCCGCTGCAAGACCCTGGATCTCTCCGTGCCCTCCCACAGTGAGCTGGTGCTGGAGGGCACTATCACCCCCGGCGAAGAGCTGCCCGATGGGCCCTTCGGCGATCACATGGGCTTTTACGGGGGCATCGAGGCCTCGCCGCTGGTGCGCTTTCACTGCATCACCCATCGGCGGAATCCCATTTTTCTCACCACCTTCAGCGGCCGGCCCCCCAAGGAGGAGGCCATGCTCGCCATCGCCCTCAACCGCATCTACACCCCGATCCTGCGTCAGCAGATCCCGGAGATTGTGGATTTCTTTCTGCCGATGGAGGCCCTCAGCTACAAGCTGGCGGTGATCGCCATAGACAAGGCCTATCCGGGCCAGGCCCGGAGGGCGGCGATGGCCTTCTGGAGCGCCCTGCCCCAGTTCACCTATACGAAGTTCGTGGTGGTGGTGGACCAGAGCATCAACATCCGCGATCCCCGCCAGGTGGTGTGGGCCCTCAGCGCCCAGGTGGATCCCCAGCGGGATCTCTTCGTGCTGGACAACACACCGTTCGACACCCTGGATTTTGCCAGCGAGCGTCTGGGGCTCGGCGGCCGGCTGGCCATTGATGCCACCACCAAGATCGGCCCCGAGCGGCGCCATCCCTGGGGCGAACCCCTGGGCCGCGATGAGGCGCTTGAGGCCCGGGTGCAGGCCCGCTGGCAGGAGCTGGGGCTGGCCGATCTGCCGGAGGGGGATCCGGATCCGGCCCTCTTCGGCTACACCCTGGAGCACGTGCTGGAGCGGCTGGGCGCCCGGCACGCCGGATGAGGGTGATGGGCCGTACGGCCACCCAGACCCTCAAGGCCCTGCTGGAGCTGGCTCAGGAGCCAGCCCGGTGGCGCTCGGTGAGTGATCTGGCCGCGTCTCAGGCCCTGCCGGCGCCCTATCTGGAGCAGCTGTTGCTGCGCCTCCGTCGCGCCGGGGTTCTGGAGGCCCGCCGAGGCCGGCAGGGGGGCTATCGCCTGGCCTGCCCTCCGGCCCGACTGCCCCTGAGCCGGGTGCTGGGGGCGGTTGGCGTCTGGCCGGGGGGCGGCCCTGCCAGGGAGGCGCTGCAGCTGGATGATCTTCCCCTGCATCCCGGGGAGGGGAGGCCGGATGCCGCCTCGGAGCGGGTGGCCGTGTTGCTGCAACAGAGGCTGGCCCAGGCCATGGAGCGGGAGCTGGAGCGCCTCACCCTGGAGGATCTCCTGTTTGATTGGCGAAGTGCCCGGGCGGGCCTGAGCGAGGAGGGCGGCCTGATTCTGGGCTGAACCTCTAGGGTTTCCCCATGGCAAGCTCCTCCGACCCTGCCCCTGGAGACCTGCTGGATCAGGTGCTCCTGCCCCTCCTCACCGACTACGAGGAGACCTTCGTCCGGGGCCTCCTCCTGCTCGACCACTGCCCCGAGAACGTGTTGCCGGAGCCCCGTCGGGTCGCCCTAAGGGAGCGGCTGAAGGAAGCCCAGGCCGCCCTGGCGGCCGCCCGCGCCCTGCGCGCCGCTGCCCCCACCCCCATGGCCCTCGACATGGCCACCATCACCCCCTGGCATGAGCTGGTGGTGGAGGTGTGGTCGCTCTCGGCGGCCATGCGGGCGGCGGGGGTGGTGATGCCCTGAGGGCCCCCTCCATAGGATCCCCCCACCAGCCCCCCGCCCATGCCCATGGCCGTTGCCACTTCCGCCGCGTCCCTGATGCTCCCCGGCGGCGGTTCCCTGGCCGGCTCCGTGCGGGTCCCGGGCGATAAATCCATCTCCCACCGGGCCCTGCTCTTCGGCGCCATCGCTGAGGGGGAGACGCGCATCGAGGGTCTGCTGCCGGCGGAAGATCCCCTGAGCACCGCCGCCTGCCTGCGGGCCATGGGGGTGGGCGTGTCCGAGATCCGCGCCGGGGAGCCCGTGCTGGTGCAGGGGGTGGGTCTCGACGGCTTCCAGGAGCCGGAAAATGTGCTCGACTGCGGCAACTCCGGCACCACCATGCGGCTGATGCTCGGCCTGCTGGCGGGCCGGGCCGGGCGCCATTTCGTGCTCACCGGCGACAGTTCCCTGCGGCGCCGGCCCATGCGGCGGGTGGGCGGGCCCCTGTCCGAAATGGGTGCCTCGATCCATGGTCGCCAGGGCGGCAACCTGGCCCCCCTGGCCATCGCCGGCGAGCACCTCCACGGCGCCACGATCCGCACCCCCGTGGCCTCCGCCCAGGTGAAGAGCGCCGTTCTGCTGGCGGCCCTCACCGCCAGCGGCCCCACCACCGTGATCGAGCCGGCCCTCTCCCGGGATCACAGCGAGCGCATGCTGCGTGCCTTTGGCGCCGATCTGGTGGTGGGCGGGCTAGGCGGCACGGAAGTCACCGTGTGCCCTGGCCCCTCCCTGCGGGGCCAGGAGGTGGTGGTGCCGGGCGACATCAGCTCAGCGGCCTTCTGGCTGGTTGCCGGCGCCATCACCCCCGGCGCTGCGCTCACCATCGAAAACGTGGGCCTCAACCCCAGCCGCACGGGCATCCTGGAGGTGCTGGCCCAGATGGGCGCCGCCATCGAGGTGCTCAACCCCCGGGATGTGGCCGGCGAACCGGTGGGAGATCTGCGGGTGGCCCATGGCCCCCTGCGGGCCTTCACCATCGGCGGCGATCTCATTCCCCGCCTGGTGGATGAGATTCCGGTGCTGGCGGTGGCGGCCTGCTGCGCCGAGGGGGTGAGCCGCATCTCCGGTGCCGAGGAGCTGCGGGTGAAGGAAACCGATCGCCTGGCCGTCATGGCCCGCCACCTGGGCGCCATGGGGGCCCGCCTGGAGGAGCACGCCGATGGCCTCACCATCCACGGCTTCACAGGGCTCCATGGGGCCGAGGTGGACAGCGAAACCGACCATCGGGTGGCCATGAGCCTGGCGGTGGCCTCCCTGGTGGCCACCGGCGACACCCGCCTCCACGACAGCGCCGCTGCCGCCGTCTCCTACCCCGGCTTCTGGGATGACCTGGCCCGGCTGCGTGCCTGAACACCTCGCTCCGCGTCGGGGCGGGGATGGCAGCTTCAGCCTCTGGAACGGGGATTTTCGTGAGGGCTTCCACAGCGGCCGCGGTGCTCTGCGGGAGGCGCGGGAAACCTTCCTGGCCCCCTCCCAGCTGGAGCGATTCCCCCCAGGCACCCCACTGAAGGTGGTGGAGGTGTGCGTGGGGACGGGCACCAACCTGGCGGTGCTCTTGGAGGCCTGCGCGGCCAGGAGCCTGCACCTGGAATGGTGGGGGCTGGAGCTGGATCCCCGGCCTCTGCAGGTGGCGCTTGAGGCCGGCGAGTTTCGCCAGCCCTGGCAGCCCACCACGCTTCTGGCCCTGGAGCAGCTGCTGGAGAAGGGCGCCTGGCAGGGGGAGGGGGCCAGCTGCCGCCTGCTCTGGGGCGATGCCCGCCATACCCTTGGGGAGCTTCTGCGGGAGCGTCGGGGGCAGATGGATCTGGTCTGGCACGATGCCTTTTCTCCCCAGCGTTGCCCCCAGCTCTGGAGCTTCGAGGTCCTCAAGGCCGTCACGGAGCTGCTGGCCCCCGAGGGTCGTTGGATCAGCTACTGCTCCGCTGCGGCGGTGCGAGAAACCCTGGGGCTTCTCGGACTCCACCTGGTGGCCCTGGAGATCCCGGCGGGCCTGGCGTCGGCGGCCACTGCTTGGAGTGGTGGCACCCTGGCCAGCTTCAGCCTCCCCGGGGTCTCCCCTCTCTGGCGCCAGCTCACGGCCATGGAGCGGGATCACCTGGCCAGCGCCGCTGGCGAGCCCTACCGGGATCCCAGCGGAACGGCCAACGCCTCCTCGATGCTCCAGAGTCGCCTGGCGGCGCAGACCGCTGCCCTGGCTTGTGGAGCCCGCACCTCCAGCAGCGCCTGGCGCCGCCGTTGGGGCCTGGCCGCCCACCGGTAGATTCCCGCCAGATTTGCGATCCGCCCGATGCTCGCCATCGCCATCCTGGCCGCCGGAAAGGGCACGCGCATGAAGAGTGCGCTCCCCAAGGTGCTCCAGCCCCTGGCGGGCGCCACCCTGGTGGAGCGGGTGCTCAACAGCGCCGAGGTGCTGGCCCCCGAGCGCCGGATCCTGATTGTGGGCCACCAGGCCGAGCGCGTGCGCCAGGCCCTCGCCCACTACTCGGGCCTGGAGTTTGTGCTTCAGGAGCCCCAGAACGGCACGGGCCACGCCGTGCAGCAGCTCCTGCCGCCCCTGGCGGGCTTCACAGGGGATCTGCTTGTGCTCAATGGCGATGTGCCCCTGTTGCGCCCCGAAACCTTGCAGGCCCTGTTGGAGCGGCACCGCAGCAGCGGTGCCGGCGTCACCCTGCTCACCGCACGCCTGGCCGATCCCACCGGCTACGGGCGGGTGTTCACCGACGACCAGGGACAGGTGACGGGGATCGTGGAGCACCGCGACTGTGACGCCAGCCAGCGGGCCAATCCCCTCACCAACGCGGGCATCTATTGCTTCCACTGGCCCCGTCTGGCGGAGGTGCTCCCCCGCCTCACCACCGACAACGACCAGGGGGAGCTCTACCTCACCGATACCGTGGCCATGCTCCGGCCCGCCCTTCAGTTGGAAGTGGCCGACTGGCAGGAAACCAACGGCATCAATGATCGCCTCCAGCTGGCCCAGTGCGAGGCTGTGCTCCAGGACCGGCTTCGGCGCCACTGGATGGCGGAAGGGGTCACCTTCACCGATCCCGCCAGCTGCACCCTCAGCGATGGCACCCGCTTCGGGCGGGATGTGGTGGTGGAGCCCCAGTGCCACTTCCGGGGCGACACGGTGATCGGCGAGGGCTGCCGCATCGGCCCTGGATGCCTGATTGAAGACAGCGCCATCGGCGATGGTGTGGAGGTGCTCCATTCGGTGGTGCGGGAGTCGCGGGTGGCGAATGGCTGCACGGTGGGTCCCTTCGCCCAGCTGCGGGGGGGCGCCGTGCTGGAGGCCGATTGCCGCATCGGCAATTTCGTGGAGGTGAAGAACAGTCACCTGGCGGCCGGAGTGAAGGCCAATCACCTCACCTATTTGGGGGATGCGGATGTGGGCACCAAGGTGAACATCGGCGCCGGCACGATTACCGCTAACTACGACGGCCTGCGCAAACACCGCACCTCCATCGGCGCTGGCAGCAAGACCGGAGCGAACAGCGTGCTGGTGGCGCCCATCTCCCTGGGGGAAGGGGTCACCGTGGCGGCTGGATCCACCCTCACGGAAGATGTGCCCGCGGGCTCTCTGGCCCTGGGCCGCGCCCGGCAGGTGGTGAAGTCGGACTGGCAACCCCCCAACTGAGCAGCAGGATCACCCCATGGATCTTCAGGGAGGCGTCCCCACCAGATCCAGAAGCAGCACTTCGCTGCGGGGCCCGAGCCGGAGGGGAAGCAGGCTCTGGCCCACGCCCACGCTCACGCACAGCACCCTCCCCTGGGAGAGGCCATAACGCCCCGCCCGGTACATGCGGGAGAGGGGGCCGGAGGCGGCCAGGGGCGCCCTCCCCCCGGGAAGGGTGATCTGGCCGCCGTGGGTGTGGCCTGCCAGGGCCAGATCAAAGGGCCGATCCCCTGCATCCAGCAAACCCGAGGGCTGGTGGATCAGCAGCAGAGTGGCGCAGGTGCCATCCCAGTGGACCTCCGCAGCCCGGGGTTGGCCCCCCAGATGGTCATCCAGCCCCACCAGCAGCACATTGCCGAAAGGGTCCGGCAGGCGCACGCTTCTGTTGCACAGCACCCCGACCCCGCAGCTTTCCAGGTGGCTGGAGATGGCGGCGGAATCGGCACTGTGGTCGTGATTGCCCAGCACCGCAAACACCCCGCAGGGCGCCCTCAGGCGCTCCAGGGCCGGGAGGATGGCTTCCAGTTCCCCGCTGCTGGAACACACGTAATCGCCCCCCAGAACGATCACATCCGGGCCCGATGCCATCAGGGCCTCACAGGCGGAAACGATGGTTCCGGTGGGTGTCAGCCGCCCGGCGTGCAGATCGGAGGCGAAGGCCACCCGCAGCAGGTTCTGCCGGCCGAGGGGTTTGTTCAGCACCACCCGCTCCCGCCAGCGATGCACCGCCTCCACGCTCAGTCCCCGGCGCATCCCCTGCGCCCGGCTCAAGCCCTCTCCCAACGCCATCAGCACCGCCGTCACCAGGGGTCGGCGCCAGCGGCGATAAGGGGATCCCGCACTGGCTTCCAAGGACTGTCCTCCGCCTGAACCTTTCCATCTCCTTCATAGGAACGAATCGGGCCGCTGGGGGGAATCCGCTGAGGTTCGGCTGCGGTGGCGTCAGCCCGGCTCAAGGGTGGCCCTGAGCAGGGGCAGCAGGATTTCCAGGGCCACCCCCCGGCTTCCCTTCAGCAGCACCACATCCCCAGCCTCCAGCCATTGCAGGAGCGGTTCGGCGGCCTCCTGGGCATGGGCCACCCGCACCAGCAGGGGCAGACCCTCGGCGGCCTCCACCATGGCGTCGCCCTCGGCCCCCCCATCCACCACCACCAAGCCATCCAGCCCCAGTTCCCTGGCCCGCCTGGCCACCTGCCCATGGAGCTCCAGGCTCCGGTCTCCCAGCTCCAGCATGGTGCCGAGCACGGCAAAACGCCGTCCCCCCGGGCTCTCCGCCAGCAGTTGCAGGGCGGCCAGCACGGCCTCCGGGGAGGCGTTGTAGGTCTCGTCCAGCACGCTCACGCCTCCCATCACGAGCCGCCGGTTGCGGCCTCCCGGCACCTCCACCGTCAGGGCAGTGAGGGATTCCGGCGGAACCCCAAGCTCGGCGGCCACCGCCAGGGCGAGGAGCAGATTGCGGGCGTTGTGGCGGCCCGCCAAGGGCAGCGCCACCAGAAGGGTCCCTTTCTCCGCCTCGGGGCCCTTCCCCCATCGCACCAGTTCCATCCCAGCTCCGCCCTCCAGCAGGCGCCCCACCCAGGTGGCCTCCTCCTGGCCCGCAAGTCCGAGGGGCTCATCGGCCAGAGCCACCCGCACCACCCGGCCCTCCCAGCCCGTGGCGAGGGCCTGCTCCAGAAGGGGATCCGCCGCGGGGATCACCACCACGCCCTTCGGGGAGAGAGCCTCGGTGATTTCGCATTTCGCCGAGGCGATCGCCTCCCTGCTTCCCAGGCGCCCGATATGGGCGGTGCCGATGTTGGTGATCACGGCCACATCCGGTTCGGCGCAGCGGCTCAGCCGGCTGATCTCTCCCGGCCCCCGCATGCCCATCTCCACCACCACGGCCGCTGTGTCCCGGTCTGCCCGAAGCAGGGTGAGGGGGGCGCCCACATCGTTGTTTTCGTTGCCCCTGCTGGCCACCACCGCGCCCAGGGGCACCAGGGCCACCCGGATGAGTTCCCGGGTGGTGGTCTTGCCTGCGGAGCCCGTCACGGCCACCACGGGCAGGCCCAGCCGTCGTCGCCAGAAGCGGGCCAGGTCCTGGTAAGCGACCAGGGTGTCCTCCACCAGCCAGAGGGGGCGAGCGGAGCGGCGCACCAGCTCGGCGACCCTGGCCTGATCCACCCGGTCGCTCTGGGCGATCGCGGCGGCAGCAGCAGGCTGGCCATCCGGGGGGATCAGCACCCGCTCGAGAAAGCCGTGGCCATCAAACCGTTCCCCCACCAGGGGAATGAAGAGATCACCCGGCTCCAGTCGGCGGCTGTCCGTGCACACCCCCGAGACCCGCCCAGCGCCTGGAGCGTGCATCAGGGGCGGACCCCAGAGCTCCACCAGCTCTTCCAGCGCGATCTCTGAACATCCCATCCCGCTCCTCCAACCTCGCCATCGGTTGCGGGGGATCCTCCCGCATCGGCCGCCCTGAACAGGATCATGCCCTCCCCCACCTGGGCCTCCCGCCCCACCAGCAGCCCCCTGCTATCCACCAATTCCAGATGGCTGTAGCCCCATTCCGCAGCCCGGGCCTGCCAGCGTTCCGCCTGCTGCTGGAGGCTGGAGGGGGGCAGGGTCTGGAAGGCGTCGTCGAGTTGGAGCGTGAGGGTGGCGTTGTCCGGATCCGGACGGACCGCGATCAGAAGGTTTTCCTGATCGCCTTGGTTCAACTGGGCGCGGAGCCGCTCCTCCTCGCTGCTCTCTTTGCTCTGCTCGTTGCTCTCCTCGCCCGTTGGCACCTCCGGTTCCTCCCCGCCTCTGGTGATCTCATCCCCGGGGGGCTCCGCGAAGTCTTGCTGCGGCTCTTCCTCCTCCATGGCCGTGTCTGGGATGCCCTGAGGTTCGGGCGGTGGAGCCGACACCGGGGCCGCCTCCGGTTCGGGGAGGATCCCCTGGGCGCCCTGGTGTTGCACCAGATTCACCCCCGCCACCGGGGCCAGAAGGGCGATTGCCAGCATCAGGGGCCAGAACAGCTGGGGCCAACGCCGGGGCCAGAACGCTGGCACCGGCAGGCTGCCCTCCCCACTGCGGCGCCCCAGCTCCCGCAGTTTCAGCAGGAGCCAGGCGCCGATGGCCACCAGGTCCTCCCCGAGCCGCTTCCACGGTGGCTCGTAGGGGCCGGGAAGGGGCATGGGCTTCAGCCGTCGTGACGTCGCAGCAGCTGGCTCAGGGGATTGCGGGGCCGGGTGGGGGCGGCAGGTCCCCGCGGGGCTGGGGCTTCAACCTCCCGGGAAGGGGCCACCTCCTTCGGGGTGCCGTCCCGCAGGCTGGGGTCGGCCCCCTGGCCCTGGGAGAAGCGTTCCACCTCCTCCGCATCCGGTGTGGGTTCCTTCACGCCGCAGACATCCCGGTACATCAGGTCGTATTCCTTGGCTGAGCGGTCCCAGCTGAAGTCCTGGTCCATGCCGCGGCGCTGCAGATCCTCCCAGCTGCTCTGGTGCCGGTAAGCCTCCCAGGAGCGCACGATGGCCGTGTAGAAGTCCACCGGTTCAAACCGGTCGAAGCCATACCCCGTGCCGCTGTGGGCGATCGGATCGTGGGGTGGCACCGTGTCCACCAGTCCCCCCACCCGCCGCACCACCGGGATGGAGCCGTAGCGCATGGCCAGCATCTGGCTGATGCCGCAGGGCTCGAAGCGGCTCGGCATCAGGAAGGCATCGCTGCCGGCATAGATCAGGCGGGAGAGGGCATCGTCGTAGGTGAGAAAAACGGCAAAGCGGCCCGGATGGCGGGCGGCCATCTGCCAGAGGCCCGATTCCAGCCCCCGATCCCCGGTGCCGAGTACGACGAACTGGCTGTCGGTGTAGGCCAACACCCGATCAGCCACCTGGAGGAGCAGGTCGATGCCCTTCTGATCCACCAGCCGGCTCACCACACCCATCAGATAGGTGCGGGGGTTCTGGGTGAGCCCGAAGCGCTCCTGCAGCAGGCGCTTGCACTGGGTTTTACCAGACAGATCCTTGCTGCTGTATCGCTCGGGAAGGGTCTGGTCGGTGGCGGGATTCCAATCGTCGGTGTCGATGCCGTTGACGATGCCGCGCAACTTTCCGCTGATGAAGTTCAGCAGGCCATCCAGGCGCTCGCCATATTCAGGGGTGCGAATCTCCATGGCGTAGGTGGGCGACACCGCACTCACCCGGTCGGCATAGAGCAGCGCTGCGGCCATGGTGTGATCGCCCTGCATGTACCAGGGGCACCAGGTCATCCGATCCAGCTTCCAGCGCCAGGGCCCCTGGTACTTGAGGTTGTGGATCGTGAACACCGTGCTGATGTCGGGGTCCTGGTGCATCCACACCGGGATCATCCCGGTGTGCCAGTCATGGCAGTGAAGCACCTGCGGTTTCCAGACGTTCCAGGAGAATTCAGCAGCGGCGCTGGCGAAAAAGGTGAAACGCCAGTCCTCGTCCTCGCCGCCGTAGATGCGCTCGGGGTCGAACACCGGGTGTCCCACCAGGTAGATCGTCATCCCATTGGTGGGATGCTTCGTTTCATAGATGGCGAATTCGGTGCCCATCGTCTGGGCCCGCCAAATCGGATCCGCCGGCACGTTGAGGCGACTCCAGAGCTTGGCGTAGCCCGGCATGATCAGGCGCACGTCGTGGCCGAGCTTGGCCAATGCCGGGGGCAAAGAGCCAACGACATCGCCCATCCCTCCAACCTTGATCATCGGGGCGCATTCCGCTGCAGCGAAGAGGATGCGCATGTCTCAGATCGGCGTTGGCGCGGCGACTTTAAGGGGAATTTAGGAATCTGTTCCGTCAGGGAAGAACCGTCACCTGAGTTCCAAGCGACACCTGGCGATACAGGGCACGCACATCCTCGTTGTAAAGCCGCACACAGCCATGGGAGACGGCCCGTCCCACCGTCCAACGGTGGGGGGTGCCGTGGAACCCCGTGGTGGTGCATCCCTTGATCGTGATCCAGGCATCGCCGTCATGGGCATCACGGCCGCGGCAATCGCGATGGAAAGCAATCCAGTGGCTGCCCAAGGGATTGTTGGCCCCCTGTTCCTCCACCCGCTC
>JAYKIG010000082.1:0-13869 GCA_035286045.1 Cyanobacteriota bacterium | reverse complement strand
GTGTCAGGCAGCCACAGGGGCGGCTTGACGGGAGAAACGAACGATGTTGTTCGCTGTTACGGTTTTGCTCTCACCGAGCAGGCTTCAGTCATCCTCCTGGCGCCCCGTCGAAACCATTGCAGCCCCGCGAGGCTTCCGGCGGAACCGGGAGCGGGGGAATGGAGCTGAGCGGAATCGAACCGCTGTCCGAAACACTGGTGTGGACCACCTAGTCGGCCCGAAGACCGACCCATGAATCATGGCATTTCTCGTGCCGCGCGTCGAGGCGCACAGAGGGGGTGGACCGTACCGCCTCGATCGGTTTGCCCAATCCATGGAGTGCTCAAGGGGTTTTTGGGGCCGGGGGCAGCACGGGTACAGGCGTGGTCAGACGTTGATCCTGAGACAGGAGAGGCATGATCCGCAGCACAGCATTCTGGGCAAAGGTTGCATCGACGCCAAAATCCAGCTTGTGCAAAGTTTGCAGATCGGCATCCAGAGATTCGATGAACGTCCTGATGCCATCTGCTGAGTCCAGATCAAGCATCGTCTTGCTGCCAGTCTTCGTGTCGGTATGGTCCACGCTGCGATTGGAGGACGCGCTCGCAACACGGTTGAGGAGATTGATCGCCAGATTCTGCTTGATTCGCTGGCTTTCATAATTGTTGCCCTGGCTATACAGCTGGCTGAAGGTGAATGTTGAAAAAAGGATCAGTCCTGATGTGATGCCAATGTTGATGATGGCATTATTGGACTGATCCCAACCCCGTTTGCTCACAAAGGCCAGCGACGCAACAGTGATAATTCCGGCAGCTGTGGCGATGGAATCCGTCGCCAGCTTATTTGCAAAAAAATAAATGCCAATGGTGCATGCGGACCGCTGAGCCTGATCCAGTTGATTCACTTGAGTGATCAGGCGCACGCGTTGCGAGAGAAGGGGAGCATCTTTTTCATTCATGCCTAGGTAGAGAATGTTTTTTTTCACCTGCTGCAGGTCAAGCAGGGAAACACCTGCCGGCTGGACCGCTTGCTTCAAGGGTTTCAATTCTGGAATCTTGCTGCAAACTTTCCATTCATCCGCCTTCCGGTAAACATTTTCCAAGACCAGTTTGTAGGTGAGAATTGCACCACCAATCAGCAGGGTGGAAAGAATCGCCTGTGCCAGGAAGGAGGGGTTGACTTCCGTTCCCTTGATGGAAACAAGCTTGGTTGCCCACCATGACGTCGTCCAGACAGGAACGGGCTGGTGGGGTTGGGGTGTTGACACGGAGATTTGACCTAGAGCAGGCAACAGCTGGGCCGCTGCAGCAGGTGATGGGCCACTTCCATGGGGGCATCGAAGGGCTGGAGCCAGGCGCTGCACGTCCAGGGCTCCTGTCCCGGCTCCTCGCAGAGGCCTTCCAGGCAGAGGCGGCTGCCATGGAGCACCAGTGCGAACCGTCCGTGGCGCCGACCAGGGACTTCCAGCAAGGAACCGTCCATGGATCGTTCGATCAGAGTTTTTACAATGGCGCCGCTCCCAGCCCCTGCCACGGGGGTGGGTCAGTTCATTGAGTGTTCATATGGATACAGCCTGGCCAGGCCCGCCTCCGTGGCCGGTGCCACCCCCCGCTCCGTGATCAGCCCTCTCACCAGTCGGGCCGGGGTGACATCGAAACCGGGGTTGAAACCCGGGCTGCCATCGGGGCTGAGCTGCACCGTGCGCAGGGCGCCGCCGTCATCGCGCCCCTGGATGTGGGTCACCTCTGCTGCACTGCGGGCTTCAATCGGAATCTCGGCCACCCCATCGGCCAGGGTCCAGTCGATGGTGGAGACGGGCAGGGCCACGTAGAAGGGCACGCCGTTGTCGTGGGCGGCCAGGGCCTTGAGGTAGGTGCCGATCTTGTTGCACACATCCCCAGTGCGGGTGGTGCGGTCGCTGCCCACGATCACCGCATCCACCTCGCCGTGCTGCATCAGGTGGCCCCCGGCGTTATCGACGATCACGGTGTGGGGCACACCCTCCTGCCCAAGCTCATAGGCGGTGAGGCTGGCCCCCTGGTTGCGGGGGCGGGTTTCATCCACCCACACGTGGATTGGCAGGCCGGCCCGGTGGGCCTTGTAGATCGGCGCCAGGGCCGTGCCCCAGTCGACCGTGGCCAGCCAGCCCGCATTGCAGTGGGTGAGGACCCGGAAGGGCTCCCCCTGGCGCTCCACCGGCCTGGCGGCGGCCAGCTGCTGGAAGATCGCCAGGCCGTGGTCGCCGATGGCCTCGCACATGGCCACGTCCTCCGCCGCGATGGCCCCTGCTTCTTCCCGGGCCGCGGCGGCCCGTTCGTCTTCCGGCAGCACACTCACCCGGGCCCGCAGCCGCTCCAGGGCCCAGCGCAGGTTGATCGCCGTGGGGCGGGTGGCATGGAGCCCGGCGAAGGCCTCCTCCAGCGCCCCATCGCCGGGATCGGCCTGCAGGGCCAGCATCAGCCCATAGGCCCCGGTGACGCCGATCAGGGGCGCCCCCCGCACCACCATGGAGCGGATCGCCTCCGCCGCCTCCTGCCAGTGCTGCAGGGAACGGGTGCGGAAGGCATGGGGCAGCAGGGTCTGGTCGATCACCCCCACCGACCGTCCGCCCTCCTCCAGCCAGATGGTGCGCCAGGCTTTGCCGTCAATGTTCATCGGGGGGATCGGGTGAGGGATGCTCCCTCTGATCCTCGCCTCTGCACGGGCGCTCGGGTTCTCAGATGGGTCGATAGCCGAACCAATCCGGGCGCTGGGGCGGAGCGGGCTCATGCACGGGGATCAGGTGCACCTGCCATCCCCCCACCCCCTCCAGGGGGAGGCAGTCGTCCACAGCCTCCAGGACATGGAGATCATCCTTGTGGCGGCTCTGGCTGTCGAGAAGCCAGCGGGCCAGAGCCTGCCGCTTGGCATCCGGAGCCGTGGTGGCCACCACCAGGCCGAAGGCATGCTCTTCCGCCAGCAGGTGGGCCTGGTAGCCCCCCACGTTCACAAACCACAGCCGCTCGGTTCCGGTGAAGGGTTCCCGGCGGAGCTCCACCGCAAACGCTCCCACCTGGCGCACGGCCATGTAGCTGTCGATGTGGAGCCCCCGGCGCCGCCCGAACCACTGGCTGCGCAGGGCCGGCAGGGTGGCCTCCAGGTTGGGGCCCACCACAAAGCGCACATCATGGAGCTCGATGTGGGCTCCCGCCGCCCGCCCCCCCAGCACCACCAGGAAAAGCAGGGGGGAACCGTTTCCGCCGGGATCGCCCTGGGGATCCTCAGCCCCTGGAGCGCGGGTCATCCCACCTGCCGCCCTGATCGGCGGAGTCGACGTCGAAGCCCTGGCGCCGATTCAGCCTGCTGGTGACCGCCCAGGTGACCCCACCGGCCACCAGCAGGCCCAGCCCCAGGGAGCTCCAGGGCATCCAGGTGGAGCTCCTGGCCTGGGAAGCTCCCGGGGGTACAACGCCAGGGGGCAGAGCTACCGGCGGCATCGCAACAGGTGGCATCGCTTCAGGTGGCATCGCTCCCGGTGTCAGCGTGCCCGGAGGCAGCATGCCCGGAGGCAGCATTCCTCGCCGCATCGCTCCCGGGGGCATCGACCCGGGGCGGGACATCCCGGGGGGCGGCATTCCGGGCCGCATCGCTCCCGGGGGCATGGGACCCGCAGGCATCCTGCCGACGGCCCCGGTGGCCGGCCGCTGGGTCGGGAGGGTCGGGGTGGTGGCAGGTCGAGGGGGCAGGGGGCCGGCGCTGGGAGCCGGCGCACCCATCCCCTCTGGCTGCCAGATCCTCACTGGCTCCTGGGCCATGGGCGGCGGCTTCAGAGGCACCTCAACAGGTCGACGGGCTGGGGCCTCACCCCTGGAGGGGGTAGCAGCCGGGGTGGGGGTTGCGGGCGCGGTTGGAGTGCTGGAAGCGGCAGGCACCTCCGGAGTTTCCGCAGGGGCCGGGGCGGTTGGGGAGGTTGGGGCCGGTGGGGTCTGCCCCTCCGCCGCCATCCCCGCCGGGGCCAGTGCCGCCGCCAAGGCCACCCACAGGCTCAGGGTTCCAACCCCGCAACCAACAAGGGACGTTCTGTTCATCACGGGCATGGTTCCCACCTCACCACGGATCATCGAGGATCTCAGGCTCCACATCCACCAGTTCAGGCTCGGCCCGGCGGCGGTTCTGACCATCGAGCTCCCCCACCCGCCTCCCCATCTCCGGCTCGGCCCGATCGTCCCTGTCCCACCGGCGCTCGGCCGTGGCGGGTGGCCGCTCCACGTAATAGCGGTCGTCGTCGCGCTCGCGATAGGGCTCCGGCTCCCCATAGGAACGGCGATCCGTCTCCCGCAAGGGGGCGTCCTCATCGAGGTAGCGCCGTTGCCGCAGCGGTTCCCGCTGTACACGCTCCTCCGTTTCCACATACTCCATCTCCTCATCCGGCTGGAAGGCCCGGGCGGTGGCCGGCTGGATCCGCCGTTGCTCCTGCTGGCTCGGTTGGCCCGCTGGCAGCTGGTTTTCCGCCGGCACCGGCCCCATGCGATACCGCTCCCGCTCCTCCCGCTCCCAGCTGCTGCCACCGATACCCATCTTCTCGAGGAGCCCCGTGCCCAGCTGCTTCAGCTTCTGCTCGGCCCCTTCATACACAATGATCCGATCACTGCCGCTGCTCACCACCTCGGTGACGGGCAGCTCCCAGGTGCTCAGCACCCCTTCGGCCAGCAGGGGAACCCCCAGGGCGCCCACCACCAGGGTGATGAGTTCTCCCGTCTCGATATCGAAGCTGTAGCCCAGCACCCGTCCCAGGGTCTGGCCCGATTCGGTGATCACCTGGCAGTTGATCACCTTGCTGTAGCGCTCGGGATTGAAGCCTTCGGAGAGGGAATCGGAGGAATCCACCAGGATCACATCGCCCACCTGGCGGATGCGCTCCAGGGGCATCCAGCGGGGCAGACCCGGCAGGAACCGGGTGAGGGGGTTGTCGCGCAACCCCAGAGCCACCACTTCCCGGCGGTCGATATCCACCACCACCTCCCCCACCACACCCAGACGGCGCCCCGTATCGCGGGTAATCACCTGGGTGCCCATCAACTCGGAGCGCAGCCAGAGCCGATCGCTGGGGACCGGGGATTCACTGGGCGGTGGGGTGGATGCGCTCAAGACCTGCTACCTGATCGGTTCATTGTGAAGCAAGCGCCTGCGTCCAGCCATCTCAGGCTGCGGGGGGCAAACCGACCACCTGGGTGTGGGCCCCCCTGGCCTGGGTGACGCCGATGGTGCGGGTGGCCGCCCCGATCATCGGCCGACGGTGGCTCACCACCAGAAACTGCGCTCCCTCCGCCTGGGAGGCGATCAGGCCCGCGAGCCGCTCCACGTTCACCCCATCAAGAAAGCTGTCCACCTCATCGAGGGCATAGAAGGGGGAAGGGCGAAACCGTTGCAGGGCAAACAGGAAGCTCAGCGCCGTAAGGGATTTTTCCCCACCCGACATGGAGGCCAGCCGACGCACTGCCTTGCCTTTGGGATGGGCCACCAGGGTGAGCCCCCCCTCCAGGGGCAGCTCTGGGTTTTCCAGCTGCAGCTGCCCCTCCCCATCGGAGAGGTGGGCAAAAATCTCGCGGAAGTGCCCATCCACGGCCCTGAAGGCCTCCAGGAAGGCTTCCTGCCTCAGGGTGGCCACCGTTTCGATGCGCAGCAGCAGCTCCTGCCGCTCCCGCCCGAGCACCTCCAGCCGCTCCTCCAGGTCGGCCAGCCGCTGCTCCAGCTGCTCCAGCTCCTCCAGAGCCAGCATGTTCACCGGCTCGAGAGCCTCCATCTGCCGCTGGATCTGCTCCAGCGACGCGCGCAGGGCCTCCAGCCCCGCCTGCCGCACCTCCTCGGGCACCTCGGGAAGGGGATCGGGCAGGGCTTCGGTGAGTTGCTGCAGCCGTTGCTCCCCGCTCCGCTGCTCGCTCTCCAGGGCCACCAGCTCCTCCCCCAGCCGCTCCAGGTCCCACTGGCGCTGCTGCAGGGCCTGGCGCTGGGCTCCCAGCTGGCTCTCGGCCACGTCGCGGGCGCGCCGCTTCTCGCCGAAGCGGGTGCTGAGCTCCTGCTGCTGGGCCTCCAGCGCCTTGCGGCGCTCCAGCTGGGCCTGTTGCCGCTCCTTCCAGATTTCCCGCTCGCTCAGCAGGGCATTCACGGCGGCGATCAGCCGCTGCTCCTCCTGCCCCAGGCTCTCCAGCTGGCTCTGGAGCCGTTCGCTGGCCAGGGCCCGATCGCGACGCTCCGCAAGTTGCCCATCCCGCTGCGCTCGGGCCTGCTGCAGGGCCAGATCAGCCGCCTCAAGCTCCGCCTGCAGCCCCTGCCACAGGCTGGGTTCCCCCGCGCCGGCGGCTGCGGTGTCCGCCTGATCCAGCCCCGCCAGGCGCTCCTGCAGGGGGGCCAGCAGGCGGCCGATCTCCTCCACCCGGGCGCCGTCGCTGGCCAGGGCCTGGCTGAGCTCCATCCGCCGCTGACCCAGCTGGGCGCTGCGGAGGCGATGGGGATCCAGGCTGCGCTCAGCCGCCCTGCGCTCCGCCTCCAGGGCCGATTGGCGCTGCTGGCTCTGCTGCAGCTGGGGCCGTAAGGCTTCCAGGGCATCGGTGAGAGTGCCCTCCTCCCGCCGGCAGGCCACCAGGCTCTCCCCCAGCTCCAGCAGACGCCGCCGCAGGGGCTCGGCCTCATCCCCCTCCGCAGCGGAACCGAAGCCCAGCTGGGAGGAGCGCTGCTGCAGGCTGCCCCCGGTCATGGCGCCGCTCTTTTCGAGCAGCTCTCCCTCCAGGGTCACCGCCCGGCAGCGGCCCAGCTCCCTGCGGGCCTGGGCCAGGCTGTCGAACACCAGGGTGTCGCCGAACACGTAGCGGAACACCTCCCCGTACACGGGCTCGTGGCGCACCAGATCCACAGCACGACCCACCAGCCCGGGGGCTCCGCCCCCACCGCCCCGCTGCAGGGCGGCGCTGCTGGTGGAAGTGGATCCCCCCGCCCGCAGGCGGTTGAGGGGCAGGAAGGTGAGTCGGCCGGCCCGGCGGCTCTTGAGCAGCTCGATGGCCCGGGCGGCGATGCCGTCGTCTTCCACCACCACCTGCCCCAGCCGGGAGCCAGCCGCCACCTCCAGGGCCAGGCGATGGCGCTCCTCCACCTCCCCCAGCTGGGCCACCGGGCCATGGATGCCCTCCAGCCCCGCCTCCAGCAGCATGCGAAGGGCGCCCGTGCCCCGGCTCTCCTGCAGGGTGTCGCGCCGGCTTTCCAGCCGGGCGATCTCCCGCTCCAGCTGGGTCTGCTCCTGCTCCAGCCGATGGCGCGTGCGCTGCTGCAGCGCCAGGCTCTCCACCAGGTCCTGCATCCGGCCCTGCTGCTGCAGGAGCTGGTGCTCCAGCTGGGCCAGCTCCCCGTTGAGGCGGCTCAGCTGGTCTTCCGTCTCCTCCGAGAGGCCCCCCTCCTGGCGCTGCTCACCGTCCAGTTCCGCCAGTCGTTGCTCCGCCTGCCGCAACCGTTCAGACAGTTGCTGGGATTCCGATTGCAGGGGCGTGATCTCCTCCAGCAGGCTGCGGCGCTCCTCGCTGCGCCGGCGCTGAGCTTCCATCCAGTCGCCGGAGCGCCCCGCCACCTCCCGCAGCTTGCGGCGGGAGTGCTCCACCGCCGCCTCCGCATCCCGGCAGGCCTCTTCCGCCCGTTCGAGCCCGTCCTCCCCGTTGGTGGTCTGCAGGCCCTGCAGCTGCCGGCCCAGCTCTCCCCGCTGGCTGGTGAGCGCGTGGCGGCGCTCCTGCAGCTGCTGGGCCTCCGTGCTCTGCTTCTCGGCCTGGCGGGCCAGTTCCCGCCCCTCGGCCTCCTGACCCGCCAGCTCCGCCTGCACCGCCAGCAGCTGGTCTTCCCCGAGGGCCTTCACCTCCGCCTGCAGCACCTCCAGGGCCTGGGCGGCCTCCTGAATCGCTTCGCCGGCCTGGGCCACCGCCGTGGTTTCCGTGGCCTGACGCTCCTGCAGGCTCTGGCGCCGCTGCAGCAGATCCCGCAGCGACTGGCGGGCCTCCTCCACCGCCAGCACCTGCTCCTGCAGGCGCCCTACATGGAGCCTCTCCCGCAGCCCCTGGTAGGCCCGGGCCTTGGCGCAATCCTTCTCGAGCTTCTGCCGGTTGGCCAGCAGCTCCTGCTCCACGATCCGGCAGCGCTCCACCCGGTCCTGCACTTCATCGAGCTTGCCCCGGGTCTGGTCGATGCGGGAATCGAAGAGGGCCACCCCGGCCAGCTCGTCGATGATGCCCCGCCGCTCCCTGGCGCTCATCGACACGATGCGGGTCACATCGCCCTGCATCACCACGTTGCTTCCCTCCGGATCCACCCGCAGGCGGCGCAGCTGGGTCTGGAGCTGCTGCAGATTGCAGGGCACCCCATCGGCGCTGAAGCTGCTGCTGTAGGTGCCGCCGGGGGCCACTCGCAGGCGCCGGCTCACGCTCCACTCCTGCTGGCCGGGCCGGATCCAGGGCCCCTCAGGGGGCGCTTCCAACCCTTCCTCCGCCCCGTCGGGCTGCCAGTCGCTGAGGTCGAAATAAACCGTGACGGTGGTTTCCGCCGCCTTGCCCGCCCGCAGCATGGCGCTGTTGATCAGATCGGGCAGGCGCTCGGCCCGCATGCCCCGGCTGCTGGCCAGGCCCAGGCAGAAGAGAACCGCATCAAGGATATTGCTCTTGCCTGACCCATTCGGGCCGGTGACCACCGTAAAGCCCGGCTCCAGGGGGATGCTAATGGTGCCGCCGAATGATTTGAAGTGGGTGAGCTCCACCTGCTTGATGAACACCAACCGGGTCGACCCTCAAGCCCGCGAAATGTAGCGGAGCTTTTCTGGCTGCCAACCCTGCCGGCTTTCCCTACGTTGAGGAGAAGATCCCTACCTTGAGAAAACACCCGAGCCGTCGCCACACTCTTCTTCAACGCCCCCCTTTCCTTCCATGAGCTTCGATCAGCCCTCCGCCCCCCCCCTTGAGGGTCCTTCCGCTCCCGGCAGCAGCTCCAACGGTCAGTCGACCACGCCCCCGGTGCTGCAAACCGCTTTCCGCGAGCGCTTCGACACCCTTCTGCCCACCATCCAGAGGGAGTGGCCCGAGGTGGCTCGCCATACCCTGGAGGCCACCCGCGGCAGCTTCGACCAGCTGGTGGAGGTGATCAGCCGCCAGACCGGCGGGGCCGCCCCCCGGGTGAAGGAGCAGCTGCTCGATCTGATCGAGAACACGACCCACCAGGCCCAGCAGGTGGGGGATTCCCTCAAGCCCCTGGAAGAGCAGCTCGACCAGCTGCTGGACGACCTCAACCGCACCCTGCGGCCCAAGCTCGAGAAGCCGGTGCGGGAGCGCCCCCTGATGGCGCTTGGGGTGGCGGCGGGCGTCGGCCTGCTGCTGGGGCTGCTCCTGTCGCCAGGGCGCCGCTCGGCATGAACCTCAAGGGAGCCTCCCGCCTCTCCGGCCTGCTCACCTCGGTGGTGGATCTGCACGTGCGCATGGCCCTGCAGGAAGCGGACAAGGAAAAGCGCCGTCTGATCACCGGAGCCGTGATCCTCGGGGCTGGCCTGAGCCTGCTCCTGCTCGGGCTTCTGTTCAGCCAGATCGTGCTGGTGCTCTGGCTCCGCCAGGCCTTCCAGCTCAGCTGGATGGCTGTGCTGCTGGGGCTGGGGGCGGTGTACCTGGTGCTGTCGGGGATTTTCCTGCGGATCGGCGGAGGCCTGCTCAGCAAGCCCCTGCTGCCGGAAACCGTGGCGGGCCTCACCCGCACCACCCGGGCTCTCACCGGCCGGCTCTAGCTTTCCCAGCCATCGCCTGAACCCCCTGGGCGATCATGGCCCTGTGGCATCTGCTGAGCGTGGTTTTCCCATGAGCGCCCCTTCCCCCCGTTCATCCGCCCCCGCAAGACCAAGCTCTGAGAAGCGGGAGTGGACGGGCGCCGCGATCCGGGAGGCTTTCCTGAGCTTTTATCAGGAGCGGGATCACCTGCGTCTGCCCAGCGCCTCCCTGGTGCCGGACGACCCCACGGTGCTCCTCACCATCGCGGGCATGCTGCCCTTCAAGCCGGTGTTTCTCGGGCAGGCCCCCCGGCCCGCGGCCCGGGCCACCACCAGCCAGAAGTGCATCCGCACCAACGACATCGAGAACGTGGGGCGCACGGCGCGGCACCACACGTTTTTTGAAATGCTGGGGAATTTCTCGTTCGGCGATTATTTCAAATCCCAGGCGATTCACTGGGCCTGGGAGTTGAGCACGCAGGTGTTCGGCCTCGATCCGAACCAGCTGGTGGTGAGCGTGTTCCGCGAGGATGATGAAGCGGCTCTCATCTGGCGCGATGAGGTGGGGGTGAATCCCCTGCGCATCGTGCGCATGGATGAGGAGGATAACTTCTGGGCGTCAGGCCCCACGGGCCCCTGCGGGCCGTGTTCGGAGATCTATTTCGACTTCAGACCCGAGCTGGGAGATGGGGGAATCGACCTGGAAGATGACAGCCGTTTCATTGAATTTTATAATCTTGTCTTCATGCAATATAATCGTGATGCCGAGGGGGGTTTAACGCCCCTTGCCAATCAGAACATCGATACGGGAATGGGCCTGGAGCGCATGGCCCAGATCCTGCAGGGGGTGTCCAATAACTACGAAACCGATCTCATCTTTCCCCTGATCGAGGCTGCCGCCCAGCTGGCGGGCTTCCCCTACCAGGGCGCCGATCCTCGCCAGCAAACCAGCTTCAAGGTGATCGGCGACCACAGCCGGGCCATCACCCAGCTCATCGCCGATGGGGTGACCGCCTCCAACCTGGGCCGGGGCTACATCCTGCGGCGCCTGCTGCGGCGCGTGGTGCGCCATGGCCGCCTCCTGGGCATCGAGGGGCCCTTCCTGCCCGTGCTGGGGGAGGCGGCAATCGCCCTGATGGGCCCGTCCTATCCCCAGCTACCGGAACGGCGTCAGCTGATCCTGGCGGAGCTGGATCGGGAGGAGGCCCGCTTCCTGGCCACCCTGGAGCGGGGGGAAAAGTTGCTGGCCGACGTGCTGGCCGCCCAGCCCGCCCAGATCAGCGGTGAGCAGGCCTTTGAGCTGTACGACACCTATGGCTTTCCCCTGGAGCTCACCCAGGAGATCGCGGAAGAACACGGCCTCTCGGTGGATCTTGCAGGCTTCGAGGCGGCCATGGAAGGGCAGCGGCAACGGGCCAAAGCCGCGGCCGTGAGCATCGATCTCACCCTCCAGGGCGCCCTGGAGCAGGTGGCGGCCGATCTGGAGAGCACGGCCTTCACGGGTTACGGGGCCCTGGAGCGTCCCAGCTGTGTGGTGGCGCTGGTGGTGAACGGCTCGGCATCCGAGCGGGCAGTGACTGGAGACGCCGTACAGATCGTGCTGGATTCCACCCCGTTCTATGGGGAAGGGGGTGGCCAGGTGGGCGATCGGGGCGTGCTCAGCGGCGGCGGGCCTGAAGCCTCTGGAGAAGGGGCGATCGTGACGATCGAGGGGGTGAGCCGCAACCGCAGTGTGTTCGTGCACAGCGGGCGGGTGGAGCGCGGGACGATCGCCGTTGGGGATGTGCTCACGGCCCAGGTGGATCGGGCCTGCCGCCGCCGGGCCCAGGCCCACCACACCGCCACCCATCTGTTGCAGACGGCCCTCAAGCAGGTGGTGGATCCCACCATCAGCCAGGCCGGGTCCCTGGTGGATTTCGATCGGCTCCGCTTCGATTTCCATTGCCCCCGGGCCCTCAGCGCCGAGGAGGTGCGGGAGGTGGAGGCCCTGATCAATGGCTGGATCAGCGAAGCCCACACCCTGGAGGTTGCGGAGATGGCGATCGAGCAGGCGAAGGCCGCCGGGGCCGTGGCGATGTTCGGCGAGAAATATGGCGAAGTGGTGCGGGTGGTGGATGTGCCTGGGGTGTCGATGGAGCTCTGCGGTGGCACCCATGTGGCCAACACCGCTGAGATCGGCCTGTTCAAGATCGTGGCGGAGGGGGGCGTGGCGGCAGGCATCCGGCGCATCGAGGCCGTGGCCGGCCCCGCCGTGCTGGCCTACCTCAATGAGCGGGATGGGGTGGTGCGGGCCCTCTCCGACCGCTTCAAGGCCCAGCCCGTAGAGATTCTGGAGCGGGTGGGGGCCCTTCAGGAGGAGCTCAAGACCAGCCAGAAGGCATTGGCGGCCGCCCGGCAGGAGTTGGCCCTGGCCAAGGCGGCGGCCCTGACGGCCCTGGCGGAGGAGGTGCATGGAGCACCCCCTGGCGGCGGCCCCTACCGCCTGCTGGTGGCCCGCCTGGATGGGGTGGAGGGAGCGGGCCTGCAGAGCGCGGCCCAGGGCCTGGCCGACCAACTGGGCGAGGGGGCCGCTGTGGTGCTGGGGGGCCTGCCCGATCCGGCCGATCAGGGCAAGGTGATTCTCGTGGCCGCCTTCGGCCCGGGGGTGATTGCCGCCGGAGCCAGGGCAGGGGTCTTCATCGGAGGGGTGGCGAAGGCCTGCGGCGGCGGCGGCGGCGGCCGGCCCAACCTCGCCCAGGCGGGCGGCCGCGATGGGGCGGCCCTGGATGGCGCACTCAGCGAGGCCCGTGACGCCCTGATCGCCCAGCTGCAGGGCTGAGACCTCAGCCGCAGGCGCAGCGCCTGTGGCTGAGGTGATCAGGTGTGCAATCCGATCCCAGCGACGCCAGTGCGGCCAGGGCCAAACACTGGCTGAATCGAATCAACTTGAGGGCCCAAGGCGGAGACGGTCCGACGCAAAGGGCGGGTCGTGCACTCAGCGAGGAAGCGGCACACGCAGACGGAGACTGCCATCACAACAGTGAACATCCAGGCGGCAAGCCCCCTCGTTTCCGGCACATCCCCTGGATCCCGCCAGCAGGCCCAAGCGCGATTCAGCAAGGTCGGCCCAGGAAACTGAATTGATTCTCTGGAGCTGGGCCACATCTACGCTTGTCATGGCCATAGAATACAGAAGGTTGATTACCTCCTCTTCACCATGCTCAAAGGTTCGGATCTACTGACCAAGGTCAAGGAACTCGGCGATGTCTCCAAATCCGAGCTCGTGCGCGGTTGCGGCTACGTCAGCACCAAGAAGGACGGCACCGAACGGCTCAACTTCACGGCCTTCTATGAGGCCCTGCTGGAGGCCAAGGGCGTCAGCCTCGGCGATGGCGGTGGTGCGGGCAAAGGCAAGGGCGGCCGCAAACTCAGCTACGTGGCCACGGTTCAGGGCAATGGCAACCTGCTCGTCGGCAAGGCCTACACGGCATTGCTCGATCTCAAGCCTGGGGATGAATTCGAGATCAAGCTGGGACGCAAGCAGATCCGCCTGATTCCCGCCGGCTCGATCGATGAAGAGGAGTGATCATCTGACCCTCTGACCCGATCCACCGGGCGGGCCATGGGCATCCCGACCCGCCCGGATTCCCGGCCCATCAGCCGAGGCGCAGCAGCCCCTGGAGCCACGCCTGGGAGACCAGGGCCTGCGTGATGGCGGGACTTACGCCGGGTCGGCAGAACCAGTGCCGACCCCGAACAGGCGCCGCATCGTCTCGAGCAAACCCTGCGCACGCTCCTGCTCCTGCTCACGGCCAAGCTGCTCGAGTTCCGCGCGGCGAACGCCCACCAACGCCGCCAGACGTTCCAGCAACGAAGGATTCAACTCCAACAGGCGGCGCACCGCCGGCCGGCCCACACGCAGCAGCTGGCACTCCTCCAGGGTGCGCACCGTGGCGCTGCGAGGGGCGTCGAGAAACAGTGTCATCTCGCCGAAGACATTGCCGTCCTGCAACTCACGCACGCGCACACGGCGTCCGTCCTCAAGCTGCTTGACCACTTCCACACGGCCGCGCAACAGGCAATACAGGGAGTGTCCTTCAGCTCCCTCACGCACCACCGCCTCGCCCGGCCCGTAGGTGAGCAGTCGGCTGTCGGCC
>JAYKIG010000081.1:0-8709 GCA_035286045.1 Cyanobacteriota bacterium | reverse complement strand
GCAGCCGCAGAAAGGAAAAGCGCCCGGCCCCGGTGTGTCGCTCGGCGTCATCGGCCGGCACCGCCGAACCGGTGAGCAGAAATTGCCCAGGCGCTTCAACCGCATCCACGGCTCGGCGCACCTGGTTCCAGAGCGCCGACTCCACCTGCCACTCATCCAGCAGGCGCGGACGAGGCCCGGCCAGCACCAGGGCCGGATCCACGGCCAGCGCCTGGCGGGCGGCGGTGTCCACATCCAGCAGCACCGTGGAGGCGGCCAGCTGCTGGGCCAGGCGGGTCTTGCCGCAGGCCTTGGGGCCCTCGATCACCACCGCGCCGGCGGAACCCAGGCAGGCGCGCAACTCGGCGTCGGCGATACGGGGCCTGTAGCCAGAGGCCATGCCGGGCGTGCCAATGCAGCAGATACCGGGACTCTAATGCAGGAAAAACGGAGCTTCTGATGCAGGAAAAGCTGGCCAGCCGATGCAGGAAACGACGAACACAAGGTCGTGGGTCAGTCCCATGGCCACGCCAGTGGGCGCGGGAGCCATCAGGGGAGCTCCAGCCAACCCCGCAGGGCCAGATCCAGCTCCACCAGCACCTGGGGCTCCAGCTGCCCCACCACCTCACCCACTGCCGCTGCCGGCACGGTGAAGAGTTTGTCGACCATCAGCTGGGAGGGCTTGCGCAGGCCATTGCGCCGAGAGGGCTCCACGGCGATCCGCACCAGGGGAGCCTGTCTGAGGGTACTGGTGAGAGGGCAGAGAGTGACGCTGGGATGGGCCTGAAGCCAGCGATCCGCCTGCACCACCACCGCTGGCCGTGGCTTTCCGGAGTAGACACCGGGGCTGGCCACGGTCACCACCGATCCGCGGCACAGAACGGCTGAGGTCATGCGGTCCAGTCGCTCCAGTCGGGCAGCTGCTCACTCCAGTGCGTCGGCTCCACCTGGGCGAGGTGTTCCGATTGCCGGCGTGCCTCAGCGGCGTCGCCGTGGCGGCTCAGATAGAGGCTGATGGCTTCTCGGATGCAGGCGCTGCGCGTCTTGCCCAGCTGGAGCGCCAACTGATCCAGCTGGCGCTCCAGCTCTGGCTCCACCCTCACACCGAGCACCATGGCAGCAGCCGTACAACAATATGTACAACGTTAGCGCGGCTCAGAGCTCGTTGTTCAACGCGATCTCCTCAGGCGGAAGCCTGCAAATCTGCCCGTTGCGCATGACGATCAGCTCCGTGCCGGTCTGGATGGCGATGCGGCGAGCCGACCGGCCTTGAGTGCAGCTGCTTCCGGGGCAAAGGGCGAAAGGCCTGCGGCGATCAGATCGGCATTGATGAAGCGCAGGCAGTTGGCCTCCTGCGGCAGAAACGAACGAGCGAAGGTGGTTTTGCCGGCGCCATTCGGACCCGCGAGGATGATGATCGTGGCGGTCATCGCATCAGGTTGTGCAAGCAGGGTGTAGCAGCAGTGGATATGCCCTGGATGCGCTTCAGGAGGCCGAAATATTCATGCACGATGCGATTGCGCAGGCCCTTGATTGCGGCCCAGTCGACCTCAGGTTTCAGACATTTTTTCTCGTCAGGGATGCCTTTGGGAGCTTCGCCATCGCAAGCCTCCAGCATGTCGGCCACAAACAAAGTCCAGTCACGGCACGACATCAACCAGGCATTGATGCACAAACCCTGCAAAAGCTCGCACACATCTCCAAGATGTTTCTCCTCCCACCCTATGCCTCCCTGGGTGATGGCACCGTGTCGGTGGTGTAGGCCCGAGGGCCTCGAAACGGAGCTCTGAGCCAAGGAGGTGGAGCTGATCCGCACTACCGTTCGAATGTCCCAGAGGTGGGTTACAACCGCTGGCCGAGATTCACTCCGTATAGCGTCGACAGGATGGGTGTTCAAGGAGTGATGGCTGAATGAAGCGTTTGATCCGTGGCATTGCTTTTGCTGTGGTGGGCTATCTGCTCTGCGCTGTGGTCAGCTACGGCCTGGTCTTGCAGTTCTCCCCACGCCACGACAGGGCTCTGGAGGCCGCCATGACGAGTGTCTTTTTCTATGGACCGGTCGGAGGAGTGCTCTCGTTCGCCACTGGCTTGCTCCTACCAAGGTAGGGCCACACCTCTAGGGATTGCCCTGGAGGCAAAGCCGCCTCACTCCCCCAGCCGCTCCCGCCTCCAGCCCCCGATGGCTCCACGCCCCACCACCGCCAGCGGAGGACCTGGGTGCGGGCAAGGTCCCGGTAGTCGATGGCTCAGGGGTGTAGGGCCTGGCCAGGGCCCTCAGGCGGAACACGCAGGGCTGCAGGCTGCTCATCATTGACAGATGGCCTGTTCTGGACTGGCTAAAGTCAGTCATCAGGAGTTTTTCAGGGTGTCATACAGAATCCGACTGCTCGAGACGGACGAGGGATGGTCCGTCAGTTGCCTGGACCTCCCTGGCTGTCACTCCCAGGGCGAGACACGGGAGGAAGCTCTGCAGAACATCCGGGAAGCCATTGGCCTCTGGCTGAAGGTGGAAGCGGAGGAGTCTGGTGTGAAACGGGTGGAAACCCTGGAACTCGCCATCTGAGCGATGCCCCGTGTTCCGGGAATCTGTCAGAAGGAGGCGGTGATCCTCAGCAATGGGGAAAGGCGTCTTGTCATTCCTCGGCATGACCCGATCAATGCGATCACGATGGGGGCCATCGCACGTGATGCAGGTCTGACGCCCCAACAGTTCCTGGAGATGCTCTGAGGGCATCTGGTGGTTGTGGTCCATGGGGGAGGTTTCTCCTGTGGCCCCTGGTGCAGCAGGACGAACGGTGGCAGCTGGAGCCAATCGGGCCGGAGGAAGCGCGGATCCCGCTGGATCCGGAAGAGCTGGAGGAGTCAGGGTTGTTCGGGGTGGGGGTGCGGGTGGTGCATCAGTTGCTCAAGAGCAAAAGCCAAACTCCGCAAAGAAGTCTTCATCCAGCCGATGCAGCAGGTAGGTCTTCTGGACCGAGACCCCTACACCTGCGTCGATCATCAGGCGGGTGAGGCGGTTGCCGTGGGCCCATGGCGACTGTTCAGCTGGCCTGGAATCGCACTGTTGCCCGTGGGGAGAAAGGTTGCTGCAACACGGCACAGGCTTCGATCGAGGCCACCAGGAGGGTTACGAGCAGGATGAACGACTGTTCTTCAGAGGAGAGGCCTGACTGGCGCTCCAGAAGGGGAGCCAGGGCCCCCCACAACGGGGTGGGCTCGGCCTCTGGAACCACTTTCTGCAGCCGCTTCTGGTGATGTGGCTCCGCCAGGTTGGGGTCGCCCGCACTGTGCGCAAAGTCGTTGCGAACGTTGCGGATCGCATGCAGGGCCCGCTCAATGGAGGGCTCAATCAGGCCAAGCCTTGCTGCCAACGTGATTTTTGCCCCGAAGCTGCCGAGGGAGCGATCGGGAGTGAAGAGCTTGTCGTCCGGCTCTGTGCTTGGTGCCATCACGGCCTGGAGCAGATGCTCCAAGGCCAGATCCAGCCGCGCGGCACCCACGAGCACCACGCCACGGCCCCTTTCCGCCATCATCTGAAGCACCACGGTGCGGGCCTGTTCGGCGGCTGAGAGGGTGACCGGATCAGGCGGCATCGCGGAGGGCTTCGTAGAGGCGGGTGTGGTTCAGGAGCACATCCTTGATGCCATCGCGCACTGTGGCTGAATTCAGCGCCTGGCTGCTCATCGTCTGATGGGCATCCAGCGCGCCGATGATGGCGTCCATCAGCGCCGTGCCGAAATCGGGTGAGTTGGCGAACTGCTCTTTGCTGTTGGCAGAGGCCTGTTGGCGTAAGGTCTGCGACTGCATCAAGCGCTCACGCAGCACCGATCGCACATAGGTCACCTTGTCGGAGTCGCTCAGCTCACCACTGAAGAGATCATTGAGCTTGGCGATGATCTCTGCCAGTTCCACCTTCTCCTTGTCCTGCACCCCGCCACCGCCTGGAGCCATCCCGGGGATTGCAATACCGCCCCCTTGTGCCAGATCGAGCTTTTTCGGGGGGAGATCACGAAGGTGGTAGTGGGTGAGCACCACCTTGGAGAGGTCGATGGTGTTGTTCTCTCGCTCAAACTCCAGCAGTGGGAGCAAGGCCTTGAAGAACATCGCGCGCTTCTCCAACCCGGTGTTGGCGTAATCGAAGATCTGGGAGAGGAAGCTGTAGAAGCGCACGTAGGTTCCTATATCGCTGCGGAACAGGTTGAGGGCATCGAGCTCTTCCTTAGCTCCTTTCATCCCCTCGCTGTCGTTGGTCTCCTCGGCGTGGTGATAGGCCAGCCTGGCTTCCTTGTGCAGGGTCATCAGACGCTGGGCCACAGGCTCAAGAGCCTTCATGAGCTCGCTCTGCCTCACCTTGTCGCCACGGCTTGCATCAAGAAGCACCTTCACCACCCTATCGATCTCAAACTCGTCGTAGTGGTCCTGGGCATCGAGTTTGGTCTTGAGGTTGAGGATCAGGTTGGGATCGGTGGCTTCGGCGAGTTCTGCGGTGGCGTAGTAGGTCTTGAAGGCCGCCAGGATGTCCTTCGGGTCGTTGGCGAAATCCACCACGTAGGTGGTGTCTTTGCCCGGGTGACAGCGGTTAAGGCGCGAGAGGGTCTGCACGGCCTGGATGCCGTCGAGGCGGCGATCCACATACATGCCGCAGAGCAGGGGCTGATCGAAGCCGGTTTGGAATTTGTTGGCCACCAGCAGGATCTGGTAGCCGCTGCCCTTGAAGGCTTCCCGGATATCACCCTTGAGGCCGGGATTGAGGGCCTGGCTGCGTTCCGTAAAACCATCGGGCCCCAGATCTGGATCCTTCACCTCACCGCTGAAGGCCACCAGGGTACCCAGGGTGTAGCCCTTGGAAGCGATGTACGCATCGATCGCCTGTTTCCAGCGCACAGCCTCCTTGCGGGAGCCCACCACCACCATTGCCTTGGCCTTGCCATTGAGCAAGGGGGAGACATGCCTGCGGAAGTGCTCCACGACGACCTGCACCTTCTGGGCAATGTTGTGGGGGTGGAGCTTCACCCAGCCCATCAGCTTCTTCAGGGCGGCACTGCGTTCCACCTCCTCACTGGAGATGGTCTGGCCTTGCTGGGCCAGCTGAAAGGCGAGCTGGTAGGGGGTGTAGTTCTGCAGCACATCCAGAATGAACCCCTCCTCGATCGCCTGCCGCATGGAATAGACGTGGAACGGCGCAGGCAGGTTGTCTGGCCCAGCAGGGTCGTTGGGGCTGGGACGCCGGCCGAAGAGTTCCAGCGTCTTGGCCTTCGGGGTGGCAGTGAAGGCCACATAGGTGATCCCGCCTTGCTTGGCCCGCGCCGCTGTGGTGGCCGCGAGCACCTCATCCATAGAGATCTCGCCCCCATCGGCAAGATCGGCCAATTCAGTGGCAGAGAGCACCTTGCGCAGCTTGATCGCGGCGTCACCGGTCTGGGAACTGTGGGCCTCATCGGCAATCACCGCGAAGCGCTTGCCGCTGGTGGCGGAGAGCTCCTGCATTTTCTTGATCAGGGCTGGGAAGGTCTGGATGGTGCACACCACGATCTTCTTGTCGCCGGAGAGGGCAGCGGCCAGCTGCTCGCTCTTGATCCCTTTTTCCGTCGTGATCGATGCCACCACACCCTTGCGGCGTTCAAAGGTCTCCAGGGTTTCCTGCAGCTGGCTGTCGATGACGCTGCGATCGCTCACCACCAGCACCGTGTCGTAGACCTTCTGGTCCTCACCGTCGTGCAGATCGGCGAGGAGGTGGGCACTCCAGCCGATGGAGGCGGTTTTGCCGGAGCCGGCGGAGTGCTGGATCAGATAACGACAGCCTGGGCCCTCCTCCAGAACGGTTTGCACCAGAAGACGGGTGACGGCCAGCTGGTGGTAGCGGGGAAAGACAAGACGGTGGATCTGTTTCTTCTTGTCGCGCTCGGCGATGCAGTAACGGCCGAGGACCTCCAGCCAGCCCTCGCGCTCCCACACCTCCTCCCAGAGATAGGCGGTACGATGGCCATCGGTCACCGGATTACCAGCGCCACAGTCGGTCCCGCCGGGATCGCTGCCTCGGTTGAAGGGCAGGAACTGGGTGCGGGGGCCTTCCAGACGTGTGGTCATCCGCACCTCGCGGTTGCTCACGGCGAAATGCACCAGGGCGCCGCTGGGGAAGGAGAGCAGGGGTTCTGGGGGCTGGCCTTTGGGTCTGGGGTTGCGGTCGGTTTTGTATTGCCAGATCGCATCCTGGATTGATTGGGTGTTGTCGGTTTTGAGTTCAGCTGTGGCCACCGGGATGCCGTTGAGGAACAGCACCAGATCAAGGCAGTTTTCGTTGCGGGTGGAGTAGCGCACCTGGCGCACCACCCGCAGGCGATTGGCGTTGTAGCGGGCCAGGATGGCGGGATTGAGGCCAAAGGCGGGCTTGAATTCGGCGAGCTTGAGGGCCTTGGGCAGGCCGAGCACCTCCACCCCCTGGCGCAGCAGATCGAGGGTGCCCACCTGATCGAGTTGCTGACGCACCCGCTGCAGGAGGGTGGC
This sequence comes from Cyanobacteriota bacterium, assembly GCA_035286045.1. Taxonomy (GTDB): domain Bacteria; phylum Cyanobacteriota; class Cyanobacteriia; order PCC-6307; family Cyanobiaceae; genus Cyanobium. Next base: position 2,226 of record JAYKIG010000081.1, on the reverse strand, counting down.
TTCCGCTTTGCTGCCATGGTTTTTCTGGAGCACGTCCCAGGCCTCGGGCTGGGCCTCCTGCACCCAGGCGATCAGGTCTGGCGGATACAGGGCCAGCTCACGGCTGTAGGCAGCAGCGCTGCCTTCCTCGTAGAGCCAGCCGTTGGCGCCGAGATGCTCGCAGATCTCGCGCTCGAAGACGATCTCGTGGTGGAGGCTCATGGGCTGAGTGGCTGAGCCAACGGTGGGCTATCGCGGCAGGCTAAGCGCAGAGACCGCGCCAGGCCAAGGATTGATGCAGGCATTGCATAGCCCGAGCCAGGGGATTGGCCGGCAGTCAGAGTGGTTCGCGTTCACTCTGCTCCTGAGAGCCGCGCTCTACCAGGACGTCTTCGCTCACAGTGGGGCCATCGCGAAAGAAATCTGTCCAGCCCCGAATGTCCTCTGCGTTGACATGCCGCGCTGCGGAAGGTTCCGGTGGCCATCGTGTGTTGGAATCGCTCTCGCGATCAGCGCCTTGACTTGATAAGACACTCATGGCGATCGCTGCAATGCAAAACCAACAGCTCCGCTCAAGAACGAGCTGCAGAATGCCGGTGCTCCAATCAAGGCGTTTTTCGGGCACCGGACGGGACGGGCTGAACACGATCAGCAAAGCCACAAACGCGGAGGTCGCGGCGATCATCCATACCGCCATGCGCTCGATCCGGTGCTGTTGGGCACGGTCGGCAGGGTGCTCTGGTGTTCTGATTTCAATTCCGCTGATCGCCGTCTGCAGTTCACGGGCATAGGCGGCCGTGATGTCATCCATCAGATTTTGACAAGGGTTTCCACCTGATCGCCGTGAGCGAACTGCAGCTTCGCACCTTCTTGCTCCTGCTTCTTGGCAAGCATGTAGAGAGCCAGGGCGCGACGGAAGACATCGGTCTTCGTGAGCCCTTCGGAGGCGGCGAGGGCTTCGAGGCGCTCGTTCACCTGATCGCTGAGGCGAACCTCCAGTCGGGTCGTCGCCATGGGGCAGCCGAAAATCATACGGTGATCTTACGGCAAATCCCCGGCTCGCTCCATGGGTACCTGGCTCCTGTCCGAGCTGGAGCCCCAGCGGCTGATCGAGCTCGGGAACCAGGCCCCGCACATCGATCTGACCAGTGACGGCGGCGGAGATCAGGGCGGAGGGTTGCCCAGCGGCTCGCGCAGGAGCTGGTGAAGGGTGAGCCCATCGGCGTTCTTCCATTCCGTCCAGCCGTTGGCGTTGCGGCCCATCACGGCAATGGCGCCAACGCTGGGTGCCTCCGTCGGGTTGGAGGACGCCGCGCTCGATCAATCGCTGACGCCACTGCTTGCGGCTCTCCGGCAGGGATGGCGTGGTGGCGAGACGGCCCACGGAGCCCGCGAGCACGACGAAACCCTCTGGTGTGTGGCGGAGGTGGGGGCGGCGAGGGGATCAAAGAGCGGGAAACCGAGGCTGGAGATGAGGGTGTGCCCCGTCTCGAAGATCTCCAGACATTCCGCTGCCAGGGGAGCCGGGGTGTGGGGCTTGCTGCCGCTGTTGCCGTTCTCCTCCACGAAGCGCTGCGCGAGGCGGATCTGCTGGAGGGCATGCCATTCACCTTCTTCTGGTTGTGGGCGGTGAGGCGTGCGCGCAGGTCACCGGTCTGGCCCACGTCAACCAGCCGGTCACCATCCTCCGTGGCTTCCCCGAGGAGGAAGTAGACCCCCACCTGGCTGCTTTGCTCCATCGCCAGGAAATCGACCAGCAGGCTGCGGGGCACCTCGATCACCTGCACGATGCGGGTGGTGATCTCGGCGATGCGAATGCCATGAGGCTCACCGCTTGGCAGGAAGATTTGGATTGTCTTGGGAGTAGCAGTCACTACTCGCTACCCTCCGCTTCCACCAGCCCTCGGACGTCTATCTGGCCGGTTACTGCGGCGGAGATGAGGGCGGACCGGCGTTCTTGGAGCAAGCACACCTGGACTTCAATGGAATCCTCTAATGGCTGGAACCCTCTGATTTGCTTGTCAAGGTTCTGAATGATTTCGACTTGCTCATCCTTGGGAGGGACGGGGACTCTTATTGATGCCATCACATTGTTCATTAGTTTTGGGTTGATATCCATGCGAACGAATGCCCTTGTTGCCAGCCTGAGACTGGCTAGTGCGAAATCGAGATTTATGTGCGTTGACGACTTTGCCTTGAGAGTTCCACAGACATTCGTGCAGTTGAATCTCCCCTCGCGCCTGAATA
>JAYKIG010000080.1:0-12593 GCA_035286045.1 Cyanobacteriota bacterium | reverse complement strand
GCTGAGGAGCGAGAACGCGCGGCTCGCAGCGATCGAGTCCAGGCTCGCGCGCTTCGAGCGGGAGCACTTGTCCAGCTCGAACCCTCTGTCCTCCACCGGCGATTCCTCGCCCTCGTAGTCGCCGAACTGGCCCAGCTGGCGGAGGAGCCGGTCTGAACGTCCAGCCTTGCTTCATATTGCGCCGATGGCCACGGGTATGGCTTCGCTGCCCGCCGGCGCGGTGGTCGCCGATGGCTCCTCCCGAAACCCATGGTGCCTCTTTGAACCATTTGCCGTTGAGACCCTACCCGTAGCGCACCACATCTGGTGTGGTCGTCCCGTCTGGTTCCTCCGAGTCCTCTGGTCTCCATCGGCGATGCCTCACCCCCGTTGCGGCAAGGCAAACCATGGCGCCCTACCGGCAATGCACGGCGCTCACGGGTGAATGCTGATTCCGGCCAGCATCGGGCGCCAGTGGCAATGCCGCTGTGTTGTACGCATGTACTATCCTGACTGCATTGATGCCTCCTGGCTTTGGTGCAGATCCTTCCGCCTCCCGAATCTGCGCCAGACTTGGTGGCACCATCGGTTTCCTCCCGCCGCGGCCTTGATCGCCAGGGCTTGATCCAGGCACTCGCCGGCATCGTGATCGCCCTGATCGCCCTGCTCACCTCCTATGACCACATCTCCTTCCCCGCCGGCTCCAGCCTCCAGCCCCCCCAGCAATGGGGCGTCTGGTTCATCGTTGCCTCGATGGCGTTTGTGGTTGTCGACGCTCAACTGGCGACGGGATCCCGGTATCGAGAACGAGATCGAGCAGTACGAGCAGCGCAAGATGCAGCACGAGCAGAGGATGAAGCAACTGAGGAACGAAACCGAGCAGCTGAAGAGCGAGAACGCGCGGCTCGCCGAGCTCAACGCCAAGCTCGATGCGATCTTGTTCAGCTCCGCCACCAGCTCGACCCCTCCTCCTTCCACACCCGACAAGCCCGAGACGTGATCGCCCTCCTCGAAGAATATGGCGAATTCGCCTGAGCCACGGGCCCCGGCAGCTCTTGTTGGCCCTCGGCCTACCCCCCGCCCGCATCGCCGGCGACTCCTGCGCCCGCACCACCTGGCCCAGCGCAACCGCCTCGCCCTACGGGAAACCGCCGCCACCCCTCTGTCGGCTCCAGCGGCGCTTTTCAACACGCAAGGTCCTGGCTGCAGGGCATTATCTTTCTGGACGCCAGGGAGCGGCATGGAGGTGTTTCTTCCCGAAACCCATGGTTCCCCTTTGCACCATTTGCAATTGAGGCGCTACCTGTAGCGCACCACATCTGGTGTGATTTTTGAGCTTGGTTCCTAACACAAACCATAAACAACACTTCCCCCGGCGCCGTTCCATGCCCGCCGCCGCGGCCTCGATCGCCAGGGCTGGATCCAGGCCATCGGCGGCCTGGTGATCGCCCTCATTGCTCTGCTCAGTTCCTATGACCACATCGCCCTCCCCACCGGCGCCCTCCAGCTCCCGCAGCAATGGGGCGTCTGGTTCATCGTTGCCTCGATGGCGCTCGTGGTTGTCGATGCTCAATTGGCGACGGGATCCCGGTATCGAGAACGAGATCGAGCAGCTGAGGAGCGAGTCCGAGCAGATCGAGAGAGAAACCGAGCAGCTGAGGAACGAGAACGCGCGGCTCGCAGCGATCGAGTCCAGGCTCGCGCGCTTCGAGCGGGAGCACTTGTCCAGGGCGGACGGGCCGCCCTGAACGCCTTGCTGCGTCGCGCCCCCGTGCTCTCCAGCCTCAGGCCAGCGTGATCCGTCTTGCCAGCTGCGCAAAGTAATCCTGCGACCAGATGGCCAGCGGCTCTGGATCGGCAATGAACCGCTCGATGTCGAGCCGGGCACTGGTCACATCCAGGCTGTTGATGCGCTCAGCCAGCAGGGTCTGCAGATTGGCTGCCGTGAAGGGCTGATCCACAGGCCAGTGGCCGCTCTGGCGTGCCCGCTCGGCCAGATGATCCAGATGCAGGGGGATCGCCTGGCGCACATACCACTCCAGATCGAACCAGTCCCGACCCTTCACACGCTGCTGCCACTGCCGAAAGAGCACGGCATGCATCTTTCCTGCGAATAGATCCGGCAAGCAGAAACACTTCACGTAGAACGAATAGGGCTGCAACAGAAGCTGCTCTTCCGTATGGAAACCAGGCGGTGGATCGGTGTCGACTTCCAGTTTGATCCTCAGCATCTTCGCCTCACCGATGGCCAGCTGAATAATGGTGGTTGTCGTTTTCAGAAAGGCTGAAAAAATCGCACTCTGGGTGGTTTTGTTCTTGACCTTCACCTCCACCCTGATGCCCAGGGCAGCAAACTCCTCCTCCAGACCATGCAGATAGGGCTCCAGGGAGAAGGCTGGATCGCTCTGCAGAAGCGAGAAATCCAGATCCTCAGAAAATCGCGGCAACTGGTGAAAGATGCGCAGACAGGTGCCTCCATAAAACGCTGCCTTGCCAAAGAAGCCGCGGCGATACAGTCCCGATAGAGCGATCTCCTGCATCACCTCCCGCAACGCCTGGCTTCCCTGCGTGGTGCTGCCGACGGGGATGCGCTGCAGCATCTGCTCCACCACCCTGTTCATCGCGCCACCTCCTGCTGCAGGTGTTCGATCACTGCCAGCAAGGTGCCCACCTGCCTGCGCTTGTAACCGGTGGCCAGACAGGCGCGGAGGTCGGCGAGGTTGATCTCATGCAGGAGCTCTGGATTCAGTCGCAGATCCTCCAGCAACCACTGCCGCATCGCCCCACGTGACAGGGGCGGCAAGGAACGGCTGAGCACCAGTCGGTCACACAAGGCCTTCGCAGGGCTGGCCATCAGAAAGCCGAGCCCATCCCCCGCTTCACCGAGCTCCAGCCCCACAGCGTAGTAAGGCAAGGGCAGGTGCTGATAACGGAAGCGCCCGATCGGGTTGCTCAGCCTGCGGCTTGGTCGGGGTGTCACCGATGTGACCTCGACAACCCCCTCGGGAATCAGACCATGCCAGGCCAGGGCAAACTCCAGCGACACACAGGAAGGTCCATAGAGGTGATTGGCTAGCAGAGGTAGACAGACCGGCCCTGATCGCAGCGGCGGCCCCGCCAGATACAGCCCACGCCGCAACGGTTGCAGTGCTCCTTCCCGCAACCATTCGCTCACCTTGTCGCCAGGGCGCCGGTAGCCACTCAGCACCTCATCCAGTGTCTCCCGCGCCAAGGGCACCGTTCCAAACTGACGCAGCGGATGGACCAGTTTGTCTGTTTTCACTGGCATCTTCGGATTTTATCCGATCTTCCTGCGTTTTCTGCGCAAGAAGTCCTCCCTTGCCCGCCAGTGCTGCTGGCGCCAGTTCCACCTGGGTGGGTCCGAGGTCCGAGGGGGTTCTCGGATTCAGGCCTAGCGGCGGGAGGAGCGTCCGCTGGGAGCACGCCACCGCACCTACTTGGCTAAGCTAGCCAGAGGAGACGGGACACCCGTTCATGATGGTCAACATGCTGGAGGCCAAGAGCCAGTTGTCCCGTCTGGTGAAGGCGGCACTGGCTGGGGAGGAGGTGATCATTGCCAGCCACGGCAAGCCCCAGGTGAAGTTGGTGGCCTGCGCCGCTGCTGCGGGGTTGAAGCACCCTGGAGGCCTGGCTGCTGCTTCACCGGCCCTCACCCCTGCCCAGCTGGATGCGGCGTTCACCACGGCTGTGGATCAGGAGATTGCCGAGCTCTTCTCCCGTTGATGCGCCTGCTTCTCGACACGCAGATCCTGCTCTGGTGGATGGTGGACCATCCCCGGTTGGGCCCGGACACACGGGAGCTGATGGCCTCCACCGCCTGCCTGGTGTCTGTTGCCAGCATCTGGGAGGTGGCGATCAAGCACCGGCTCGGCAAACTCCCGGTGAACCCTGCCGAGTTTCGCGACCAGAGCCTCGCCGCCGGCGCTTCCCTTCTGCCCGTGCTGGATGGCCATGTGATCGAAACGGCCAACCTGCCACTGGTGCATGGCGATCCCTTCGATCGCCTGCTGATTGCCCAGGCGCGCCTTGAAGGGCTGATGGCGGTGTCGTCGGATGGGCAATGGGGGCAGTACGAGGTGTTGCTGCACCACGCCTGAATGCGCGTGAGGTGTTCTGACGCATGACCGCGTTGTGTTGCGCGGCAGGGAGTTGGAGCACTCGGCCTAACCTGAATCACAACTCCAGCCTGGAGTCATGACCCTCTCTGCCATTGCGCCCTTACGGTTTCCCCCCGGCCTGCGGCTGACCCCCGAGCAGTTCGCCCTGCTGTGTGCCGAGAACCGTGAGGCCGTGCTGGAACTCGCTGCCGATGGCAGCTTGATCGTGATGACCCCCACAGGGAGCGAAACCGGTGCCCGCAATGCCCGGATCGAGATGCGTCTCCTGCTTTGGGCCGACCAGCAGGGTGGATGGAAGGTGTTCGGCAGCTCCAGCGGCTTCCGCCTGCCTGACGGATCGGTGCTCAGCCCCGACGCCTCCCTGGTGAGCCTCGATCGTTGGCAGGCCCTCACGCCTGAGCAGCGCTCTGGTTTTGCCCCTCTCTGCCCCGATCTGGTGGTGGAGCTGGCCAGCCCCAGTGATGAAGAGCCCCGCGGTCTGCAGGCCTTGCGCAGCAAGATGGCCGCTTACCAGGCGAACGGTGCTCGGCTCGGCTGGTTGCTCATTCCCCACCAACAGGCCGTGGAGGTTTGGCCTGCTGAAGGCGATCCTCAGCGACTCGAAGATCTCGCGGTTCTGGAGGCCGGTGCGGATTTTCCTGCTCTACACCTGCAGCTCCCGGAAATCTGGGCAGGCTGAGACCGCCGAACGGCATCGCCTCCAGCCTGCACCCTTCCCGCTGTGCGCCGGCGAGGTGGTTCTCCCGGAAACGCATGGTTCCCCTTTGAACCATTTGCCTTTGTGGCGCTATCCGTAGCGTAGGGAGGAGCCCCATCCAAAGGACTGGATCCACGGCGAAGGGGGCATGAGAGAACCACCCCGCACGCGTTGCCCCCAACAAACACCACATGTGGTGTGATTTTTGAGCTTGGTTCCTACACGAACCAAAAACAACACTTCCCCCGGCGCGGCCCCGTCCCCTTTCCCCCAGCGCGGCCCCGTCCCTTTCCCTCGGCGCCCCGTCAGCCCGCCAGCGCTACCAGCTCGCGCTCCAGCCCCCGCAACACCGCGTCCTTCCCGAACCGTTGTTCCGCCAGCCGACGGGCTTGCGCGCCCAGCCGTTGCCGGAGGGCCCCATCCTCCACCAGGCGCCGCACCGCCGCCGCGAAGGCGTCGGGGTCTTCCGGCTCCACCCGCAGCCCAGCCTGCTCCGCCAGATCGCCCAGCTCGCTCCCCGCCGGGGAGCTCGCCACCACCGGCCTGCCGCTCGCCAGGATCCCCAGCAGCTTTGAGGGCAACACCACATCGGCCGCCCCGGTCTTCTGGGGCAGCAGGTGCACATCCGCCAGGTTGAGCCAGTCGTTCAGGCGCTCCACCGGCTGCAGGGGCAGCAGCCGCACCCGGGCCAGCCCCGCCGTGGCCTCCGCCAGCGCTGCCTTGGTGGGTCCCTCCCCCGCCAGCAGCCACACCAGATGGGGCACATCTGCCAGTTGGTGCATCACCGCCACCAGCAGCTCCAGGCCCTGCTTCTTGTTCATCGACCCCGAATACTGCAGTACCACCGCCCCCTCCGGCAGCGCCAGCTCCCGCCGGTAGGGATTCGCCGCCGCTTCCCCGGGGCCCTGGGGGCGGATCGCCTCCAGATCCACCCAGTTGGGCAGCAACACGGCTCGCCGGGCCTCCACGCCCTTCTGTTGCGCCCGCAGGACCATCGCCGTGCTGATGCTGCTCACCCGATCAAACCCCCGCAGGGTGCGCCGCTCCCAGCCCTCCGCCAGCCCCCGCAGCCATTTCCCCTTCAGCATCCCCAGCTCGAAGGCCGCGTCCAGCTCGAAATCCTGAATATGCAACCAGCTCCAGCACCTCCTCCCGCACAGGCGCCCCAGCAACAGGGCCCCCGGGGCGCAGAAGAAGGCCGGTGCCACCGTGATCACCACCTGCGGCCGCCAGTGCCGCTGGGCCAGCAACACCGGCAGGCTCGTGAGGGCAAAGCTGGCGAGATGCACCAGCCGCGTCAGCCCCCCCGGGCGGCGTGGCACCCAGAGGGGACACCGCCGCACCTCCACCCCGGAGAGGGTGGTATTGGTATAACGATTGCGCACCGTCTTGTCCCCATTTCCTAGTTGCCAGCCCGGAAAGTAGGGCTGGGCCGTGATCACCCGCACCTGGTGCCCCTCCGCTGCCAGCCAGGCGGCCAGCTCCCCGCTGTATTTGCCGATGCCCACCGGCTCAGGGGCGAAATTGATTCCGTAAAGAAGAATGCGCATCCCCAGCCCATACAGCCTCGATCCCATCAATCTTGCCCCCCCCAGCAAGGATCCTCCGCCCCGGCCCGCCTTTGGGGGACTCCTCCGCCTCTACGGCAAGGATCTCAACCGCGTGCTGCGCATCTTGGATCCGAGCCTGATCACGGCCCTGTTCCTCCTCGTGAAAGGTGATGGGGAGATTCCGCTTGCCACCACCGCGTTGGCGGTGTTTCTCCTCACCGCCCTCATCCTTCCCACCGGCAAGCTCTACCGCAGCTACCGCCAGACCTCTCTCTGGACCCTGGCGCGGCGGGTGAGCCTCAGCTGGGCCCTGGTGCTCACCGGCCTGCTCCTGCTGGGCTTCCTGCTCAAGGTGTCGGACTCCTACTCCCGCCTCGACATGACCCTCTGGGCCCTCGGCGGCTGGGCCCTGCTGCTGCTGCTCCATGTGGGCAGCCGCAAACTCCTGCGCTGGCATCGCCTCCGGGGCGGCAACACCCGCACCATCGCCTTCTGGGGCACCCACGCCCAGGCCATCGAATTCCACCGCAAACTCCAGCAGCTCCCCTGGATCGGCCTGCGCCTGGTGGCCTGGTTTCAGGCGCCCAACAGCGAGCCCGTCCCCCTGCCCGCCTCCATGCTCCCCTGCTCCGGCGGGCTGCGGGAGATGCGCCAGTGGCTCAATGGCCACGACGTGGATCAGATCTATTTCAGCTATCTCTCCTCCGCCGATCTCTCCCTCCAGGAGGTGCTCCGTTTCTTCGGCGACACCTGCAAGCCCGTCTACTACCTCCCCTGGTGGGCCAATGCCTCCATGCAGTTCGAGGTGGATCAGCTCGGCGATGCCTACACCGTCAACCTCTGGGGGCAGGAGGGCTCCCTCATCGATCAACGCCTCAAGCGCCTCTTTGATCTCCTGGTGGCGGCCCTCGCCCTGGTGCTCCTCGCGCCCCTCTTCCTGCTGATCGCCCTGCTGGTGGCCACCACCAGCCCCGGGCCCGTGTTCTTCGCCCAGACCCGCTACGGGCTCGATGGCCGCCCGTTCCGCATGCTCAAGTTCCGCACCATGACCGTCACCGAGGACGGCGCCACCCCCGGCCTCCAGCAGGCCCGCCGCGATGATCCCCGGGTGACGCCCCTGGGCCGCATCCTGCGCCGCTGGTCGCTCGATGAGCTGCCCCAGCTGCTCAATGTGCTCAATGGCTCCATGAGCCTGGTGGGGCCCCGCCCCCACGCCGTCGACCACAACGAGCACTACCGCAAGCTCATCCCCGGCTACATGCAGCGCCACTCCTTCAAGCCGGGCATGACGGGGCTGGCCCAGGTGGAGGGCTGGCGCGGGGAAACCGCCGAGCTCTCGGCCATGGCCCGCCGGGTGGAGGCCGATCTCCGCTATCAGCGCGACTGGTCGCTCAGCCTCGATCTGCGCATCCTGCTGCGCACCGTGCTCCACCTGCGCTCCCGCAACGCCTATTGAGCAAAGGGGCCGCACGGCGCTGAATGAGTCCCTTTTTATGGCCTTTACTATGCGTTTATGCGTATAAAGCGCTTCTGTTGATCCACCCGGCCCTTCAGGGGTCGTAAAAGCGCTTGCCATCGAGCCGGCGCCCATCGGTGCGGCGCGCGGCCCGGCGGGTGAACTGGCTCACGCTCGGGTTGGGCACCAGGGGATCCACATGGGCCACCTGCTGCCAGAGGTCCCGCGGCGCCCAGCGCACGCTATGCTCCACCCGGTCGTGGCGCACCACATGGCACCAGCGGGTGGTGCCGCACTGGGGGCAGAACAGCTCCTCCAGCCATTCGTTGCTCAACACCAGCACTGGATAGGCCTGAATCACCAGCTTGGCCTTCTTCTCGCTCATGCCCCGGAGCTTCAGCTCTTCCGGACGGAGCAGGTGCAGAAAGTATTTGCGCCCATTGCCGCTGATCCGTTGCTCCGGATGGGCCGGGCATAACAGTTGGCGGGTCTTTGATCGGCCGTGGCGCTTTGGATTTCCTGCAGTTCTGGGGTTGTTCGGGTTTGAAAAAACTTTGGGAGAGTCTGGTGTAGCTGTCATTCGTGAGGGAGTTCCAGCTCATTGCGCACGTTTCACCCTAGAGCTCTGGGCCGGATGGGGTCAAGCTGGTTTGTGTCGGCGATTGCCAGGGTGGAGGTAGGAGAATCTTCTGGATTTGCTGTGGTTGTTACAGCGTATCTCCGGTTCTCTCCTGGGCTGTGCGATCGTCGCTCTTGCGCTGGCGTCCTCCCCTTCCACCGCCATGTCCGTTCTTGTCACCGGGGCTGCCGGTTTCATCGGCTTCCACCTCAGCAGGCGCCTCCTGGAGCGGGGCACCCCGGTGATCGGCCTCGATAACCTCAATCCCTACTACGACCCTGCCCTCAAACAGGCCCGCCTGGCCCGGCTCCAGCAGCTGGCCACCGCCCGGGGGGTGCCCTTTGCCCTCATCCAGGGCGATCTGGAGGATCGGGCCGCGGTGGAGGCCGCCTTCCGGGGCCAGGGCCCGGGCGGTGAACCCCTGGCCCCCGGCCCCCCGGAGCGGGTGGTGAACCTCGCCGCCCAGGCCGGCGTGCGCTACTCCCTCCAGAACCCCGCCGCCTACATCCAGGCCAACCTGGTGGGCTTCGGCCACATCCTCGAGGGCTGCCGCCACCACCGCATTGCCCATCTGGTGTACGCCAGCAGCAGCTCCGTCTATGGGGGCAACACCAGCCTGCCCTTCAGCGAGCACCAGAGCGTCGACCACCCCGTGAGCCTCTACGCCGCCAGCAAGAAGGCCAATGAGCTCATGGCCCACACCTACAGCCACCTCTTCGGGCTGCCCTCCACCGGCCTGCGCTTCTTCACCGTGTACGGCCCCTGGGGCCGGCCCGACATGGCCCTCTTCCTCTTCACCCGGGCCATGCTCGCCGGTGAGCCGATCGACGTGTTCAACGAAGGCCGCATGGTGCGCGACTTCACCTACATCGACGACATCATCGAAAGCCTGATCCGGGTGCTCGATCGGCCCGCAACCCCCGATCCCGCCTTCAACCCCGATGCCCCCGACCCCGCCACCAGCTGGGCGCCCCACCGGGTGTTCAACATCGGCAACGCCAACCCCACCCCCCTGATGGCCTACATCGAGGCCCTCGAAGCGGCCCTGGGCCTTACCGCGGAGAAGCGCTTCCTGCCCATCCAGCCCGGCGATGTGCCCGCCACCGCCGCCGACACCACCGCCCTCGAAGACTGGACCGGCTTCCGCCCCCGCACCCCCGTGGGCGAGGGTGTGGCCCGCTTTGTGGCCTGGTATCGGGAGTTCTACGGCGTCTGAGGGGCGGCAGCCCCAGCTGGCGGCGCGGCTGGCTGCGCGGTTGGAGGAGTGGGCGGGGGAGTGCGTGAGGGACCGTGTTTCACGGGAATGGGCGAGTGAGGGCGTGTTTTCCGCAGTGTCGCCGGAAAGGTGAGAAAGGGGAGAGCTTGCACACCACATATGGTGTGGTTTGGCGTTTTGTTTCCAAGGGAGCCGAAAAACCTATGGACCCCCAGCCCCGCCGATCCGATTCCGCACAGGCCCCCATTGGGTCGCCCCCGGCGCCCTGTGCCCCGCGTTCCCACCCCGTTTTTCGCCACAGGCGGCCCCACCTGGGCTCGGTTCCCATGCTTCGCTGAACCCACGTGGGCGAATGTTCAGGGATGACGATCCTGGTGACCGGGGGCGCGGGCTACATCGGCAGCCATGCCGTGCGCGCCCTCCAGCGGGCCGGTCGGGCCGTGGTGGTGCTCGACAACCTCGTCTATGGCCATCGCGCCATCGCCGAGGACGCCCTCCAGGTTCCCCTTGTGACAGGCCAGGTGGGCGACCGCGACCTCCTCGATCGCCTCCTCCAGGGCACCCACCCCGCCTTGGCCGCCGCTGAGCCCATCCAGGCCGTGCTCCACTTCGCCGCCTATGCCTATGTGGGCGAGAGCGTGACGGATCCCGCCAAGTATTACCGCAACAACCTCGGCGACACCCTCACCCTCCTGGAGGCCCTCGTGGCCGAGGGGCGCCGGCGGGGAACGGCCGTGCCGATCGTGTTCTCCAGCACCTGCGCCACCTATGGCATCCCCGAGCAGGTGCCCATCCTCGAAACCACCCCTCAGCACCCCATCAATCCCTACGGCCACAGCAAGCGCATGGTGGAGCAGCTGCTCAGCGATTTCGCCGCCGCCTACGGCCTCCCCAGCGTGATCTTCCGCTACTTCAATGCGGCTGGCGCCGATCCTGAGGGCGACCTGGGCGAAAACCACAACCCCGAAACCCACCTGATCCCCCTGGCCCTCGATGCCATCACGGGGCGGATCCCCCACCTGCAGATCTTCGGCGACGACTACCCCACCCCCGATGGCACCTGCATCCGCGACTACATCCATGTGACCGACCTGGCCGACGCCCACCTCCTTGGCCTCAACGGGGTGCTCGGCGAAGCCCGGCGCCTGCAGGAGGCCGGGCCCGACGCCACCACCGCCCCCGCCGTGTACAACCTGGGCAATGGCAAGGGCTACTCCGTGCGCGAGGTGATCCAGGCCGCCGAGGCCGTCACGGGGCGCACGGTGCCCACCAAGATGGCCCCCCGCCGCCCCGGGGATCCGCCCGTGCTGCTCGCCGCTGCTGAAAAAGCCCAGCAGGAGCTGGGCTGGCAGCCCCGCTACCCCGAGCTGGAGGTAATCCTGGCCCACGCCTGGGCCTGGCACCAACGGCTCCATGGACCGGGCCCATGTGCGGTCTGATCGGGGAGGTGCGCTGGCACCAGCCGGCCTGGCCCCAACCCCTCGAGCCCCTGCGCCATCGGGGTCCGGATGCGGAAGGCACCTGGCACAGCCCCGATGGCCACTGCTGGCTCGGCCACACCCGCCTGGCCATCCTCGATCTCACCGAGGCCGGCGCCCAGCCGATCACCAGCCACTGCGGCCGCCTCACCCTGGTGTTCAACGGGGAGATCTACAACCACCTGGAGGCCCGCCCGGGGCTCTCCTTCCAGGCCTGGCGCGGCCACAGCGACAGTGAAACCCTCGTGGAGGGGCTGGCCCAGCACGGCGCCGCCTTCCTGGAGGGCCTCTGCGGCATGTTCGCTTTCGCCGCCTACCACCACGAGCGCCAGGAGCTGTTGCTGGCCCGCGATCGGCTCGGCATCAAGCCCCTCTACCTCCAGGCGGTGGACGGGGGCCTGCGCTTCGCCTCCGAGCGCCGGGCCCTCGATCCCTCCCCCCCGCTCACGCCCCAGCAGGTGAGCCAGATGCTGGCCTGGGGCCATCTCAGCACCCCCATGGGGGTTGCGGCGCCATCGGCGGGCCCGGGTCCCGGGAGCCTGCCGCCCGGCCTGGTGCTCCACCTCCGGCCCGATCGCCCCCCCGAACCCCGCCGCTACTGGCCCTCCCCGGCCCCGGCCCACTGGAGCCGCCTGCCCATCGGCTCGGCGACGGAGGCCCGCGCCCGGGTGCGGGGGTTGCTGGAGCAGGTGGTGCGGGAGCACCTGCTGGCGGATGTGCCCGTGGCCTGCTTCCTCTCCTCCGGCCTCGATTCGGGCATCCTTACGGCCCTGGCCTGCCGCTTCCAGCCCGGCCGCATCGCCAGCTTCACCGTGGCCTTCGCCGGCGCCCCGGAGGATGAGAGCGCCCTGGCCGCCACGATGGCCCGCCACTGCGGCAGCGATCACCACGAGCTGCGCCTCAGCGACGACCAGGCCCTGGCCTGGATCGCCGACGGGCTCGCCGCCGTGGATGGCCCCACCGCCGATGGCATCAACACCTACCTGGTGAGCCGGGCCGTGGCGGAGCAGGGTATCAAGGTGGCCCTCAGCGGCCTGGGGGCCGATGAAACCTTCGGCGGCTACCCCTCCTTCCGCACCGCTCCCCGGCTGCGCCCCCTCCGCTGGCTGCCCGGCCCCCTCCGCCGTTCGCTGGTGCGGCGCGCCGGCCCACGGCTCCAGCCCAAGCTCCAGGGCCTACCGGCCTGGGATCGGTGGAGCGTGGGGGTGGCCCAGCGCCGCTATTTCGGCGATTGGGATCTGGCCGCCGCCGGTGCCAGCCCCCTGGCCTGGCCCGAGCCTCCCCCCGTGCCGTCCCTCCAGGGCCACGGCCAGCTCGCCTGGGCGGAGCTCTTCGGCTACTGCGAGCCCATGCTGCTGCGCGACAGCGATGTGTTCAGCATGGCCTCCAGCCTGGAGCTGCGCGTTCCCTTCCTCGACCACCGCCTGGTGGAGCTGGCCCTGCGCCTGCCCCAGCGCTT
>JAYKIG010000079.1:0-22032 GCA_035286045.1 Cyanobacteriota bacterium | reverse complement strand
CCGGCATCGAGACCCGCACCTCGATTCTCGACACCACCCCTGAGGATTTCGACAAGGTGCTGAACGTGAATCTGCGCGGGGTGTTCTTCGCCACGCAGTACGCCGCCCAGCAGATGATCGCCCAGGGGAGCGGCGGCCGCATCATCAACATCTCCTCGGTGCATGAGGACTGGCCCATGCCCAACAACACCCCCTATTGCTGCGCCAAGGGCGGTGTGCGGATGATGACCCGCACTGCAGCGCTGGAACTGGCCTCCCATGGCATCACGATCGTGAATGTGGGACCGGGTGCCGTGGCCACCCCGATCAACGATTCCACGATGAACAATCCGGAGCTGCTGGCGAAGCTGAATGCGGCCATCCCCCTTGGCCGCATGGCCCAGCCTGCGGAGATTTCGAGCGTGGTGGCGTTCCTCGCCAGCGACGCTGCCAGCTACATCACGGCCACCACGATCTTTGCCGACGGCGGCATCATGCAAAGCAGCCCGGGCCTTTAGGCCACCACTGTGACAGCCTCCCCCCCCCCGGCCGACTTCGACAGCATCCATCCCTCAGAGGCCCGCCGGATGGCGGAGCGCGACCATGGCAAGGCCCCATGGGAGCTCTGGGGCAGTTACCTCAGCGAGCGGCAGTGGGGCACGGTGCGGGAGGACTATTCCGCCGACGGCGATGCCTGGCGCTCCTTTCCCCATGACCATGCCCGCTCCCGGGCCTACCGCTGGGGGGAGGACGGGCTGCTGGGAATCTGCGACAACCAGTGCCGGCTCTGCTTTTCCATCGCCCTCTGGAATGGGCACGATCCCATCCTCAAGGAACGGGCCTTCGGACTCGGCAATCCTGAAGGCAACCATGGCGAGGACGTCAAGGACTATTTCTTCCACCTGGCCAACACCCCCACCCACAGCTTCATGCGGGGGCTCTACAAATATCCGCAGCAGGCCTTCCCCTACGAGCGCCTGGTGGAGGAAAACGGTCGCCGAGGACGCGACCAGCCGGAATATGAACTCGTTGACACCGGCATCTTCGCGGAGAGTCGCTACTTCGATGTCTTCATCGAGTATGCCAAGCACGGCCCCCAGGACATCCTCATCCGCCTACGGGTGATCAACCGGGGACCCGAGGCGGCGCCCCTCACCCTCCTTCCCACTCTCTGGCTGCGCAACACCTGGAGCTGGGGCTACCCCAATGAGGAGAAGGGCACCATTCGGTTGGATCCGAAGGTGCCGAGCATGCCCGGAGCCGATTCTTCAGCGGGTGCTGCGGTGGTCTGCGATGCCGTTTCCCATCTGGGCACCTATCGCCTCTCCTGTCGGGAAGAGGGTCGCTGGCTGTTCACCGACAACGAAACCAACCGCGAGACGATCTGGGGCGAGGCGAACACCACCGCGTTCCACAAGGATGGCTTCCACCGCTTTGTGGTGAACGGAGAACAGGGGGCCGTCAATCCGGCAGGCGTTGGCAGCAAGGCGGCCCGCCTGCTGGAACGCAGCCTGGCCCCTGGAGAGGAGTGGGTGGTGGCCCTCCGGCTGTGTTCAACGGCGGTGGAGGGAAGCAGCGAACCCTTTGGAGAGGAGTTCGACGCCACCTTCGCGGAAAGGGAACAGGAATGGCAGGAGTATTTCGAGCATCGGGTTCCCAATCTCCAGGAGGATGATCGCCGCATTCACCTTGCCGGCACAGCTGGCTTGCTCTGGGGCAAGAAGTATTACGGCTGGAGCGTGCTGCGCTGGCTGGAGGGGGATCCGGGCAATCCTGCCCCCCCTGCAGAGCGCTGGAGCACCGCCAATGCCTACTGGAAGCGGCTCCATGCCCACGACATCATCTCGATGCCAGATGGCTGGGAGTACCCCTATTTCTGCCAATGGGACCTGATGTGCCATGCGGTCTCCTTCGCTCTGATCGATCCGCAGACGGCCAAGGATCAGTGCATGCTCCTGCGGGATCCCCATTACACGGCGCCCAACGCCCAGACCCCTGCCTATGAATGGGCCCTCTCTGATCCGAACCCTCCCATCGGCGCCTGGGCGGCCATGCGCATCTATCAGATCGATCGCAAAGCCAACGGCTCCGCCGATGCCGGTTTCCTGCGCATGGCCCTGCGCAAGCTGATCCTGGAATACGGCTGGTGGGCCAACCGCAACGACCGAACGGGCTTCAATGTTTTTGAAGGGGGCTTCCTAGGGCTCGACAACATCGCGGTCTTCGACAGGCGTTATCCCCTTGCCGATGGCAGTGTGATCGAGCAGTGCGATGGCACAGCCTGGATGGCCTCCCTGAGCCTCAACCTCCTGCAGATCACCGTGGAGCTCAGCCGGGATGAACAGGAATATGCAGACCTGTGCGAGAGGTTTGTGGTGGATTTCGTGCAGCTGTGCATGAGTCTCAATAATCCCATCAGCCGGGGGTTCCTCAACTGGGATGAGGAGGATGGCTTCTACTACGACGTGATCCGCCGGCCGGATGGCAGCTGCGACTATCTACGCACCCGTTCCCTGTCCGGGGTGGTGCCGCTGCTGGCGGTGCAGAGCTTTGATGTGGAAACCGTGGCCCGCCTGCCCGTGCTGGATGTCAGGCAATCCCTGGCCTGGTTCATCCATGAGCGCAGCAATCCCGACTGGGTGATGAAGTATCTGGCCCATTGGAACAACGACCGCCTGCTGTTCACCCTGGTGCCTGAGGAGCGGTTGCGGCGCATCTGCGAGCGCCTCTTCGACGAGGAGGAGTTTCTCTCGCCCCATGGCATCCGCTCCCTCTCCAAGGTGTATGAGGCTCACCCCTACACCTATACCGAAGGCAGCCAGTCCCAGACCCTTGGCTACAGCCCGGCCGACAGTCCCGTGGCGATGTTCGGTGGCAATTCCAACTGGCGCGGCCCGGTGTGGATGCCGATGAACTTCCTGCTGATCGAATCCCTGCAGAAGTTTGCCCATTTCTATGGCGACAGCTTCAAGGTGGAGTTCCCCACCCGCTCAGGCAACTGGCTGAATCTCTGGCAGGTATCGCTGGAGCTTGAGAAGCGGCTGGTGGGAATCTTCCGCCGTGGTGCCGATGGTCGCCGCCCCTTCAATGGGGATGTGGAACTCTTTCAGCAGGATCCTCACTGGCGAGATCTGATCCTGTTCAATGAATATTTCCACGGGGATTGCGGCAGCGGTGTGGGCGCTTCCCACCAGACCGGCTGGAGCGCTCTCGTGTGCAAGATGATTCACCAACTCGCCTGCTACCCCAACGGCTGATCTCCAGCTGCGTTCTCCTCTTCACCATGACCCCCTCCACCGGCCCCGTCTGCGCCCCCACAATCGACAGTTCACCGTTGCCTTCTCCATCCCAGGTGGAGGTGAGGGATGGGGCCCATTTCAACGTGGTGATCATCGGCAGTGGTGCTGGTGGGGGCACCCTGGCCCGCCATCTGGTGAGCCACAGCAACCTGCGGGTTCTCGTGGTGGAGCGGGGCGACTGGCTGCCCCAGGAACCCCAGAACTGGGATGCGGAGGAGGTGATGCAGAAGGGCCGTTACGTGTCGAAGGACCTCTGGCTCGACAAACACGGCAAAAGCTTCCAACCCGGCAGCCACTATTTCGTGGGCGGCGCCACCAAGATGTACGGTGCGGCCCATTTCCGGCTGCGCCAGCAGGATTTCGAGGAGCTTCGCCACTATGAGGGCATCTCCCCGGCCTGGCCTCTCCGCTACGCCGATTTCGAGCCCTGGTATCAGAAGGCGGAGGAGATGTATCACGTGCATGGGTTGCGGGGGGAGGATCCCACCGAACCGCCATGCAGTGGCCCCTACCCCCACCCGCCGGTGAGCCACGAGCCCCGCATCCAGAAGCTCGTGGATGATCTGCGCAGCCTGGGGCTCCATCCCTTCCATGCCCCGAGCGGGGTGATGCTGGATGAGAAGCAGATGGCCTTCAGCCGCTGCCGGCGCTGCAACCGCTGCGATGGTTTCCCCTGCCTGGTGCACGCCAAATCCGATGCCGACGTGCTCGGCATCCGTCCAGCCCTGGCGGCTTCCACCCTCTCGCTGCTGACCCGGGCTGAGGTGAAACGGCTCCACACCGATGGCAGCGGCCGGAACGTGACGGCTGTGGAGATCGTGCGGGATGGGGAACCACTGCGGGTGAGTGGCGATGTGGTGGTGGTGAGCTGCGGAGCGGCCAACAGTGCCCGCCTTCTCCTGATGTCTGCCAACGACACCCACCCCCGGGGATTGGCGAATGGTTCCGACCAGGTGGGCCGCAACTACATGTTCCATAACAGCAAGGCGATGGTGGCTCTGGCACACGAGCCGAACACCACCGTGTTTCAGAAGACGATCTCAATCAACGACTGGTATCTGGGCGATGCGGACTTTGACTACCCGATGGGCAACATCCAGATGACCGGCAAGACCGACGGGGCCATCATGAAGGGCTATGCACCACTGGAAACGTTCATGATGCCGGGCTGGAGCATGGACAAGATCGCTGAACATGCGCTCGATTTCTGGATCTCCAGCGAGGATCTCCCCGCCCCTGAGAACCGGGTCACCGTGACCCCATCGGGCCAGATTCAGCTCAGCTACACCTTCAACAACCTCACCGCCTCCCAGCGGCTGGTGAGCCGCCTGGAGGGGGTGCTCGACAAGCTCTATCTGCGCAAGCACCTCGTGGAGCGCCAGATCTACATCGCAAACAGCATGGGCATCGCCGCCGTGGGCCATCAGGCCGGCACCTGCCGGTTCGGGACAGATCCAGCCACCTCCGTGCTGGATGTGAACTGCAGGACCCATGAGATCGACAATCTCTACGTAGTGGACACCAGCTTCATGCCCTCGATCGGCGCGGTGAATCCCTCCCTCACCGCCATCGCCAATGCCCTTCGCGTCGGCACCCATCTGATCGAGCGCCTGCAGGGTTGAGCGCTCCAGGGGTGATCGGTCCTCAGAAGCTGATGCCAGTCTGTAGGCCGATCACCAGGGCGGAAGGAATGTGCAGACCGGAGGGATGGATCACCACCTGCAGGTTGGGCTGCAGGAAGGCGGTCGATCCGAGCCGTCGCCGGTAGCCGAGTTCGATCACGGTTTCGTGGGCTCCCTCTGGATCCGTGCTGCCCAGGCTTCGCATGGAGGCCGGGCTGAAGCGTCCCTGGTAGAGGGCCACCATGGCGGAATCCTGGGGGCGACGGGCCTCCAGCCCATAGCGCACCAGGCCCAGGGCCCAGTAGAGGGGCATGCGCACCACCGACGGCTGGGGCGAGCTTGTGAGGCTCCCCCAGATGGCGAGGGCTGGGCCACCGGGGTAGGCGCGCCAGAGCGTCCGATCCGCATGCAGCCAACCGCCGTAGGTGGAAGCTGCAACATCTGCTCCTTCCCAGCTGGTCTGTGGCCGGAGCGACCAGTAGCCGCCCACGGCCAGCCGCTGTTCATGCACCGGATAGCTCGGTTCCTCCCGCAGCACGGAGGCCACCGCGGCGGGAGGAGGCTGGCTGGATTGGCCAGCCCAGCCGATGCCTGGGCACCCCCGGCAATGCTCCAGCTGGCTGATCAGCAGCAGTCCATCGGAGGGACGGATGGCCCAGTTGAAGCCGTGATATCTCGGCACATCCGGCTCGGTGATCTGAAAGGTGCCCAGCCGCAGGCTGGTGTCGCCGCCGATGGAGGCATCGGCCCATGCCCCCCAGACTGCGTTGGGGAAGCTGCTGAACCCTGTGTTCACTGGCAGCGACTGGGGATTGCCATTGATGGCATTGTTCATCGCCAGGCCGTAGGTCGGCCAGGTGGCGAAATCATCGCCACTACTGAAGCGGCCCAGCTTCAGGCTGCCGCCAAGCCTGGGCAGGTCGGCTTCGAGGCGCAGGGAGTACAGGCCAGCGGTTTCCACGCCATACAGCTGCTGCACCGTGAACTGGTTGCCGATGGCCGTTGCTGAGAGATCGGTGCCGTTGCGGTCATAGGCCTCCACCACGAGTGTGGCGGAGCGCAGATGGGTTGACGTGATCTGCAGCGGCAGGCTGAACGTCAGCAGGTGATTGTCCGTGTAGGTGGCGCTGCCGGGCACAACTCCCCCCAAGGGGTTGGTGGCCAGGTTGGTGCCGTAGCTGTAGCTGACCCTGATCGTTGGTGTTGGAGGCAGCCCACCGGCGGTAGCCTCGTGTTCCCCCCGGCTTGGCAAGGGCTGAACAAGGGCGGTGAGCACCAGGGCAAGGGTCGATCGGCGTTGGAGACACCCCATGGCCAGGCCCCGCCTTCGCCTCAGGTGTCAGCCACCACCGGAGGAGGAAGCTTGCCTCCAGCCCCAGCTGCAGGCGCCTGCCAGAGGATGCTGAGGGCGCCACCGAGGCAGATCAGGGCCGTACCAAGGATCACGCCGAGGTTGGGGATCTGCTGGAACCAGGCCCAGCCGATCAGGCCGGCGAAGACGACGGAGGAATACTGAAAGGCACCGATGGCACTGGGGTCGGCGAAGCGGTAGGCCCGGATGAGGAGGAACTGGAAACTCAGCAGACAGAGGGCGGAGCCGAGGACATAGAGCCATTGGGTGGTGGTGATGGCATGGAAATGGCCCACCATCAGGAGGGTGGAGATCAGGCTGCCGATGCTGAGGAAATAGAGCAGCTGGGTGAGGGCCGACTCCGTGCGGTTGAGGGCCTTGACCGTGAGGAATTCCACCGCACAGATCAGACCGGCGGCCAGGCCCAGCAGGTCCCCGGGTTGATCGAGCACCGAGGCATTGGGCTGCACCACGATCACCATGCCGGCAAAGCCGATGGCCAGTGCCAGCCAGAGGGGGCGGGGGATGCGCTGCTTGAGCACCAGCCAGGCCAGCAGGGGGATGAACAGGGGTGTGGTGTTGAGGAGCACATTGGCATTCACCAGATTCACCAGGCGTGCGGCTGTGATGAAGAGCAGGAAGCCCACCATGCCGGCACCGGCCCGGAGCAGATGCATGGGCAGCATCCGGGTTGGCAGATCCCGCCCCCGACGGAGGAGCAGCAGGGGGATCAGCAGGATCAGGGCGAGCAGGAACGTGAGCCAGGTGAACATCTGGGCATCCATGCTGCTGCCCACCGCCCGTCCGAAGGCGCTTTGCAGGGTGTTGGCCAGAAAGGCGGCCACCAGCAGGAGCGCTCCCTTGAGCATGGATGACTCTGCTGGTGCGGCTTTGGGGGTGGACATGGCGTTCAGGCGGCCTTCGCCGACTGGGGCTCAGCGCCTTCAGCCGCTGTGGTGGATTCCGGGTTCGAGGAACCCTCCGCCAGGTTGAGTTCCACCTTCTCTAGGCCCACCTCCACCCCCACGTGCTGATCGGGCTTTCCGGTGATCAGCAGGGAATCCCGTTCGCCCAGGGCGATGGCCCACAGCCATTTTGTCAGGAGGCTGATGCGGTTTTCATTGTCGGGCATGAACGCCAAGTGGGCCAGGCCCCAGAGCAGCCAGCCGATCAACCCCGATACCCGGAAGCCGCGCAGATCGGCAACGGCGAACAGGGGGCCCACCACCGCCATGCTGCCGAAGTCGAACCACTGGAAGGGTCTGTGCTGTTCGCCTTGCCTGTGGGCCAGGATGTCGAGCCCCACCCATCCACCCATCTGCACGGCGGGGCCAGCCATGCCGGGAAGGGGCTTGCCATCGGCCGTATGGGAATAGGAGCAGAGATCCCCCACAACCCGGATTTCGGGATGGCCAGCAATGGAAAAATCCGGTTCGACAATCACCCGTCCGCCGCGATCCACGGCACATCCCGTGCGCTCGGCAAGCAATTTGCCCAGATGGGAGGCTCGCACCCCTGCGGTCCAGCAGATGGTGGCCGCCTCCACCACCACCTCCGCCGGCTGGCCTGGGGACGGTTGGGCCAGGGTGGCCCGCAGACGACTGGGTGTGATCTCCTGCACCCGGGCCCCCAGGAGCAGCTCCACACCCTTCTCCTGGAGATGATGCCCCGTAGCCTCCGAAAGGGAGGGATGCATGGCCCGCAACACCCGATCGCCAGGATCCACCAGCACCACGCGTGCGTCGGCAGCATCAAGCTGCCGAAATTCGCGGCGACAGATGTCGTGCAGCATCGCCACCAGGGAGGCGGCCAGCTCACATCCGCTTGGCCCTGCCCCCACCACCACCACCGTCTGCAACACCTTCCGGCGTTCCCGATCCGGACACTGCTCCGCTGCCTCGAGGGCATTGAGCACCCGTCTTCGGATCTCTTCGGCGTGTTCGAGGATCTTCATCGGCGGCGCCAGGGGACGCCATTCCTCATGGCCGAAATAGGAGCTGCCGGAGCCCGTCGCCAGAATCAGGTGGTCATAGCGCAGGTGGGAATCGTTGAAGACGACTGTTCGGCCAGCGGTGTCCAGATCCACCACTTCCCCCAGTAACACCTGCACGTTCTCGTCTCGGGCGAACAGCTGACGCAGGGGGATGGAGATGTCGGCCTCCGCCACCAGGCCCGCAGCCACCTGGTAGAGCATGGGCTGAAAGAGATTGAAGTTGCGCTTGTCGATCAGCGTCACCCGCACGGGCTTGCCGGCAAGGCGCCGGGCGGCCTTGATGCCGGCGAAACCACCGCCCACGATCACGACGTGGGGCCAGCTTTTCATGCGCTCCTGCGGCGGTTCGAGCTCAAGAAAAAAGCGCTCGGATGTCATGGTTGGCAAGGGTGTCGGTGAGGAATCCGGCGATCGGCATGCAGATGCCGATGAAAACATCAAGACCTGCTAACAGAATTGCAGCTGGCCTGCGCGCGGGAGTTGATGAAGGTTCATCTATCCAAAGTCATTGCATTGACATGCCAAGGGAAACCCATCAATAAGATCTGGTTCATCCCAAGTTTGCATCCAACTGTCAGCGAACCACCATGGCGCACCTTGGGAGTATGTCGAAATATGAGCACCCTCCAAACAACAACACCCCCTGAGCAAGGTTAGGGGGTGAATGCGGTCAGGCGACCCTTTCTCAGGGCCACCGGTTCGCGACTGATTTCTTGTTCCTTCTGCCCTGGGCTATGCAGGGACTCCTCCCTCCCCTCAACGATCACAACCTGCCCTGGATGGACACGATCCATCCGATCGTGGTGCATTTCGTGATCGCCATGGCGATCATCGCCGTGATCTTCGATCTGATTGGCGTGGTGGGCCGGAAGCCCAACCTCTTTGAGGTGAGCTTCTGGAATCTTCTCTTCGCCACGGCGGCCATTTTCGTGGCCATCATCTTCGGCCAGGTGGAAGCCGGTCTGGCGGAGCCCTACGGTGCTTCCCGCACCATCCTCGACTGGCACAGCACCCTGGGCTGGTCGCTGGCGGGGGTGCTCTCCCTGCTCACCGGCTGGCGCTATGTGCTGCGCAGCCGCGATCCCCGCAGTCTGCCCCTGCCTTTTCTCGCCGCCGGCGGCGTGCTGGCCCTGCTCGTGGTGGTGCAAGTGACCCTGGGCAACCAGCTGATCTGGGTGTATGGGCTCCACACCGTGCCCGTGGTGGAGGCCCAGAGGGCGGGGTTGGTGGGATGAGTGCCCCTCTTCTGCTGGTTGCACCGCTGGTTCCCGCCGATTCCCCGATCAGCCAGCTCGCCCCCCGGCTGGGCCCCAATGATCTGCCCTACGCGTTGCCGATCCATCCGAATCTGGTGCACTTCACGATCGGCCTGTTCGTCATCGCCATCGCCTTCGACATCGCCGGTGCCCTCTATCCCGTGGAGAAGCGGGTGTTCCGCTTCCTGGCCCTGCCGGTGACGCGTGAGGGTTTTCATGATGTGGGCTGGTACAACCTGCTGGCCTGCGCGATCGTGAGTTTCTTCACGGTGGCTGCCGGCTTCTTCGAGATGCTGCTGGCGGTTCCGATCGCCGGGGTGAAGAGCACCATCGGTCTGGAAAGCATGGAAACCATGCTCTGGCACGGTGTGGGGGGAGTGGCGATCCTGCTGGCCATCGTGGCCATGACCATCTGGCGCGGCTACCAGCGCTTCGTGTGGCGAAAGGACATGGGCCGGCAGGTGCAGTGGCTCTACCTGCTGGTGGCCATGGGCATGTTCCTGGTGATCGGCCTCCACGGCACCCTGGGAGCCGAACTGGCTGCCGAATTCGGCGTGCATATCACCGCTGATCAGCTCCTGGCTTCCGGTCAGAACCTTCGCGACGCCCTGCCATGACATCACCTCCTTCGCGAAGCCCCCGCATCCGTCCCCTCGCGATCGGCGGACTCGCCCTCTGGGTTGCCATCCTTGTGGCCGTGAGCCTGTGGATGGGGCGGCAAGCCTATCGCTGGCTGCCGGTGCAGGCCTCCACAGCGGCCCCCCTGGTGGATGGGCTGTTCAGCTTCGAAACCGGGGTGGGCACGTTCGTGTTTCTGGGCGTGATCTCCGTGATCGCCTGGGTGGTGCTGATGCACCGGGCTGAGAAGTACGACGAGAGTGACGCCGAACCGATCGAGGGGAACACCAGGCTGGAAGTGATCTGGACGGCGATCCCCTTCGTCCTGGTCATGTCGATTGCGTTCTACGCCATCCGGGTTAACACAAGCCTCGGGGTGCTGGGGCCGATGGAGCACATCCACCTGGCCAATCCCGTTGAGGACCTGGGCGGCTATCCCGGCGACCGCCTGCCTGCCGAACAGGTGGACGTGATCGCTCGCCAGTGGTCGTGGGAGTTTCGCTACCCCGGTTCTGCTGTGTCTTCCACCGAACTGCACCTGGCTGTCGATCAGCCCGTCACCTTCCGCCTGGTGTCGGAAGATGTTCTGCACGGCTTCTATATCCCGGCCTTTCGCCTGAAGCAGGATGTTGTGCCCGGTCGGGCGATCAACTTCAACCTCACCCCAACCCGCGAGGGGCGCTATCGCCTCAGGGATTCCCAGTTCAGTGGCACCTGGTTTGCGGCCAATCAGGCTGATGTGGTGGTGGAGAGCGGCGAGGCCCACACGGCCTGGTTGAAGCAGGCAGGGGCCCTTCCCCTCCAGAGTGGCCTCAGTGATGCGGTGCAGGAATACGCCAAGCGTGCCAAACAAACCAAGCCCGGCTGGGCCACCGTGCCTCCGGCTCCCCCTCCTCAGGTGAATGTGCCCGGCTCCAACACCCTGCCCCATGACGCCTGAGCTCGCCCCCCGATGACCTCCGCCACCTTCCCGACCAGCGAGCCCAAGCCCTCCTGGACGCGTTACTTCAGCTTCAATACCGATGCCAAGGTGATTGGCATCCAGTACATCGTGCTGGCGTTCTTTTATTTTCTGATCGGCGGCCTGCTGGCCATGATCATCCGGGGTGAGCTGATCACTCCGGCGTCCGATCTGGTGGATCGCACGGTTTACAACGGCATCTACACGATGCATGGAACGATCATGTTGTTCCTGTTCATCTTTCCCGTGCTCAACGGGCTCAACAACCTGTTGATTCCCACCATGATCGGCGCGCCAGACATGGCCTTCCCGCGGTTGAATGCGGTGGCCTTCTGGCTGGTGCCGATCTTCGGAACCCTGCTGCTGGCCAGCTTCTTTGTGCCCGGTGGGCCCGCCTATTCCGGCTGGTGGTCCTATCCGCCGGTCAGCATCCAGAATCCCCTGGGCCATCTGGTGAGTGGCCAGGGGCTCTGGCTTACGGCCGTGGCGCTCTCCGGCGTGTCGTCGATCATGGGAGCAGTGAATTTCGTCACCACGATCCTTCGCATGCGGGCTCCGGGCATGACCTGGTTCCGGATGCCGGTGTTCTGCTGGACAGCGCTGGCGGCCCAGAGCCTCCAGCTGATCGGCCTGCCCGCCCTCACCGGTGGCGCGATCATGCTGCTCTTCGATCTGGTGGCGGGAACATCGTTTTACAGGCCGGAGGGGGGCGGAGACCCAGTGCTGTATCAGCACTTCTTCTGGTTCTATTCCCATCCGGCGGTTTACGTGATCATCCTGCCGGTGTTCGGGATCTTCTCGGAACTGTTTCCCGTCTATTCACGCAAGCCGCTGTTCGGTTACGTGTATGTGGCGCTGGCTTCGTTCATCATCGTCGGTCTCGGCCTGATCGTCTGGGTGCACCACTTCTTCACGAGTGGCGTGCCCCAGTGGATGCGCAATCTGTTCATGGTCAACACCATGTTGATCTCTGTGCCCACTGGCGTGAAGGTGTTCGCCTGGCTGGGAACGCTGTGGCGCGGCAAGCTGCGGCTCACTACACCGATGCTGTTCTGCCTGGGCGGCCTGTTCAACTTTGTGTTCGCCGGCATCACCGGGGTGATGCTCGCCACCGTGCCGGTGGATATCCACGTGAGCAACACCTATTTCGTGGTGGGCCATTTCCACTATGTGATTTATGGCGCTGCGGTCATGGGGATCTTCGCGGCGATCTATCACTGGTTCCCCAAATTCATCGGCAGAATGCCCTATGAAGGGCTCGGCAAACTACATTTTCTCCTCACCTTCGTGGGTGCCAATCTGAACTTCCTGCCGATGCACCCCCTCGGCCTGATGGGCATGCCGCGGCGGGTGTCGAGCTACGACCCGGAATTCGCCTTCTGGAACGTGATCGCCAGTCTGGGTGCCTTTCTGCTTGGGGTGTCGATCATTCCCTTCCTGCTCAACATGGTGAGCGCCTGGATTCGCGGCCCGATCGCACCCCACAACCCCTGGAATGCGATCGGCCTGGAGTGGTTGCTTCCCTCCCCTCCTCCGGAGGACAATTTCGGCGAGCATGTGCCCGTGGTGATCTCCAGGCCCTATGGCTATGGCATCGGCAAGCCCCTGGTGGAGCACCAGATTGAGCTTGAGCAAGCCCTCACCCTCGCCGATCAGAAGGAGGTATCGCGATGACCAGCACCGTTCCCAACACGGCTTCCGAGCAGCCCCATGGGGGCGAGCATCCAAACCACAACCTCACCGGTTTCATCATTTTTCTCTGCTCGGAGAGCGTGATCTTTCTGGCGTTCTTCAGCGGTTACGCCCTGCTCAAGACCAGCGCGCTCAACTGGCTTCCCCCTGGGGTGGAGGGATTGGAGTGGCAGATGCCGCTGATCAACTCGATCGTGCTGATCTCCAGCTCCGGCACCATCTACCTGGCCGAACGCGCCATGGCAAAGGGACATCTCTGGGGCTTTCGTGCCTTCTGGTTGCTCACCATGGTGCTGGGCTCCTACTTCCTCTACGGCCAGGCGGTGGAGTGGAGTGGCCTGAAGTTTGGGCTCACTTCCGGAACCTTTGGGGCCACCTTCTATCTGCTCACAGGCTTTCATGGACTGCACGTGGCCACAGGGGTGGGTTTGATGACCCTGATGCTGGTCAAATCGTTCATCCCCGGTAACTACGCGGGAGGGGAACAGGGAGTGCAGGCAACATCCTTGTTCTGGCATTTTGTGGATGTCATCTGGATCATCCTGTTTGCCCTTCTCTATGTGTGGCAGGTCTGAATCATGATCATCGATGACAATCATTACGATGTGATCTTGATCGGCAGCGGTGCGGCCGGTGGGAGCATGGCCGCCAGCCTGGCCCGGGGAGGCCATCGGGTGCTGATGCTGGAGAGGGGTGGCGCGATGCCCCCGGAGGAGCAGAGCATTGCCGGCACCGATCTCTTCCGCAAGACGCGCTACCACGCGGCTGAGCAGTGGTTCGGCCCGGATGGCGATCCCTTCCCCCCCCAGACCGTGCATGCCCTAGGCGGCAACACCAAGATCTGGGGAGGCGTGCTGGAGCGCATGCGCGAGCAGGAATTCAGCGGTGTGAAGCTGCAGGAAGGGGGCACCCCTGCATGGGGCTTGAGCTATTCCGATCTGGCTCCCTGGTATGCCAAGGCTGAAACGCTCTACAACGTGCACGGGGTAGCTGGGGCCGATCCAACCGCTCCCCCCAGGGAAGGCGACTACCCGGCGCCCCCCAGGCCGGTGGAACCCTTTCTGTTGGAGCTGCGAGCGGCCCTGGAGCGTCAACAGCTCCATCCCTACGACCTTCCCCAGAGTTGGAGAAGCTCCGTCCAGGATCCGGGCGGAGATGCGGAGGTGTTCGGCGTGGAGCCTGCCCGAAGCAGCGGAGTGATCGTGAGGGAGGGCGCCAGGGTGGTGCAGCTGCATGTGAATCCCAGCGGCCATGAGGTGCGGGGAGTGGAAGCGGAGATCGGTGGGCAGCGCTGGTTGTTCCGCAGTCATCAGGTGGTTCTGGCGGCTGGGGCCATCACCACAGCAGAGATTCTGCTGCGTTCCGCCACCGACCACCACCTCCGGGGGCTGGCCAACGGCTCCGATCAGGTGGGCCGCAACCTGATGAAACCCCAGCTCACGGCCATCCTGCAGTTGGCCGCCGCCCCCAATTCAGGGCGCTACAGCCCGGGCCACGGGCTCACTGATTACTACTGGGGAGATAAGAACGTCAGCTACCCTCTGGGCTCAATCCACAACGGAGGGGGGGTGCTGCAGGATGCCCTCTTCGCGGAATCCCCACCGGTGCTCTCGCTGGTGACCCGGCTGCTGCCCAACTTCGGCCTGGAGCAGCTGGCGTCCCGCTCCATCACCTGGTGGGCCATGAGCGGCGTGCTGCCCGATCCCCATAACAGGGTGGTGCTGCGCGGCAGCCATCTGCAGCTGAACTACACCGCCAATAACCGGGAAGCCCACGATCGCCTCGTCTACCGCTGGCTCGACATTCTCAAAGCCGTGGAGGCCGATCCCCTCACCCTGGTGGCCAAGGGTGCCCCCACCCACCCCCGCGGCGAGGCCCCCCTCTCCGCCATTGGCGTGGCCTGCGGCACCTGCAGGATGGGGGAAGACCCCGCCAGTTCGGTGGTGAATCTGGAGGGCCGCTGCCACGAGGTCGATAACCTCTGGATTGCCGACGCCAGCGTGCTGCCCAGCTGCCCTTCGGTGGGCATCGGCCTCACGGTGATCGCCAACGCCCTGCGGGTGGCCGACCAGGTGCGGGCCCGGCTCTGAGGAGAGCCCTGCTGTGCATCAGAAAACCGCCGATGATCAACCGCTGAGGCCCAGCTCCCACCAGCGCGGCTTCATGAAATAGTCCTCGTCCTCGTATTCCACCAGAAGCCCGTCGGCGTGGTTCACCAGGTCGTGGGGGGTCACCTCAAATCCCGTTTCCTGGGCAATGGTGGCCACCTCATCCGCGTCGGCTGCCGCAGTGGTGGAAAGGCGTGCCTGGAGGCGTTCGTCCTGGCGCGCCGCCTGGATGAATGCCTGCAATTGCTGATCTGCCATGGAGAACGGGCGGGGCGTGTTTAGTCTGCTGGAGAGCCAGGGTGTCCGTTTCCGCAGCACCCCCAGCAGTTTCTCAAACTCCGCCGGCAGGGGCGCCTCAAACTGCAGCCGCTCCCCCGTCAAGGGATGGTTGAGCCCCAGTTGCACCGCATGGAGGGCCTGGCCGCTGAGGGCCACCGGCAGGCGCCGGGCCCGTGAATACACCGGATCGCCCACGATCGGATGCTGGATGTGGGCGCAGTGCACCCGGATCTGGTGGGTGCGCCCGGTGTCGAGCTGGAAGCGCAGCAGGGCGTAATCCCCCAGCCGCTCCACCACCTGCCAGTGGGTGCAGGCATGGCGGCCGCTGTCATCACTCACCACCGCGTATTTCTTGCGGTCGGCCGGGTGGCGGCCGATGGCGCCCACGATCGTGCCCCCATCGGCTGCGGGCTGGCCGTGCACCACCGCCAGATACTCCCGACTGGCGATGCGCTTCTGGATCTGCACCTGCAGCTTCACCAGGGCCTCCTGGCTCTTGGCCACCACGATGCAGCCGCTGGTGTCCTTGTCGAGGCGGTGCACGATGCCGGGCCTGAGTTCCCCGCCGATGCCCGGCAGGTCGGGGCAGTGGTGAATCAGGGCGTTCACCAGGGTGCCGTCCTTGTTGCCGGGCGCTGGATGCACGGTGAGGCCGGCGGGCTTGTTGAGCACAATCAGGTGGGGATCCTCAAAGAGCACATCGAGGGGGATCTCCTGGGGGATCAGATAGGGGAGAGGCTCAGGCGGGGGCATCCAGAGATCCACCTGATCGCCCTGGCGCAGGGGGGTTTTCGCCCGACCCTCGATTCCGTTGACCCGCACACAGCCCGCATCGATGAACTTCTGGATCCGGGCCCTGCTCTGCTCGGGCCGCTGGGCCACGAGCCAACGATCGAGCCGCATCGGCAGGAGCCTGGGATAGGTGAGGGTGATCAGTTCCCCTTCCCCCTGGCCGAATCCCTTCATCAACGCTCCCCAGCATCAGGTGCAGGGACCCTTGCCAGGGTTGCCCTCCTGCATCAAAAATACGCCAACCTCGAAAGCGGCGGGTGACTTTGAAATACCGACCCGAAATTGATGGCCTGCGTGCCCTGGCCGTCATTGCCGTGATCTTGAATCATATCCATCCTGCCCTATTGCCATCAGGTTATTTAGGAGTGGATATCTTTTTTGTCATTTCCGGCTATGTCATCACAGGTTCGCTCTTGAACCGAGAGGCTAAATCCCTAGGCGAGCACCTTTCGCACTTCTATGTGCGACGGATCAAGCGATTATTCCCAGCACTGATCACATGCGTCCTTGTTACATCTCTGCTGATCAGTCTGTTGAATCCAAACCCGGTTGATTCTCTCAATACGGGAATGGCTGCCCTTCTGGGAGGTTCGAATCTCTATCTCTTCCAGAGGGCGACGGACTATTTCGCAAGCTCCACCCAGCTCAATGTGTTCACCCATACCTGGTCGCTGGGTGTGGAGGAGCAATTCTATTTCTTTTATCCCATCTTTCTTTGGTATGCCCTGAAGCCAGCGCCATCCAATCAACGGATTTGGAAGGGATTTCTGGCGTGCCTCGCAGTGGTGGCACTGGCACTGCTTCTTAGCAGGGTGCTCACGGGCTCGTCCCTTGGGTTCCTCCCGGGGGGGATCGCCACCCTCATTCCTCTGATCCCCTATGGGCTGGTGGCTTGCACGATTCCCCTGGCGGCCCACCTCAAGATCTGGAAGGCACACAAGCGCAACGCCATCACCCTGTTGCTGGCCTTGACGGCACTCTCTCTGTGCCTTTATCTTTTCAGTTACGACAGAAATTTTCCTGCAGCCCATTTCCTCATGCCCGCCAGGCTGTGGGAGCTGTCGATGGGTTGCCTTTTGTTTCTCTGGCTCCATCGCGAGGGGAGGCTTCAGCCCATCCGCCTCGCCCCCATCACCCTTGCTCCATTGCTTGTGGCCAGTCTGTTCCTTCCTCAGGAACTCGGAAAGCAGGCCACAGTTCTGGTGGTGGGTCTCACCGCGCTTTTGATGGGTTCCTTCACGCCAGGCACGGGTGTTTACCGGATCTTCACCCATCCATGGGCCCAGAAGATCGGGGTTATTTCCTATTCCCTCTATCTCTGGCATTGGAGCGTGCTGTCGCTCAGCCGTTGGACCATAGGTGTCAACACCTGGACCATCGTTCCCCAGGTGGTTGTGATGCTCCTCCTTGCCTGGGCATCCTTTCGCTGGATTGAAGAACCTTTCCGACACGGGAAGCAGCTGCAATCCCAGCTTCGGGTACTTGGTTCAGGCCTCACCGCCATCCTCGTAGCTTCATTGGGAATCTTCTCCCTGAAATCTCAGGCTGCCCACCTGTCCCTGGATCGGAGATTTCCCAGTGAATTTGTCAGGAATTTGGAAGAAGGCGCTAAAAAATTCAACACGGCTCGCATCGATCATCGCGTTGATCCTGACGCACTCACCCGGAGCCTGACACTGGATGAACACAATCATGCTCTGCCTCGGCCCAGGGTTTATCTGATTGGTGATTCACACGCCGAACACTATATTGACTCCCTAAAAGATCTTCTCCCAGAGCGGGGGCTGGGCAGCGCCACCATCGGCTGGCGCTGCGGCTACATCTCTCCCGAAGACATTGGACCGCTCACGCGGCGGTGGATGGAGGGATGCGAGCAATACAAAACGTTCATCGACGGGTTCATCGACCGCACAGTGCAGTCAGGAGATGTTGTGGTGCTTGCACACCGCTGGAATGAGAAAAAGGAAGCTCCCCACCTATCCTCTGCCATCGAAGAGCTAGCGTCCAGGCTGGCCCCTAAGCGGGTTCCCCTGATCCTCCTCGATGACGTCCCTGAACTTGCAGTGGACGATCCTCTGTTCTGCGAACAGCGACCTTGGAGGCCTCTGCCCCGCCCTGAGTGTTTTCAATCCTTGCAACAGGTGAATGCGAATCAGCGTGGCATGGACTCCATCGGCTACAAGCTCACGCATGGCCCCCTGCACAATGTGAACTATCTCAAACTCCGTCCCCTTTACTGTTCGAATGGTGTCTGCGGTCCTGCGGTAGGCAGAGAGATGATCTACAGAGACAACAATCATCTGAACTATCGGGGCAGTCATCTTGGTGCCGGGAAGATCGCTGCACTCATTCGCCAACTCAGCCCTGTTCAACCAACCCCTGTTCGTCCAACATCGTGACGCATGCGTTGGATGGAGTGGCTGATCGCGCTGTGCTCGAGGCCCGCCGGGATCTGTTGCTCTGCCTGCTGAGGGATCAGCAGGTGTTGATGGCCGTATACCCCAGGTTTCTGGCCCTCAGCCTGGCCTTCCGCACAGGGGGAGGCGATGGCTCCCCCCTAAAAACTCTGGTGTTTGCCACCTCCACAGCTGAGGGATTGGCCCGGCTCGATCAGACTCCCGGCCCATTCCATCTCCTGGTGAGCGAATATCTTTCGGATGGAC
The DNA here is from genome assembly GCA_035286045.1 of Cyanobacteriota bacterium. Taxonomy (GTDB): domain Bacteria; phylum Cyanobacteriota; class Cyanobacteriia; order PCC-6307; family Cyanobiaceae; genus Cyanobium. The sequence continues at coordinate 3,419 of JAYKIG010000079.1, read as the reverse complement.
CGGGACTGGACCTGATCCGGGCCGCCAAAGCTCGTTCCCCCCTGCACCGCTGCCTTCTGGTGCTCACCCACAACCGTCGCGTGCTGGTGCAGGCTGCCCTCGAATGCGGGGCCGATGCCCTGGTGCTGGAGGAGAGCCTCGGGCGCACCGGGGCCCTGGTGTTAGCGGTGGAGCAGGTGGCCAAGGGCCTCACGTTCGTGGATCCGGCCCTGGATCAGGAGCCTCCAGAGCAGCCCGCAGAAGATCCCGTTCAGCTCACCCCCCGGGAGCTGACCGTGCTGCAACTGGTGGCCCATGGCCTGAGCAATCGGGAGATCGGCGCCCAGCTGCACATCGCCCCCACCACTGCCCGCGACCATGTGCAGGACATCCTGCGGCGGCTGGGGGTCAGGAGCAGGGCGGCGGCGGCGGTGGAGGGGGTGCGGCGGGGCTACTGCCGCTGACAGACGCTGGCCGTCGGGCCCGGCCGGGACCGTGGGGGTACGTGGTGGTGGCGTCATGGTTGCGCCGCTGGGATACGAGGGCATAGAGGGCCTGGGCATCAAGGCGGCCAGGTCTGCCCGGGTGAGGGACACATCCTCGGCATTCCCGCCGAAGTAGATCAGGGCCCTGGGGCCCTGATGGGGCCGATGGGCCACCAGAACCTTGGTGCCGGCGACCTCCAAAGCCAGTTGGTTGGTGGGATCAGCGGCGGGTTGGGGAAAGTAGAGGAAGCTGCGCTGGGTGGCGCCCATCAGCAGACACAACGCCCCATAGCCCAAGGCGACACATGCGGCCCACCCCTGTCGATGTTCCCTGCAGATGAAGGATGGACCAGGCCTGGGCTCCATTCGTAGGACTCTGCTACAGATCCGGAGCCCCCATGGTTCAGACCTCGCCGTCCCCCATCAGCGTGGCGATCAGCGGCAAGCGTTGGTGGAAAGGCTTCACGGCCGAGCTCATCATCACCAACACCAGCGGCAGGGACCTGGCCAGCTGGAGCACCACCTTCGACACGCCGCACCGCATCACCGGAACCCCCTGGGGGGTGACGGTCGGCAGCGTGGATCTGGGGAATGGCCTCACCCGCTACACCCTCTCCGGCACCGGCTGGGGGGCCACACTGAAGGCAGGGGCCTCCGTGAAGGTGGGCTTCAACGGCAGTCAGGGTGTTGGCATTGGCAACGAGGGGGCTCTCACCGCTGAGCTGCTGCTGGCGCCAGGAACAGCTCCCAGCCCTGTTCCGAGCCCGGACGTTCCGTCCACACCGACACCCACGCCCACACCTACGCCAGCTCCAGCTCCCGCTCCAGACCCGCTCCGTGTGACCGTGGCCGGCACCCGCTGGTGGAACGGCTTCACCGCCGAGTTGACCATCACCAACAGCAGCTCCCAGGACCTGACGAGCTGGAGCACCAGCTTCGACTCTCCCCATCAGGTGACAGGGACGCCCTGGGGGGCAACCCTGTCCAAGGTTGACCTGGGGTCTGGCCTCAGCCGCTACACCCTCACGGGCACAGGCTGGGCCGCCGCCCTGAAGGCCGGCGCCTCCGTGAAGGTGGGCTTCAACGGCAGCCAGGGGATCAGCATCGGCAACGAGGGGGCCCTCACGGCGGCCCAGCTCTATGGCACGGTTGCTCCCCCACCTCCGACCCCACCGGCACCCACCCCGGAGCCGCCGTCGTCTCAGCAGGGGTATGGCGAAGCCCTGCGGCAATCCTTTCTCTTCTATGAGGCCCAGCGTTCCGGGGATCTGGATGAAGCCACCAAGCGCGTCTCCTGGCGAGGGGATTCCGGTCTGCGGGATGGGCGCGACGGGGTGTATTTCGGGGATCGCACAGCGGCCAATCTGCAGGCGGGGCTGAGCCTGGATCTCACCGGCGGTTATCACGATGCCGGCGACCACGGGAAATTCGGTCTGCCCCTGGCGACCACCCTCTCCACCCTGGCCTGGGGTGGATTGGCCTTCGAGCGCGGCTACACCGCCACAGGCCAGCTTGATGAGCTGCTGGACGCCGTGAAATGGGGCACCGACTACCTTCTGAAGGCCCATGGCACCGATGCCACAGGGGCGACCCGCTATTTCGTCGCCCAGGTGGGGAATGTGCCCGCTGATCACGCCCTCTGGAGCGCCCCCGAAACCCAGACCATCCCCCGCCCCGCCATGGCCGTCACCCCCACCAAACCCGGGTCGGATGTGGCGGCGGGCAGCGCGGCGGCGCTGGCTTCCGCCTCCATTCTCTTTCGCCGCAACGGCGAGGTGACCTATGCGGACACCCTGCTGAGCCATGCGGAATCCCTGTATCGCTTCGCCGATACCTACCGCGGCAAGTATTCAGACTCGATCACGGAGGTGCGCGATTACTACAACTCCTGGAGCGGCTACAACGACGAACTGAGCTATGGGGCGGCCTGGCTGGCCCGGGCGCGGGAAGCGGCCGGCGCCGATGGCAGCGCCTATCGCCAACAGGCTCTGCAGATCTATCGCCAGTCGATCGGCGGCCTGGGCAGGGGCTGGACCATCAACTGGGACGATGTGTCGTATGGCGCAGCCGTGCTCCTGGCCCAGGACACCGGGGACAGCCGCATTCTCAGCGATGTGCGGGGGTGGTTGGACAGCTGGGTGCAGGGCACCAATGGGGTGCAGATCACCACCGGCGGCCTGCGCCACATCAGCCAGTGGGGTTCCCTGCGCTATGCGGCCAACACGGCCATGGTGGCCGGTGTGGTGGCCGACAGCCTGATCGATCCCGGCGGCACCTATTCCAGGCTGGCGGCCGACAGCATCGATTACATCCTGGGCGAGAACCCTCGTGGCTCAAGTTATGTGGTGGGCTATGGCACCAATGCGCCCCAGCAGCCCCATCACCGGGGAGCATCCGGTGTGGGCTGGGAGGGGTTCCGCAATGGACTGCCCAATGCCCACACGCTCTATGGCGCCTTAGTGGGCGGGCCCGATCGCCCCAACGACTTCTCCTACGCCGATGCGCGTAGCGACTACATTCGCAATGAGGTGGCCATCGACTACAACGCTGGCTTCAGCGGGGCCCTCGCCTATCTGAGTCAGCCGGTGGGGGGGCTGTGAAACGCTTGGCCCCAGCTTCCGGGGGATCGGGCAGCTCAGTTGGTAACTCCAAGCTGATGGGCCCCAGCTGGGAACGGCGAAAATCATCCAGGACGCGCTGAGCCATGCGCAGCAGATCACCGCTTGTATGGCGAGCTGCTGCCGCCGCCAGCCACCCTTCCCCATCCCCGGGTGTCGGGGCCACCCCATACCTTGCCTCCAGCAATCCTGGCGCCACCCCTGCGGCCTGGATCGGTGCCAGCTCCTCCAGCAGGCGAAGGAAGGCCAGCCCCACGGCCTCGGTGTCGTAGGCGGCCTGGCCGATGTCATCACAGATGGCCAGCCGCAGGGCCGCCTGCTGGTCGTCCAACCGGGG
>JAYKIG010000078.1:0-12309 GCA_035286045.1 Cyanobacteriota bacterium | reverse complement strand
GACCGCCAACGGCGGGGATCAAAACCCATCCCAGTCGGAACGGCCTGGCCAAGCCATTGTGGCCGAGTCGGGACCGGGGCGATGGGCGGTTGGTGGGGTTATCCCAACTCCAGGCAGGCCAGGCCATACACATCCGCCAGCGACACCTGGGGCGCGGGGCCCCGATACATGCGCAGGGTTTGGGCCAGGGGCTCAAATCCCAGGGCCTCCAACACGGGCCCCACCTGGGGATTGGCTCCGGGGCCATCGATCAGCACGGGCCCGGAATGGCGTTGCAGCAATCCTTCCACCAGAGCCCTTGCGGCGGCAGGGTGATCGGCCACCAGGGGACCGATCCGCCAGCCTTCGCCCTCCTTCAGCAGGCAGGGGCGGATCCTGCCGAAGCCGTGGCAGGTGCCCTCCCGATCCAGCAGGGCGTGCACCGTCCCCGCCGGATGGTGGAGCCACTGGTGCAGGAAATGGGGGCGGGGCGAAGGCTCCCGTTGGGCGTCGAAGCGTTGCACCGCCTCCTCCGGAATCGCTTCGCCCGTGAGCAGGCACCAGGAGGGTGGGGGGGCTGGCCCGGTGGCGGCAGCTTGGAGCGGGCCCATGGGAGTGGCCCCGACGGGGACGCCATCGCCCCCAAGCCGCTGCCAGCGGGTGGTGGTGGAGGAAGGCTGGAAATCCCAGCCGGCGTAGTCGGCCACCCGATCGCGGGCGGCCTCCAGGCCGATGCAGGACACGTCTTGCAGGTGGGCCAGGGCATGGCGCCAGAGCTCTAAGCCGAAACCCTTCCCGCGCTGGTGGGGCACCACCAGAAACAGTCCGATGAAGCCGTAGGTGGCGTTGTAACGCACACCGGCGATGCACCCCACCGGCTCCCCATCCAGCCACCCCACCCAGAGCCCCTGCCGATCGGTCTGGCGGTAGATGGCCACATCGCCCACCCCTGGGGTGAAGCCCTCGTTCCTGGCCCATGCCGTCACGGTGGGGATGTCCTCTGGGGTGAGGGGCCGGATGGCGAGGGGGGAGGTCATGGCACGCCAGCCCTCAGGCTTTCCAGCCGTTCATGGCTCGCATCTTCTCCTGAGGGTGCCGATCCCGAGATAGGAGCCGTGCACCGATGGGTATTGATCTGTGAATTCTGCAGCTGTGAACGTGTCTGCCTCGATCTCCTTGAGGGCCTGCCAGAGGGCTGTCGTTTCGGGGCAGGAATCGGAGGCGATGTCGTGATGCGCAATGATGGCGGCTCTTTTTCGGGCAAGAACGTGATCTGCAAGGGCCCCACCCATGCTGTGATCTCCATCGATAAAAACGAAATCCGGTTGTAGTTCAACGAACAGATCTCCAACCTCCTGACTCCTGGAGGACTGTTGGATGAAGCGATAGTGAATGCCAAGCTGGCGGAGGTGATTGCCATACGCTTGCAAGAGTGGGGTCTCACCGATCGGATCGATGGCGATGACCGAGCTCAAGGGGGCGCCGATGCGACGTAACCACTCGCAGATGACAATGAACGTCCCACCCCAGCGGGTGCCGATCTCCACGTAAGACTTGGTGGCAGTGGCGTTTTCAGACAGCCAGCCCATGTATCCAGCCAGTTGATTCGGATACTGAAAGACATGAAGTCCCGTGCCAAAAAAAGGAGCAAGCTCTTCGGGTTGCTCCTGCAGATTTTCGTTGTTCAAGCCGAGAGCTGGAATGAGCTTTTTCTCTAGAAATGGGAGATCAGTGAGCTTCTCCTCCGGTACGTTCTCGATCAAGGCGATTGCTGCGGGAACGCTGTCGAGCGTTTTTGAGAAATGATCCCAACGTGCAGCAACTGGATCTTGAGGATTAAACCATCTTCTTGGCAGTAGTCTCATCATCTGCAACCAAATAGTCCAAAGCCTTAGTCGCCTTTGCGGCCACCAGGAGCCGCACCACCCGTTCCGTCGCATCTGCCAGCAGCTCCGGACTGCGCGCCATCGCGGTGGCCAGATCCATGGGACCAGGCACCAGAGAAAACAGACTGCTCACGCCCATGGCGTGCAGTTGCCCGGCCCCCGGTCCGATTTCCCCGGCGATCACCACCACCGGCACCCTGGCGGCGGCGGCGGCGCGGGCCACGCCGCTGATGGTCTTGCCGCGGCTGGTCTGCGTGTCGACGCGCCCCTCGCCGGTGAGCACCAGATCCGCTCCCTCCAGGTCAGCCGCAAAGCCGCTGGCGTCCAGCACTAGCTCGATGCCTGGCCGAAGCTCCGCCTGGGTGAGGGCCATCAGCATGGCTCCCATGCCCCCGGCGGCCCCGGCCCCCGGCCGCTCCCGCACCCGTTGGCCGGTGGCCTCCTCCAGCAGATCGATCAGGTGGGCCAGGCCCGCCTCCAGCTCCGCGGCGATCTGCGGGGTGGCACCTTTCTGCGGGCCATATACCGCTGTGGCGCCCTGGGGGCCCAGCAGGGGATTGTCCACATCGCAGGCCACCTTGATGGTGCAGTGCGCCAGCCCTGGGTGGAGCCCGCTGAGATCCAGGGCGGCCACCTCCAGCAGTTGCCCGCCGCAGAGCGGCTGGACGATCGGTGATCCATCCGCGCGCAGAAAGCGCAAGCCCAGGGCCTGGGCCATGCCGGCGCCCAGGTCGTTGGTGGCGGAGCCGCCGAGGCCCAGGATCAGGTGCTGCGCCCCGCCCTCCAGGGCCGCGGCGACCAGCTCCCCGGTGCCGAAGCTGGTGGTGTGCAGCGGGTTGCGTCGCTGGGGGTTCACCAGGGGCAATCCTGAGGCGCTGGCCATGTCCAGCACCGCCTTGCCCTCTCCCAGCCAACCCAGCCGGGCCGCCACCCGCCCCTGCTCCGCCGGCAGGGGACCGGTGACCTCGACGGTCTGGATCCAGCCCCCGCTGGCGGCCACCAGCGCCTCGGTGGTGCCCTCCCCCCCATCGGCGAGGGGGATGGAGAGGATCTCCGCGTCCGGCGAGGCCCGCCGGATCCCCTCGGCCATGGCTGCGCAGGCCTGGGCGGCGCTCAGGGCGCCCTTGAAGGAATCCGGGGCCAGCAGGATGCGCACCCCTAGTGCTGATGCAGCTGGTGGTGGGCCCGCAGGGGGTTGTCCGCCACCCGGGAGGCTGCCGCGGCCTTGCGGGCATCGATGCTGTCGCGGCCCAGGCGGTAGATGGTGCGGCCGTCCTTGATCGTCTCCACCACCTTGATGGTCTGGATGGTGGTGGGATCCACCTTCAGGGGATTGCGCTCCAGGACGACAAGGTCGGCTCGCTTGCCCGGCTCCAGGGTGCCCTTGCTGGCCTCTTCAAAGAATTGGTAAGCCGCCCAGTCGGTGATGGCCTTGAGGGCCACATAGGGCGACACCCGTTCCTCCGGTCCCAGCACGACACCGCTGCGGGTGGTGCGGTTCACGGCGGTCTGGGTGAGGCGCATCATGTCGGGGGGCACGACGGGCGCATCGTTGTGGTTGGTGAAGCGGATCCCCTTGCGGTGGGCGTAGGCCAGGGGGCTGATGCCCGCTGCCCGCGCCTCGCCGAAATTCTTCCGGTGCCAGTCGCCCCAGAAGAAGGTGTGGGCGGTGAAGAAGCTCGGCAGGATGCCCAGGGCGGCCATGCGATCCACCTGGTCGTGGCGGGCCAGCTGGGCATGGATCGCCACGGGCCGCAGATCCTTCGGGCCGTAGCGGGCCCGGGCCTTCCCCACCGCGGTGATCAGCTGCTCCACGGCCGCATCGCCGTTGGTGTGGGTGAGGATCGGAATCTCATTGCGCCAGCCCAGGGCCACCCAGTCGTCCACCTCCTGCTGGCTCATCACCGGATAGGCCCGATAGGTGGCGGGTTGGCCCGGAGGCGGGGTGGTGTAGGGCTGGCTCAGGTAGGCGGTGCGCCCCTGGGGGGAGCCATCGCTCGTGAGCTTGATGCCGCCGATCTTCAGGTGGTTCTCGTACACGCCCACCCGCAGCTTCGCCGCTGGCCCCGCCGTGGCCTGGGCGGGGCCGGCCTTCGCCTGGGGCCCGGCAAACTCCCGGCCCGCATTGGCCTCCATGGAGCCCAGGGGCCAGGCGGCTCCGGGCTTCACGATCTCCACCTCCTTCAGTTTGAGCTCCAGGGTCTGCGGATCCCCCAGCACCTTGAAGAAGGGATAGGCCACCACATCCAGGATCAGGCGCCCCTGGCGGCCCGCCTCCCGCAGCAGCTCCAGGTTGCCCGGGTTGCTCAGGCCGTCCTGGGCGGTGGTGAGCCCGTAGCTGGCCCACCAGCGCTGCACCTCCTCCAGGGTGGTCAGCCGCTGGGCAAGGGTCGCCTGGGGGATCAGGGGCAGAAAGGGGTAGCCCGCCGTCTCCTCCAGCACGCCGTTGGGCTCCCCCGTGGTCGGATCCCGCTGGATGAGGCCTCCCGGAGGATCGGGGGTGGTGCGATTGATCTTCACGAGAGCCAGGGCGGCGCTGTTGGCGACCGCCAGGTGGCCGGAGGCATGGAGCAGCAGGATCGGCACCGTGGCGCTCACCCCATCCAGATCGGCCCGGGTGGGATGGCGCCGTTCGGCCAGCAGGCTGTCGTCGTAGCCCGTGAAAAAGACAAGCTGACCCGCCGCTGCGGGGTGTTCAGTCAGCCAGCGGCGCACCACCGCCTGGATGTCGGCCACGCTCTTCACCGTGCCCACCGGTGGCGGACTGAGGTCGGGCCGGCCCCACGTGGTCACGTAGTCGGGCAGGTGGCCGTGGGCATCGATGAAGCCCGGCAGCAGGGTGCGGCCTGCCAGGTTCACCCGCCGCGCCCCCGGCCCGGCCAGCCGCAGGGCCTCCGCCAGCGGCCCCACCTGCAGGATCCGGCCGTCCCGCTCCACCAGGGCCTCGGCGTAGGTGGGTCGATCCCCCACCATCGTGAGAATGTCCCCGCCGCTGTACACCGTGGCCGCGGCGGCCCCCAGCCAGGGGCCGAGCAGCAGCAGGGCCGCCATCGGGCTCAGGGTTCGGCGCAGGGTCGGGCGAGCACCACAGGGCAGGGGGCAGGTCAGCGGCATGGACGGGGAGAACGACCCCTTCAGGATGACCAGAACCCTGCGCTTTGGCAGGCTGTGCCTGGCGTTCTCTTCCCCATGACCCATCCGGCATGGCCTCGCTGGTCCCTCGCCCTGCTCCTGCCGGCTCTGCCGGCGCTAGTGGTGAGCAGCCCCTCTACAGGCGGCGACGGCCGTCAGGGTTTCTCCCCCCAGGCCATCGTGCGCCGGGCGGAAACGCGGCAGGTGGGGGGCGTCACCGTGAGCGTGGCCAGCCTGAGTGATGGGGAGGCCAAGCAGCTGGTGGGTTTCAATCTGGCCAAGGCCAACATCCAGCCCGTGTGGATCCGGGTGCGCAACGGGGAGGACACCCGCTACTACATCCCCCCGATCACGATCGACAGCGAGTATTTCTCCCCCCTGGAGGTGGCCTGGCAGGGCCATCGCCTGCTGGATCGCTCTGGCAATGCCCGCATCGATGCCCGCCTGCGCGCCCTGGAGCTCCCCGAAGCGGTGAATCCTGGCCAGACCATCAGCGGCTATGTGTTCACCAACCGGGATGAGGGCATCAAATATGCCGATGTGGAGCTGGTGGCCCCGGGCCGCAAGCGGGTGCGGCGCCTGTCCTTCCTCACCCGGGTGCCGGGGCTGCGCACGGATTTCCAGCGGGTGAACTGGGAGCACCTCCAGGCGCCCGGCCGCATGACCGTGCTCACGGAGGCCCAGCTCAAGACCTGGCTGGAATCCCTGCCCTGCTGTGCCCTGGGGGGCGATCGCCGCACCCCCGCCGATCCTCTCAACATTGTGTTGATCGGTGGCGCTGAGGCGGTGTTTCCTGCCCTGGCCCGGCGAGGCTGGCATGTCACCCAGACTCTCTCCGCTGATTCGGCCTGGCAGACGATCACCTCCTCCCTCTTCGGCCACCGCTACCGCTACGCGCCCGTGTCGCCCCTGTATGTGTTCGGCCGGCCCCAGGATCTGGCCCTGCAGAAGGGCCGCAGCAATGTGGACCAGCGCAACCACATGCGCCTCTGGCTGGCGCCCGTCACCGTGACAGGCACCCCGGTGTGGGTGGGCCAGATCAGCCGCGACATCGGCGTGCGCCTCACCCGCAAGACGATCACCACCCACAAGATCGATCCTTCCGTGGATGAAACCCGCTGGTATCTGATGCAGGATCTCTACTTCTCCGAGGGGCTGGAGCGCTTCGGCTTCGTGGAAGGGGTGGGGGCGGCGCCGCCCGAGCAACCGCGCTTCAACTACACCGGCGATCCCTACGAAACCGATGGACTGCGCGCCGTGCTCTGGCTCACGGCAACTCCCGTGAGCTATCACCGGGTGGCCACCCAGTGGCCGCCGCCCCAGCAGCCGGTGCCGCGCCTGAGATGAGCCCCTCTGGCTCGATCTCCCACACGGCGATCTCTTCGAATCCGCGCACCGTGATCGGCGGCCGGGACCTGAAGCGATAGCGCCCCTGCAGGGCTTCCATGATGGGGGTGCTCACCTGCACCCGATTGGGGGAGGGGTGGATGCTGCGGGCGATGGTCACGGTGGGGCCCCAGATGTCGAAGGAGAGTCGCTGCTCGCCCCGCATCACGCCGGTGGCCAGCGGACCTGCGTGGATGCCGATGCACAGGGAGAGGGGCACCCGCTGGGCCCGGTTGAACCCGTGAATCACCTCCAGAATGCTGGAACCCACATCCTGAAGTTTCTCCATGCCGCACCGTCGGGCAGCCTCATCCAGCCTGCCGCTGAGGTCCTGGAGCAGGGGGATGGCCTCGGTGGCTGGACGCCCCTGAGAGAGGGCGTCTCAGCCTTCGATCTCCGCAAACAGCACGGACACATCCGGGTGGGTTTCCGCCAGTGCCTGGCTCCCCTCCTCCAGCCGGGAGGCGGTGCTGCCGGGAAGGATGCTGAGCAGGAGCCGTTGGTTCTCACCGATCTGTTGCCGCTGGCTCTCCTCCCGTTCGCCGAGCTTGGCCGATATGGCGTTGACGGCTTTGGCGAGATCCCCGAATTCATCGTCGCTGGCCATGGGGATCACGTGGGTGTAGTTGCCTCCGCTCACGGATCGGGTGGCGTCCTGCAGGCGGCGGATCGGTCGGGTGTCGATGCTGCCCAGGGCCGCTTTCTTGTTGTCCAGAGTGGGGGCCACGATTTGCCCGGCCCCGGATCCCCCCGACTGTTACTTGACCCCCACCCCCTCGGCGGCCAGTTCGTCAAACCAGCGCCGGTAGAGGGCCGCGGGAAAGGAGGCGCCGGCATAGGTCAGCACCATCCGGATCGGCGTGGGCATACCTTTCACCCCACCCTTTGTCTGTGTTGGCCTTGCTGCATCCTGCGACCGCAAGCAACAGGGCTGAGGCCAACACAGGGAGGCCGGTGAGGGCTGGGCTGCGCAGGGGAGGCATGGCACTGGCGACCGCTGCTGACAGTGTGGGGCTTCTTCTGCGCTTTGGGGACCTGCCTGGCGGTTCGGGTCAGGATGGAAGCCGTGACCGATTCATTCCGCAGCTGCCTCCTCAGTGGTGGCGCCAGCCGGCGCATGGGCCGCGACAAGGCCCTGCTGCCTCACCCCGCAGGAGGAACCTGGCTGGATCACGCCCTGGAGCTCCTGTTGGCGCTCGGCCAGCCGGTCACCCTCATCAGCCGTCACCGCGCCCACGGGCTGCGGGCGGATGCCCTGATGGCAGAGCGGGGGGCTGGCAGCCTCTTCACCCCGCCCCTGGCCGTGTTCCGCGAGCCTCCTCCCTGGGATGGTCCGCTCCGGGCTCTGGCCCGACTGATGGAGCGGCACCCTGAAGAACGGCTGTTGCTCTGTCCGGTGGACATGCCCTGGCTGGATGGCCCCACCCTGGAGGCGCTGATCGCTGCGGCAGCGGTCGATCCAGACCGGGACCGGATCCACCTGGCCCACGATGGGCAGCGCCTGCAGCCCCTGCTCGGCTTGGTGCCCGCTTCCACGGCCCGCCGTTGCCGGCTGGAGGCGGCCCTGGAGGCCGGGGAGAGGGGGATCCAGCGCTGGCTGGCCGGCGAAGCCTGGGCCGCCGTGCCCCTGGAGGCAAGGCCCCTGCGCAATATCAACCACAGCGCAGATCTGGACCCTAGCGTTTTTTTCTCTGCCGCTCCCGGCTCCTGAGCCTCCGCGACCGCCCCCTCGACCGCCATGGCCGCCCCCTTGGGGTTTTGCGGCTGTCTCTCACGGCCCGCTGCAATCTGGCCTGTCCCTATTGCCTGCCGGATGGCAGCGAGCCGCCTGGGCTGCTGAGCCAGGTTCAACGCCTGGCGGTGGTGGAGGCCGCTGTGGCCCTGGGGGTGCACCATCTGCGGCTCACCGGTGGGGAACCGCTTCTCCATCCCGGCCTGGAGGCCCTGATTGCCGCCTGTGCCCCCCTTCGCGCAACACCCGCCGACCCCCGGGGGACTGGCCTGCGGGAGATCAGCCTCACCAGCAACGGCGCCCTGCTTAGCGCCGAGCGGGCCCTGGCCCTGCGGGCCGCCGGCCTCGACCGGCTCACCCTGAGCCTGGATGGCACCACCGCCGCCGCGGTGGCCGCCATGGCCGGCCTCCACCCCGGCAAAGGCGAGGCCCTGCTGGCGCGGGTGCTGGCGGCGATGGAGCATGCCCGCGCCGCCGGCTTTGATCCCGCCCGTGGGGCCCTCAAGCTCAATGCGGTGATCCAGCGGGGGCGCAACGACGACCAGCTCTTGCCCCTGGCGGCTCTGGCCCGCGAGCGCGGCCTGGAGCTGCGGTTGATCGAATTCATGGATGTGGGCAACCGCAACGGTTGGCGGCCGGAGGCGGTGGTGAGCGCCGCCGAGATGGTGGAGCGGATCGGCCGCCAGTGGCCCCTGGAGCCCCTGGGCCGGCCCAGCCATGGCACGGCCAGCCGCTGGCGCTACCTGGATCGCGACCCAGAGACCGGCGGCGCCCATCTGGCCGTGGTGGCTTCGGTGAGCTCCCCCTTCTGCGGCGATTGCAATCGCCTGCGGGTCACCGCCGACGGCATTGCCTACACCTGCCTGTTCGCCGCCCCCGCCAGCGGCCTCGACCTGCGCCCCTGGCTCTCCCCCAACACCTCCAGCGTCGCTCTGCGCAGGGCCATCACCGACCTCTGGCAAGGCCGCAACGACCGCTGGAGCGAGGAGCGCCCGGCCGCCTGGACCGCTGAGGCGGGGGGGGATCATGTCGCTATGGCGTATCTGGGAGGCTAACCACCCAGGCCATCACAACCAGTGCTGGGGATAGGGCAATGACCCGGGAACCCAGCGGCTGAAGAGGGTGGCGATCAAGACCAGGAGCAGTGACCCGCTGAGCACTGGGGTGAGCACATAGGGGGGCGTGGCCCCCAGGGCTACTCCCAGAAACGCCAGCCCACCGGCCGGGGGATGGAGACAGCGCAGCAGTTGACCCAGCAGGATCGTGAGCGCCACAGCCAGGGCGACCACCAGCGGCCCCTGGCCCAGCCAGGCTACCGCCGCCACGCTTACCAGGGCCCCCAGCAGGTTGCCGAGCACGATGTTGCGGGGCTGGGCCAGGGGGCTGGCGGGGTAGCCGAAGAGCAGCACCGACGACGCCCCCAGCGGCGCCGCCAGCAGGCCCATGCCGCTCCAGGCGCTGACTAGACCGAGGGCTGCCAGGGCCAGCAGGGCTCCCAGCCAGGTCACCGACATCTGGCGGCGATGGAAGCGGGGCTGATAGGCCCGGCCGCGCCGCCGTTGCTCCCTCAGCCAGCCGCAGACTTTCAGCACCCGTGCACCATCGGCGTGCAGATCTCATTCCACACCTTCGCTGGCCATCGGGCTTCGCATGGTGCCCAGGACTACGGGTCCGCCATCCGCGGACGGCTTCATACTCGGAAAAGCCACCATCTGCCCCATGGATCTGAGCAACCCAGGCACCCACGCCAATCTGGAAGCCGCGTTTGGGGGCGAAAGCATGGCCAACCGCAAATACCTCTTCTTCGCGGAGGTGGCCAAACAGCTGGGAAACCAGGAGCTGGCCCGCCTCTTCCGCGATACGGCCAACCAGGAAACGGAGCATGCCTTCGCCCACTTCCGGCTGCTTCACCCGGAGCTGGTGGTGACCGATCCCGACAGCCTCTCGCCGGAGGAGAAGGGCGTGATCCTGGCGCGCTGTCTGGAGCTGGCGATCGAGGGGGAAACCTATGAGTACACTACCATGTATCCGGAGTTCGCCGCCCAGGCCCGCTCCGATTGCGATGGCGACGCGGCGGCGGAATTTGACAACCAGGTGGCCGAGTCCAGCGACCACGCCGCCATCTTCCGCCGTGCCGCCAGCAACTTCGGCTTCCTGGCCCCGATCGAGCAGCACCATGCAGAGCGCTATGGCGTGGCCCTGGAGGCCCTGGAGGGCAAGGGCAGGGCCGGCGAGGCTGCCGCCCCGGTGCCGGGCAAGTGGATCTGCAAGGTGTGCTCCATGATCTACGACCCGGCGGTGGGCGATCCCGACTCCGGCATCGCCCCGGGCACCGCGTTTGAAGCCATCCCCGACAGCTGGGTCTGTCCGATCTGTGGCACCCGCAAGGCCAACTTCATCCCTTACCGGGAACCCGTGCTCCAGCCCCCCGCACCAGCACCGGCACCCGCTTGAAGGCCGGGGTGCCGCTCTCCCCATCGATTACAGCGTGCATCAACACGTTGGCTTCCGGGTAGAACATCAGCGCCGCGCCCGGGCGGATCGAACCGGGAATCACCTCGATGCCCTCCAGCTTGCCGGCGTCGCCCTGCACGCACACCCACTGGTGGGCCTCCAGGCCGCTGGCGGTCAGATCGGCGGGGCTCATCAGGATCGTGCGGCGGTGGGGCATGCCCCGGTAGCTGTCGCCGGGCTTGTACACCACAGTGTTGTGCTGGCCGTAGCTGCGGGCGGTGATCAGGCTGAGCACCAGGCCCTTCTCTCCCGGCGCCAGACCACCGAAGTGCTCCGGGCCGGGGAGGGTGAGCTCCGGCAGGGGCGTGGGCGCCAGCTGGGCCCGGCCCGTGGCCGTGGCAAAGCGGGAGCCATGGAACACACGGCCGGCCACCTCGAATTCCCGCCGGTTTCCATCGATGCCTGCGATGGCTTCGTAGCCTGGCACGGTGCGCCCGATCAGTTCCCGTACATAGACGGGATCCTGCAGCCGGCGCCAGTTGATCGGTGTGTCGCCATGCAAGCGGTGGGCCAGCTCCGCCAGGAAAGCCACCTCACTGATGAGTTCTGTGCTGTCCAGATGGGTGGTGCCGGGTTCATTGAGGCGCACCCAGTTGTTGCCCGATTCCACCGTGGTGCGGTGGGGCGTTTCGAAGCGATTGAACATCGGCAGCAGGAGCGTTTGGCGGGCCGCCAGGCCATGAAAATGGCCGGTGTTGGGCTTGGTTGCCAGATACACAATCGTGTCGATCTTGGCCAGGGCGCGACCGGCCTGGCCACTGTCAGGATTGGCGCCATAGAGGTTGCCGCCCAAGCACAACAAGGTGTCCACCCGTCCCCGATCGGCCGCATCGATCAGGGCCCGGGTGTCGTAGCCCGGCGTGCGGCTGAGGGACTTGCCCAGCAGGTGCTCCAGGGCCAATCGCATGGATTCCCGCAGACGCACCGTCACCCCCATGGACCCAAACCCCTGCACATTGGAGTGGCCGCGGATGGGCATGGTGCCAGCGCCGGGCTTAGCCACGTTTCCCGAGAGCACGGCCGTGTTGGCGATGGCCCGCACGTTGCTCGTGCCGTTGGCGTGGTGGGTGATGCCCATCGCCCAGGCAAATACCACGGCACGGCAGGCCGCCAGGCGGCTGGCGGTGTGCTCCAGCTCCTCTCGGCTGAGGCCGCAGCAGGTGGTAATCGCCTCCCAACTTGTGGCTTCGAGGTGGGCGATCACCGCCTCCCAACCATCGGCATGGGCCTTGACCAGCTCCCACGCAATGGCACCGCTCTCCAGCAGCGCCTTTTGAAGACCGACAAACACCGCCACATCGGAGCCGGGGATGGGCTGGAGGAAGAGCGAAGCGATCGGGCTGCCACTTCCCAGCATGGAGCGGATCGGGAAGGCGGGCGAGCCAAAATTGAGCAGGCCCGCTTCCAACACAGGATTGATGACAATCACCGTGCCGCCCCGCTCCCGCAGGCGGATGAGCTCATTCATCAGGCGGGGATGGTTGGCCGGCGCGTTCGAGCCCACCAACACGACACCATCCGCCTGCCGCAAGCTCTCCAGATTCACCATGGACGTGCCGCTGCCAAACACCTCGCTCAAGCCAACGGTGGAGGGGGCATGGCAGAGATCGGAGCAATCGGCCAGGTTGTTGGACCCCAGAGCCCGCAGCAGGAGCTGCAACAACCAGGCCGCTTCGTTGG
>JAYKIG010000077.1:0-17072 GCA_035286045.1 Cyanobacteriota bacterium | reverse complement strand
GGGTGATCCTGGGCACGCTGGCGGTGGAAGAGCCAGATCTGGTGTGTCAGCTCGCAGCATCCCACCCCGGTCGCATCGTGGTGGGTATTGATGCCAGGGAGGGTCAGGTGGCCACCCGCGGCTGGCTCGACAACAGTGCCCTTCTCGCCACCGATGTGGCCCGCCGCTTCGAGGGAAGTGGTGTCGCGGCCCTGATCACCACTGATATCGCCACAGATGGCACCCTTGCCGGCCCCAATCTGGAGTTTCTGCGGGCCATGGCGCTGGCCAGTTCCCTCCCGATCATTGCGTCAGGTGGTGTGGGCTCCCTGAGTGATCTCCTCAGCCTCCTGGTGTTGGCCCCCCTGGGCGTTGAGGGGGTGATCGTGGGGCGAGCCCTCTATGACGGAGGCCTGGATCTCAGGGAAGCCCTGCAGGCCATCGGGCCCGGGCGATGGCAGGACCCGGGTGGCTTGCCCATCGCCTGATGCATGCTTTCAGTCTGGTTCCTGAGCATGAATCGCTTGAATCCTCTATAAAGAGGCATGGTTGACGGTTGCGTTTCGCTCTTTCCATCCAGGTTTTGTGGCCCACTCCGATCCACCACCTCCAACACCTGGAAAACGGTCCGCCCCTGGCGACCCTTCCTTGGCTGGCCCCCCATCTGGCCAGGAGCGGGAACAGGCCTCTGCGGACACGGTGGATGCGGCCTACCGCCGCTGCCGCGAACTGGGCCTGCGCCTGAGCAGACAGCGACGCATGGTGCTGCAGTTGCTATGGACTGAGAAAACCCATCTCAGCGCCAGAGATATTTTTGAGAAACTCAATAACCTTGGACGGAATATCGGCCATACGTCCGTTTACCAGAATCTGGAGTCGCTTCAGTCCGCTGGCGTGATTGAGTGTCTGGATCGAGCCAGTGGGCGCCTCTATGGCTATAGGGCTGACCCTCACAGCCATCTCACATGCCTGGATACAGGGGAGATTCATGATCTGGAGGTCAGTCTTCCAGCCCACCTCCTTGCCCTTATCGAGCAACAAACGGGGTATCAGATTGAGGCCTACACTCTGAATCTCCTCGGTCGTCGGCCCCCCTCGCTGACACCATGATTGTGGCCAGGCCCTTCTCCTCCAATGAGCGTCTTCCCCAAATCCTCGTCCTTGGCGATGGGCTCTCCAGGGAAGGTCTGAAGCGCTGGCTGACCCAGGATCCTCCGCGGTACCTGCTGGCGGACAGCTCGGAGCAACTGGAAGGGGCCCCCCGGCTCGTCCTTTGGAGTCTGACCACCCTTCCCCCCGCCAACACGCTCATCCAGGAGCTTCGCCTCCTCCAGGAGCGGTGGCATCCCGCCCCGGTGCTGTTGCTCTCCTCCGGGGCCTTGTCCTATCCAAGGGACTTCCTACTGGATCTTCCCCTTCAGGGACTGCTCGAGGCACCTGATGCGGCCACCGTGCGAGACGCGGTCTCCACTCTCCTGGACGGTGGTCGGGTGGTGGATCTTCTCGGGGGCGCAGGCGATTCCCCCTGGAGGGAACCCGTGCCCATGGGAATGGGACAGTGGCTTCTAGTGAGCGGTCTCCAGCAGATCGATGCGGAGCTGCGGGTGTGTCGTCAACTTCTCAATCCACCCCCCACGGCCTGGCTCGCCCAGTTGCTGCTCGAGGGCCGGTGCAGGGAGCTTCAGGCCGCCCGTTCACTGCTGCTCTGGCTCTGGGGTCCCCTCACCATGGCCTGGGGTTTTGAATTCCAGCCTGCTCCGTCCCACGGGATTGTGCAGGCCACCCCGTCCCGGATCCCTCACCCCTCTGACGCCCCTTCCTCCGGATCCGGAGGAGCTCTCGCCCCGGTGCTCTCCCTCACCCTTCGGCAACGGAATGCGGAGGGGATCTGGCGGGCCCTGCGTCAGCGTCTGCAGGATGCTGTTGCGGCCGAGCCGGCCAACCTCAGCGGCCAATTGCTGGCCTTTGATGGCCTGCAGGCCGAGCGGCGACGGGATCTCCTGCTGGCCTTGCTGGAGCAGCTGGACAACCTCCGCGACAACCTGCAGAAGGAAGATCTGAGCGCCGAAACCCTTCGTCAGCGCTGGGCCATCCTGCAACCCCAGCTACGGCAACAGGCTTTGCGGCAGATGGCCGGTCCCTACGTACAACTACCCCGGGAGGGCGCCCTGCAACCTGTGGCCGACACCCTGCTCAGCCAGAGCGATCTCGAGGGAGAGGATCCCGAGCTCCCCGATCCCCATTCCATGCTGGCTGCTGTGTTGCAGGCCCGCCCCCTCGTGGTGGATGGTCGGCTGAGGGCTCCCGATGAGCCCCAGGCGGTGCTGTATCTCGAGATGCTTCTAGCCAACTGGTTGGTGAGGAACGCCGAACAGATCAGCAGCCAGGTGCTGGCCCTGAGTGCGGAGTGGCCCGAACTGCGCCGCTACCTGTTGCGGGAGAACCTCTTGCCCACCCGCAATCTTGAGCGGCTACGCAACCAGCTGAATGCCCAGGAGCGCTGGACCAGCTGGGTGCAGCGGCCGATCCAGCTTTACGAGAGCCGCCGCCCACTCTTCTGCTTGAAAGAGGGCGGCATCGGTCGGCTCGACCTCACTGAACCCCGGGATGGGGAGCTCAGACGGCTGCGCTGGCCCCAGCAATTCGTCACCCTGGCCCTGGAGGTGCGCGATGCCCTTGCTCCCCAGGCGCAGGCCTTGGTCCGGGCCCTGGGAGACCTCTTCGTGGTGTTTCTCACCCGGGTGGTGGGCCGGGCCATCGGCCTGGTGGGTCGGGGAATCGCTCAGGGAATGGGAAGAAGCCTGGGCCGTTGAACCCCATAATCCTCAACATGTGGATCACGCGTTGATGATCGGTTCTGCGGCTCACTGGATCAGAGCCAAGGCTCTTGTGCTCACCGTTTTGCTTGTGGGTCTGCTTGCTTGCCCTCCGGGAGCCTGGGCCAGCCTGGACAATGACCGCTATGACGGCAATATCTTTGCCCTTTACGCTGGCAATGGCTCCCTGGTGCCGCCCCGCCTCACCCTGGCGGAATCTCTGGCGGATCATCGGGTGACCGTTCTGGTCTTTTATCTCGATGACAGTGCGGTGAGCAAACGCTTTGCGGGAATCGTCTCGGAATTGCAACGGGTGTGGGGAAACAGCATCGAACTCCTGCCGTTGGTCACCGACCCCCTGCAGGGACGGGTGGAGGGTGGTCCGACCGACCCCCTCCATTACTGGCGGGGAGTGATTCCCCAGGTGGTGGTTCTGGGCCAGGAGGGGCAGCTTGTTTTGGATGCTCCTGGCCAGGTGGAGATCGACACGATTCATGCTGCCCTGAGCCAGGCCACGGGATTGCCCCTCCCCCCCTCAAGCGCAGAGAGGAGAGTGGCGAGCTTCAACGAGCTCAACGATGGGTGGCAGACCGCTCCAGCGTCCTCTCTCAGTGATTGACATGGCATCGCAGAGGCGGGTCGAAACGGACAGCCTCGGTTCGATCGAGGTTCCCGCCGAGCACTTCTGGGGGGCCCAGACCCAGCGCTCTCTCCAGCTTTTTTCCTTTGGGGAGCCCATGCCCCTGGCCATCGTGCATGCCCTGGGCCATCTCAAGGCCGCCTGCGCCCAGGTGAATGCTGAGATGGGAACGCTGGATCCCACGCTGGCTTCCAGGATTGTGGCCGCGGCGGAGGAGGTGGCCTCCGGCGCACTCGACGACGAGTTTCCCCTCAGGGTGTGGCAGACGGGTTCTGGCACACAGACCAACATGAATGTGAACGAGGTGATCGCCAACCGGGCCATCGCGGCCATGGGGGGGGAGCTGGGTAGCAAGCGGCCCGTCCATCCCAATGACCATGTGAATCTGAGCCAGTCGAGCAACGACACCTTTCCCACCGCCATGCATCTGGCCGCCTGCCTGGCCCTGGAGCAGACCCTCCTGCCCGCCCTGGAAGCCCTGATCGCTTCCCTGGCCCGAAAAGCCACCGCCTATGCCGGCCTGATCAAGATCGGTCGCACCCATCTGCAGGATGCGGTGCCCCTGACCCTGGGCCAGGAATTCGGGGGCTACCAGGCCCA
Organism: Cyanobacteriota bacterium; assembly: GCA_035286045.1. Lineage (GTDB taxonomy): Bacteria > Cyanobacteriota > Cyanobacteriia > PCC-6307 > Cyanobiaceae > Cyanobium. The sequence goes on along the minus strand of JAYKIG010000077.1, from coordinate 13,037 downwards.
GCTGGAACTGGGCCTGGCGGGCCTCCGGGCCACGCTCCCAGCTCTGCGGGCCCTGGCGATCGGTGGCACGGCCGTGGGGACGGGCCTGAACGCCCCAGCCGGATTCGGGGAGGCTGTGGCGGCCCGTCTCTCCGAGCGCCTTCGGTTGCCCTTCCACGCCGCAGCCAACAAATTTCAGGCCCTCGCAGGCCATGAAGCCCTCGCCGCCACCCATGGGGCTCTGGCTGTGGTGGCCGGCAGCCTGATGAAGATCGCCAACGATATCCGCTGGCTGGCCAGTGGCCCTCGCTGCGGTCTCGGCGAGCTGATCCTGCCGGCGAATGAACCAGGATCCAGCATCATGCCCGGAAAGGTGAATCCCACCCAGTGTGAGATGGTCACCATGGTGGCGGTGCAGGTGCTGGGAAACAACACGGCCGTGCAGATGGCGTCCAGCCAGGGAAACTTCGAACTCAACGTCTTCAAACCCCTCATCGCCCTGAATTGTCTGAGTAGTGTTGAGCTCCTGAGTGGGGCCTGTTCAGGCCTGCGTGAGCACTGCATCGAAGAGCTGCAACCGGATGAGGCCCGCATTGGCCAACATCTTGACCAGAGCCTGATGCTGGTGACGGCGCTCACCCCCGTGCTGGGCTACGACCAGGCCTGTGCGATCGCCCGCCATGCCCATGACCATGGCCTCAGCCTCAGGGAAAGTGCGGTGATGTTGGGTGCCATCAGCGGCGAGGAGTTTGATCGCTCCGTTCATCCCCACGCGATGATCTGAGCAGCCGTTCCAGGGCTTCCCGCGTTCCAGGCAGATCAGGGGCTCCCCGCTGGAGGATCACCACCCCATCCCGCAACGCCCGGATTCCGTAACTCCGGCCCATGGCCGTGAGGCGTTCGGTGGCCTTCTCGAGCACATCCTGATCTTCGTTGAAGGCTGGCGCGTAGCGCTGGAGCCGGCCCAGGTCTGCTGCCACCCAATCCACCGGGTGGATCTGTCGTTTCCTATCGGCATAGGTGATGGCATTGGGGAAGCGCACCAGCACCTCGCGCTGGGCCAGCTTCGGCACCAGGTGGGTGGTGGCGGCCACCGTGGCCTCCCGGGGGATGAGCCTTATCGCCTGACGCGCTTCAGCGGCGTGGCTCCATTGGGCCGCCAGGGGAACATGCACCCAAGGGCTGATGCTGTCGGGCACCAACCAGGAGAGGGATCTGTTGGGGTTGCTTGTGAGCGTGAAGAGGAGGGAGAGGGCAATGCAGCCCATCCAGAACGCCCGCAGGCGCCGCTGAGCGAACAGATGGACGTGGCTGCGCCACCAGAGGGCCGCCCCAGCGAACAGGCCTGGCACCACCAGGAAGGTGTAGCGGATATTGATGGAGAGCGGGTTGTTGCTGCCCTGGGCCAGCAGCAGTCCCAGCAAGGGGAGTCCCATCAACAGCCAGCTGTCGATCGATAGGAGAGGTACAAACATCAGCGGCAGTGCCTGCCCGAGCAGATAGCGGATCGTTTGATCCGGCGGACTCACCAGCTCCCTCAGCAACAGGAGCGGTTGGCTCAGACTCGCGCGCAGCACCTGCAGGCTGGAGGCCTTCTCCTGCTCGCCGATGTACTGGCCAAAGTTTTCCACCATGAAGCGGCGGGAATTGTCTTCGCTGAACAGCGGCATCAGTACGTTCGTCACCAGCAGCACCCAGCCACCACCCCAAAGGATCAGGGCCAGGCCCACCGGCCAGCGGTGGCGTCGCCGCAGCAGCAGCCACAGGCCGATCCCCACCAGCACCACGCCCGTGTCCTCTCGCACCAGGGGGATCAGGAAGGCTGCCCCAGCCACCAGCCACCAGGGGCCCCTCTCCAGGCCGATCAACAGCAGAAACACCAGCAGAGGGAGCTGGCAGAGATCGGTGAAATTGCCCCAGGTGGGCCCGATCACCGCGTTGGCACCGAAGAAACTGATGGCCACCATCGCCGCCAGATTCATTGGCAGCCAGAGGCGTGCCAGTTGGTGAAGGGCAAACCCAGCGGCGGTGATCAGTCCCACCTGAATCACACCAAGGGCTCCGGCTCCCGCGAACCCCACCAGAGGAATCCAGAGGGCCAGCAAGGGGGTGAAATGCTGCCCCAGGCGTCGATAACCCAGGGCCGGCACCTCTCCGCCGTGGATCACATTGGTGGAGAGCTGGGAAGAAAGGGTGCTTTCAAAGGGATGACCGCGCAGGCCGTTCCAGAGCGCCTGAGTGAAGATCCCCTGGTCGTAGGAGGCGCTGAGGGCGTACATTCGCCACCCCTGGAGGAGCAGGCCGATGACGGCGAAGAGTGCGGCAGAGACCCACAATCGACGCTGCCACCGGTGTTGATCAGAGGTTGCGCTGACCGGATTGCGGTTGATCATCAGGTATGAAAAACATCAAAATGATGAAGGCTGTATGCGTCTTGAATGAATATAATTGGACGGCACATCGGTAATTTTGACTGGCAAGTGACATAACCCTCCAGACCAGTCACCTCCCAGCTTCGAACCCCCAGGGAAGGCACATGGAGTGTTTGCAGTGCTTCGCTTGGGCCGGACTCTTTCTCTGAGCAGCAGCGGAAGATCGAGATAGCAACATCCTTGCGGCAAGGATTGAGAAAAAACAACGTCACGTGTTGTTCGGCATGGACATGATACTGAGGTGTGTATAGAAACTGGCGGCGACTTCTGGCCAGCAGCCCATGACTGTGGCTGTGGCGATCCGCTGTGCTGGTGATGCCCCCAAGGTTTCCATGCACGCTGCTCCAGACAGAATCCTTCTGCCGACGATACTGACAGTATCCTCGATGGGCCCGTTGTAGATCAAGTAATTTTCTTGCATCTGCACTGAGGCTGCCTGAGTCATAAAAAGTGGCGTGAATAAACGTACCTAAAGCCAGGCCAATATCACCAGGCTCGATAGTTTTATAGGGGGCCCTGGTGCTGATCTCATATTCATAGAATGGACCACCGTCGACATTAAAGAAAGTCAAACGATGGATTACTTCGATCGGTTCTGCCGTCAAGAGGGCAAGGGTATTTTCTGCAATGAATCTCGTGCCTTCAATATCACCCCGCCACAGAAAAAGATCGGAGACAGATCCTCCTGCAGGCAACTTGGAGAACGATGCATAGGGGAGACTCCAGCGGTGTCGGAGGCGGCCTGCCGATCGGCGCACCTTGCCAAGAGTGGTCTTCATGTCGGGGTTGTGTTGAGTGGGATGTCCAACCAGGAGCTCTTCACGATTCGGCTGCCCGGCAAACGGTCCTCCTCCCAGAACAGTTCCGTTGGCGGATGGGTATGTTCCACGCTCATTGATGGAGGGGCTTGCTCCCTCGACAGACGAATCACGATGGGAATCCCGACCCAACCCTTGCCACGCATCACTAGGGGTCCAGAACTAAAGACTTCCTCCGTCAGATCAACAATGGTGCAACGGTTTCGGGCATGATTCTCCGTCCGCAGGAGTTCCCGGCTTGTGAGGGCGAAAAGCTCCAACGTGAGGGGTGAGGGATCCTGGATTCGAGAGATGCTCACCAACACCACCAGGGATCGCCCCACAGCGGGGTCGGGCTTGAGAAGGGGATCAAAGCTCAGAAAGCTCCCACCCTTCACTTCTGCCATGCGCAGGGGGTACTCACCTTGATAGGAACTGGTGATCCCCCGCCAATGGAAGGCAAGGCTGCAGCGCTCGGCCACTGGAGATCGATCCAGCCGCTTGCTGGCAGGCTTCGGCAGCTGCTCCGGTTGAGCATCCGTAGGGCTGTCAGAGGCCAACGGAACAGCCACCAGCAACTCCCCTGGGGATAGGCCGTAGGTGGAGGCTCGCACCTCCACATCTGCGGAGTGTGGCACCTGACGTCTGTCGTAGAGGATCCAGTGGCCGGAACTGCTGCTTCCGTAAAGAGCCAGATCCAGTTGGTGTTGATGAGGGGCGCTCTGCCCAGGCTTTGCACATTGATTCAACGTATGGCTGGAGAAGGTCAGACTTGCCTCCAGTCCGGCTGGCAGACCAAACAAGGGGTAGTAGCAGCTCATCGGGCCATCTCAGAGCAAATTGGCAGCCAGCTCCGCCAGGGCCGATCGTTCCCCACGCAGAAGGGTCACATGCCCTGCCAGCCCTTGACCCTTGAAACGTTCCACCAGCCAAGTGAGACCGTTGCTCTCGGCATCCACGTAGGGATTGTCGATCTGGTAAGGGTCACCGGTGAGCACAATCTTGGTACCCTCACCTACTCGAGTCACAATGGTTTTGACTTCATGTGGTGTGAGATTCTGGGCTTCATCTACCACCATATATTGTCGTGGGATTGAGCGGCCGCGAATATAGCTGATTGCTTCAACTTCCAGGAGTCCCATTCCCTTTAAATCGGCCCAGCTGTTGCGCGGCGCGCGCTGCCCACCCCTGCCGCTGCCATGGCTTTCACTGGCGCCGAGCAGAAAATCCAAATTATCAATAATTGGCTGCATCCAAGGGCCCATTTTCTCTTCGAGATCTCCTGGTAGATAACCGATGTCCTTCCCCAGGGGGATTACGGGCCTCGTCACCAGAAGTCGATCATAGGCCCGTTCGTCGGCCACCATGTGCAGTCCTGCCGCAAGGGCGAGCAAGGTTTTTCCCGTTCCGGCCTTGCCGATCAGGGTCACCAGTTGGATCTCTGGATCCAGGAGAAGATCCAGGGCGAAAGTCTGCTCCCGATTCCGGGGCTGGATCGCACCCAGGCGCACCTTCGGGGCCCGCTGCAATGGCAGAAGGGCATTGCTTTCGCCATCAAAACGCGCCAGCAGGGTGTGATTGGGCTGGGCCTGATTCACAAGGGTTACCCCTTCATTAGCCACCAGCGTTGGATGGTCCGCTGTGAGGTCTGACTGGGGAAGTCCCCCGGGGGTTTTCACCTGGTCCATCTGTTCGGCACTGGCCCATACTTCGCAGAGTCCCGGATAGAGATCGGCGATATCCACCTTGTCGGTGGTGTAATCCTGGGCAATCAGGCCAACCGCATCGGCCTTGATGCGGAGATTCGTGTCCTTGGTCACCAGCACCACCGGGAGGTGGCGGCCCATCACCTCCTGGAGCCGTTGCTCCAGGGCCACGGCCAGAATGTTGTTGTCGCCGTTGCCTCCCTTGAGTTCCGGAGGCAGTTGTTGCAGAGTTTCACTGCGACAGAACACCACCTTCAGGGTGCCGCCGCTGGTGGCATCGATGGTCACCCCTTCTGCGAGATTTCCCTTTTCCCGCAACTCGTCAAGAAGCCGTGACACCTGACGGGCATTGCGGCCCTTCTCGGATGGATCGCGCTTGAAGCGATCGATCTCCTCCACCACCTCGATCGGCACCACCACATCGTTGTCCTGAAACCTGGTCAGGGCCATCGGGTCGTGCAGCAGCACGTTGGTATCCAGAACAAAGGTTTTGCGCATGCCAGTGGCGGGGCCGGTGCCATTCAGTGGAACCTAGGGCCGCCCCTGCCCTTACGCTCCTGCACCAGGTTCCTGCGGGTAATCGGATTTGACCGTTCTGTTGTCCACATTGTTACTTCTGCTCCTCCTTTTCGGTCTGTCCCTGGCCTGGCTGGAGCTCCGTCACCGTCTCAGGCCGGCCTCCCCACTCCAGCTGGAGAGCGGACCGTTCCAGGTGCGGCGGGAAGGCCATGCCCTGGAAGTGGAGGGTGAGATCATGATCCGCAACCCCCATCCGCGCATGGAGGTGTTCGTCCCTGAGATTGAGGCGCACCCAGTGCTTCTCGGAAGGGAGGACGTGTCGGCGGTCACCCGGCGGGTTCGAATCACTCCGCTACATCCCGATGAGCCGGCCCGGCCAGATGGCTACTGGGCGGCCTACATCGTCAAGGGCCGCAAGAGCACAGCGGCACGGCTCCAAATCAGCCTCGAGACCCCTGCAGGCACGGATCCCGCCTCCATTCTCGATACCCTCTGGCTGGATGTCCACTGGATTAATTACGGCCCTTTCGGCCGTCTGAGCCGCCGCAACGGCATCCTTGTCCCTCTGCAAACACCCGTGCCCCTCACACCCGAATCCGCCTGCTGGCGGCAGGGCGAGGGCTGCAAGGTCCTTCCGGTGAAAACGCACCTTCTTGGAGTGCTGGATCAGCCGGGAGAGGTGCTGGAGCGCTATTGCGGCCCCCTGCTCCAGCCCAACGATGTGCTCACGATCGGGGAAACACCCCTGGCCGTGATGCAAGGTCGTTATGCCCACCCTTCCACTGTGGAGCCCTCCATGCTGGCCCGCCTGCTCTGTCGGGTGTTCCACCCCACCAGCAGCCTGGCCACCGCCTGCGGGTTGCAGACGCTGATCGACATCGTGGGACCGGCCCGGGTGCTGTGCGCCTGGATCGGTGGACTCTTACTCAAGCTTGTGGGGAGCAAGGGTGGCTTCTATCGCCTGGCAGGGGAGCAGGCTCGCCTCATCGATGACGTGACGGGCACCACCCCTCCCTACGACCAGACTCTCGTGCTGGGCCCCGCCGATCCGGAGCGCTTCTGCCAGGAGATGGCTTCATCCCTCGGGGTGTCGGTGGCGGTGGTGGATGTGAACGATCTGGGCCGGGTCAAAGTGTTGGCTGCCAGCCGCGGCAGTGATCTGCCCCTGATCGAGAGGGCTCTGCGCCCCAACCCTGCGGGGAATGCCAATGAACGAACCCCCCTGGTGCTGATTCGTCCTGCCTGAGGGCCACGGGCCCAGCTTGCAAGTTGGCTGTCCTGGGGGCAGGGGGCGGAGCCTTAAAATGATCCTGCATCCATGCCCCCTGAGGCCTTTGATCGGCCCCCACCTCTGGCCATGCCCGTTGATTCGAAACACCTCGAGCAGATTCGTCTGGGGATGGATCGTCTGAGGGGCAGCCATTCCGAAGGATGGGGTGTGGAGAGGCTCCAGGGCTGGCACCTCCATCTACTCCAGGATCCAGCTTTTCTTCCCCTCCTGCCCCAGCTCCAGCGGGCCCTTCTGCTGGGTCTGCCGGAGCGGCTCCTGAGTTCCGTGATGCCGGCCCGGCAGCAGGTGCCAGTGGTTCACCTGGCCCTGCTCCGTGTCCCTTCCCAGCCCCCCCAACCCCTCGGGCTGATCATGACCCGACGCTTGAACCGGCGGGGCACCTGCTGGGAGGTGGACCACCTGGCCCTGGCCCAGCCCCGGGGTCCCCTGTCTCCACCCGTTGGCGAGGTGGTGGAAGCCCTGGTGCGAGAAGCGATTCAGAGCACCAGGGGAGTGTGCAGCTGGATCGCCACCTCCTCCGTGCTGGATGGCCAGCGTCAGGCCTTCCTTCGGTCTCAGGGGTTCCAGCAGGTGCGCCTCGACCAGCTCTGGCAGTGGACGCCCCACGGAGAGCCTCCCTCCCTTCCCCCCGGGTTACAGATCCAGCCCCTCAATCGCCAGACCGCACCCCTGTTGTGGCACCTGGAGCAGTCCTGCTGTCCTGCCCACCTCCGCCAGGTGTTCGACCGTCGGATCGAAGACCTGCTGGATCAATCCGGTGGATCCGGCTGGCTGCTGGTGGATGCCGGCCGTAACGAAGCCGTCGCGGCGATTCGCCACCAGACCCACCATCCCGAGGTCGGGCTGGTGGCCGAGCTGAGTCTCCAGCCTGGTCGGGAGGATCTCTACGGCGCCCCCAGCACCTGGTTGCTTCACCGTCTGGCTAGGCCAGGCAACCCCCTTGTGGTGCGTTCCGATCGTGACGATCATGCCCGTCGCGACTGGCTGGAAGGGCTGGGAGCCACGCTCCTTGGCGAACAGCTCCTCATGTCACGCACTGTCTGGCGCCGGCAGGAAGCGGTTCAGCCGGCCCGTCAGGCAGCCCTCCGGCTCGAAGCCATGCTCGACCAGTGGAAACCAGCCCCCCGCTCCTTGCCCACCCCGGCCGGGCAGCGTTGAGTGCCCCGACGCCCCCCTGTTCCGCCCTTGCCCTTGATGTGGGGCGGAAGCGCATCGGTCTTGCGGGATGTGATCCCCTCGGCCTCACGGTGACCCCCCTTCCCGCCCTTCTTCGCCGAAGCCCCCAGGAGGATTCCCGAAACATGACAGCTCTGGCTCTGCGCCGGCAGGCCAAGCTGTTGGTGGTGGGACTGCCTCTCGATGCCTCCCAGCACCTCACTGCCCAGGCCCGTCACAGCCTCCGCTACGGCCGCCTCCTGGTGCAGCAGATGGCGGCTTGGGGGCACGCGCTGCCATTGGTCTGGGTCAACGAGTTTGCCACCAGTTGGGCTGCTGCCGAGCAATTCGGCCTGAAAGGCGACCGAAGCGGGAAACTGGATAGTGCTGCTGCTGCCCTGCTGCTGGAACAATGGTTGCGAGAGGGTTCTGTCGTCGAACCCGAGCCGCTCCTCTCCTTTCCCCTATCCCGTTGAACCAATGACACCTGAACCCCCTGACCTGAACGGGTCGGGAGATGTGCCCACCGTCCTGGTGAAGGATCAAACCGGTAGGGAGATCCTCTGCTATCTCGAACATCTGATCCCTCTGGATGGCAGGGACTACGCCCTCCTCACCCCGGTGGACACCCCCGTTTGCCTGGTGCGCATCGCCCAGGGGGAGGATGAAAAGGATGAAGTGATTGAAAGCCTGGAACACGCCGAGCCGATCCTGTCCGTGGCGGATGTGGTGTTGCAGGAGCACGACCTGACGCTGGTGCGCTCTGCGGTCACCCTGACCGTGAGTGGAGAGCTTGAGGAACCGGATCCGGATGAGGTGGAGGACGACCTCGAGGAGGACCTGGCCGATGGAGATGAGGAGAGCGATCTGTACGAACTGTTGATTCAGTTTCGGGCGGACAACCGGGAGTACGGCCTTTACATTCCTCTCGATCCCTTCTTCGTGGTGGCCCGGATGGAGGGGGCCTATGCCGAGGTGGTGGAAGGTGAGGAATTCGAGCGCGTCCAGCCCCGGATCGAGGCCGAATTGGATGAGCGGGAACGGGAGGGCTGAGCCTCGGCCATGCTGCGCCACCTCCTCACCCCAAACTGGACCCCAGGGTGTGCCTTGCCCCAGCTGACCATGGAGGCGTTGGAGGCCCATGCCGGGGGAGCCATCCGGGCCCTTGTGATTGATGTGGATCGCACCCTGCTCCCCCACCGAAGCTCTGTCCTGCCCCCTGTGGCAGAGCGGTGGCTCCAGGAAGTGGGGGCCCAGAGGCCCATCCACCTCTTCAGCAACAACCCTTCCCGCCGCCGCATCGGTGGGCTCTCCCAGCACTTGGGCCTGCCGTACACGGCCGGGGCCGCCAAGCCCCGCAGAAGTGCCCTGCGCCGCGTGCTCCAGGATCTCCAGGTTCCCCCATCCCAGGTTGCACTGGTGGGCGACAGGGTGTTCACGGACGTACTGGCTGGCAACCGCCTCGGCCTGTTCACGGTGTTGGTGAAGCCGATCGATGCCACGGGGCAAGCCAACCGGCAGGATCGATTCCAGTCCTTTGAGCTGGAAGTGGCCCGTCATCTCCGTTATCCGCTTTGGGGAAAGTGGCCCTGAACCGCTCCCTCCCCCGTCGCGTGATCAAGGTGGGCACGAGCCTCCTGCGCGGCCAGCCGGACCGCTCAACGGCAGCGGTGATCATGGACCTGGCCACCTCCATCGCACGCGCCCAACGGGCTGGGGAGCGCATTGCCCTCGTCACCAGTGGTGCCGTGGGGCTGGGATGTACGGGCCTGAACCTGCCCAGCCGTCCCACAGAGCTGGCCGCCCTGCAGGCGGCAGCCGCCGTCGGACAGGGACGATTGATGGCCCTCTATCAGGAAGCCTTTGCCGTTCGTGGCCTCACCGTGGCACAGGTGCTCCTGACCCGTGGTGATCTGGCCTCCCGCCGCAGCTACCGCAGGGCCTGCCAGACCCTGGAGCAACTGCTCGACTGGACTGTGGTGCCGATCGTGAACGAGAACGACACTCTGGCCACCGATGAACTGCGCTTCGGCGATAACGACACCCTTTCAGCCCTGCTGGCGGTGGCCATCGGCGCGGGGGAGCTGGTGTTGCTCACGGATGTAGACCGGCTGTACTCCGCCGATCCCCGCACCGATTCCCAGGCCGTGCCGATTATGGAGGTGAGCGATCCGTCGGATCTGGCACGCCTGCAGGAGAGTGCAGGAGGGGGAGGCCAGTGGGGCACGGGCGGCATGACCACCAAGCTCACGGCGGCGCGCATTGCCACCGCCAGTGGGATTCGAGTGCGGTTGGCCGATGGCCGGGATCCCGCCGTGCTGGACGCCCTTCTGGCTGGAGAGCAGGTGGGCACGGTGTTTCAGCCCAGTCCCACCCCCCTCTCGGATCGGAAGGGCTGGCTCGCCCATGCCCTCATTCCCAGTGGCTCACTGGTGGTGGATGCGGGGGCGGAGCAGGCCCTGCGCCACCAGGGCGCATCCCTGTTGGCCGTTGGGATCCGGGCGGTGGAGGGCCACTTCGATCGCCTGGCCCCCGTTCGGCTCCTGGGGCCTGGTGGAGGGGAGATCGGACGGGGGCTTTGCGGATGGAGCAGTGAGGAAGTGCGCGCCATCCTGGGCCTGGACCGGGACCAGATTCGTTGCCGCCAGGGGGCGGCGGGACGCGCGGTGGTCCATCGCGATCACCTGGTGCTCACCGCTCCTTAGAGCCCCACGGTGGAGAGGGTGGGGGAAGCGGCCTACGATCCGCCCCACATCTCCCTCGGTGGGCGCCCCATCCATGCGTTTCAGCCGTCTGCTCAGCCAGCTCCCCTCGGTGGATGGGGCCATGCCCCGCCACCTGGCCGATGATCCTGAGATCATGGGGGCGGAATCCCTGGAGCGGGCCGGTCCGGGCCAGCTCAGCTTTCTGGAGCCAGGCCATGGATCGGCGGCCAGCCTGCAGACCACTGCTGCGGCGGCGCTGCTTTTCTACCCAGATCCCGAGCTCCAGTCCCTGGCCAGCGGTCGTGGCCTGGCCTGGATCGCCGTGCCCCAGCCTCGCCTGGCCTTTGCCGAGGCCCTCGATGCCCTCTTCCCCAGAACCCTGCCTCCGCCAGGGGTGCATCCCACTGCCGTGGTGAGTGCCGAAGCCTCGGTGGCCCCGGATGCCCACGTGGGTCCCCATGCCGTGGTGGGCCCAGGCTGTGAGGTGGGCGGGGGCTGTGTACTACACCCTGGAGTGGTGCTGGTGGAAAACGTGCATCTCGGCCTGGGCTGTGAGATCCATGCCCATGCGGTGCTCCACCCGGGATCCCGCCTGGGAGAGCGCTGCGTGGTGCATTCCGGTGCTGTCATTGGATCCGAGGGATTCGGCTTCGTTCCGACCCCCCAGGGCTGGCGCAAGATGCCCCAGACCGGCCTGGTGGTGCTGGAGGACGGGGTGGAAGTGGGCTGCGGTTCCATGATCGACCGGCCCTCCGTGGGAGAAACCCGTGTGGGGGCAGGCACCAAGATCGACAACCTGGTGCACGTGGGCCATGGCGTCAGCATCGGCCGTGGCTGTGCCCTGGCGGCCCAGGTGGGCATCGCGGGAGGGGCCCGGCTAGGGAATGGGGTGATCCTGGCAGGCCAGGTGGGGGTGGCTAACAAGGCCACCCTGGGCGATGGGGCCATCGCGTCCTCCAAATCGGGGATCCATGGAGACGTCCCCGCCGGGGAGGTGGTGAGCGGCTATCCGGCGATTCCCAACCGGCTCTGGCTGCGCTGCTCGGCCGCATTCAGCAAATTGCCAGAGATGGCGCGCACCCTGCGCCATCTCAAGGCCGACCAACCCGGAGGGGGGGACGGGTGAGGGCGGCTGGCTAGCCTCCAGAGGAGGTCTGGGGCCGCAGTGCACCGATCTTTTCCCCCTGTTGTGCCCAGCCCATGACCTCCCACCGCATCACCCTGCTTGCTGGCGATGGGATCGGGCCTGAGATCATGGCCGTGGCCCGTCGCCTGCTGGAGGTGGTGAGCCAGCTGCATGGCTTCACCCTGACGTTTGCGGATCACCCCTTCGGCGGGGCGGCCATCGAGGCCTGCGGTGAGCCCCTGCCAACCTCCACCCTCGAGGCCGCCCGCTCCGCCGATGCGGTGCTGTTGGCTGCCATCGGCAGCCCCCGTTACGACAGCCTGCCGAGGGAGAAACGGCCTGAGACTGGACTGCTGGCCCTCCGCTCCGAGCTGGGGTTGTTCGCCAACCTTCGGCCGGTGAAGATCTTCCCAGCCCTGCTGGAGGCGAGCACCCTGAAGCGGTCCGTCATCGAGGGGGTGGATCTGCTGGTGGTGCGGGAGCTCACCGGGGGTGTGTACTTCGGCACCCCCAAGGGCAGGATTGAGGCGGAGGGCCGGGTGCGGGCCTTCAACACCATGGCTTACTTCGCGGATGAGGTGGATCGCATCGCCCGGGTCGGCATGGCCCTGGCCGCCAGCCGTCGGGGCGAACTCTGCTCCGTCGACAAGGCCAACGTGCTGGATGTCAGCCAGCTCTGGCGGGAGCGGGTGGAGGCCATCCATGGAGAGTTCCCCTCCGTGAGCCTGAGCCACATGTATGTGGACAACGCCGCCATGCAGCTGGTGAGGGCGCCGCGCCAGTTCGACGTGCTGCTCACGAGCAATCTCTTCGGGGACATTCTCAGCGATGAGGCCGCCATGCTCAGTGGGTCGATCGGCATGCTGCCCTCGGCTTCCCTCGGGGAGGGTGGGCCTGGCCTGTTTGAGCCCATTCACGGTTCCGCTCCGGATATTGCGGGCCAGGACCTGGCCAATCCGCTGGCCATGGTGCTCTCAGCCGCCATGATGCTGAGGATCGGTTTGCAGCAGGACGCCGCCGCCTCGGCCCTGGAAGCGGCCGTGGACCGGGTGCTGACAGGCGGGTTCCGCACAGCCGACCTCTGGAGTGAAGGCACCATCAAGCTCGGCTGCAGGGCCATGGGGGAGCGGCTGGAGGGGGAACTGCTGGCCCATTTGGCATCGGTTTGATCCAAGAGGGAGCACTTCGGGCGGATCCGGACCCACGACCTGCCAAACTTTCTGACGCCTCCAACACCTGTGTCTGATGTCGAAGCGTCATCCGGTCGTGGCCGTCACCGGTTCCTCAGGCGCGGGCACGAGCACCGTGAAGCGCGCCTTTGAGCACA